>CAMLHB010000270.1 GCA_946479725.1 uncultured Actinomycetes bacterium | reverse complement strand
CCCAGGTCTGGGCGATCTCACGCGGGACGTGGGTCTGGATGCGGACGTGGTTGGGGGCGTCGTCGCGGGTGGCGTTGCCGGAGAGGAAGACCGAGTCGAGCTTGTTGAAGGTGAGCTCGTTGTCGGGCTTCGGGTAGCTGTCGGCCGCCTTGCCCTCGGAGACCGGGATCTCGGCGTTGTCCTCGATCTTCCAGTGGCCGCCCGGGAAGGCACCTTTGGAGGCGACCATCATGCTGCCCATCGCGCCGCCGAAGATCAGGCCTTTGGTCAGCGGCTGCTTCATGTTGCGCGAGCGGTAGAGGTCCTTCTCGATCACCGAGCCGCGGATCTTCTCGTCGTAGCTTTCGAAGTTGACCGAGTCGATGTCCTTCTTCAGCGACTCGACGATCGCTTCCGCCGCGTACATGCCGGCGTGCATCGCGTAGTGGACGCCCGCCAGTTCGGCGATGTTGACCATCCCGGCGGCATCGCCGGCCATCAGCATGCCGGGCACAGAGAAGCGCTTCGGCAGCGCCCAGTAGCCGCCGGATGGGATCGTCTTGGCGCCCCAGCCCACCCGCTTGCCGCCCTCGATGATCTTCTTGATGAAGGGATGGGTCTTGAACTCCTGCAGGGCGTCGTGGACGGAGAAGGTGGCGTCGGTGGTGTCGAGACCGACGACCAGCCCGAAGCAGACCTTGTCCTCGCCCATCGGGTAGATGAACGAGCCACCGGCCTCCTTGAAGCGGGGGCTCCAGCGCAGCGGCCAACCAAGCGTGTGGATGACCCGGTCGAGCGGCTTCGGGACCTCCCAGATCTCCTTCACCCCGAGCTCCCAGACCTGCGGGTCGGAGCCGTCGCGGAGGTCGAAGTAGTCCATCGCCGCGTAGGTGAGGTGGCCGATCGTGCCCTCGGCCAGCACCGTCGCCTTGGCGACGACATCGGAGCCGGGCTCGAAGTTGCCGAGCTCTTCGCCCTCCTTGCCGCGGCCGCGGTCGCCGGAGCGGACGCCGCGGACGATCCGGTCCTCGACCAGCAGCTGGGTCGCCGCGGTCTCGGTGAGGATGTAGACGCCGGCCTCTTCGGCTTTCTCGGCGAGGAAGCGGCCGAGTTTGGAGACCGACATCGTGTAGGTCCCCTCTTTGCGGAAGTTGGGCGGCGGCGGCTTCAGCGGGAAGGCTTTGCTCTTGGTCAGGAAGTAGGTCGCGTCCTTGGTGACCTCCTGGTAGACCGGCGGCCACTCCGCCGGCGGCAGGTCGGGGAAGAGCCGTTCCATCGCCGAGGGGTCCACGTTGGCGCCGGAGAGCAGGTGGGCACCGGCGACTTTGCCCTTCTCGACGACCGCGACCGGGACTTCGCCGAGCTTCTCCAGCAGCTCCGGCTCGTTCTCGAGGAGCTGCATCAATTTGTTGGCGCAGGCGAGGCCGGCGGGGCCACCGCCGACGATCGCCACGCCAACCTCAATACGCTCGTCCTCCGGATCCGTCGGCGCCGCGATGACGATGTCGGGATCGAACGGGGGCGGGAACTCGCTCGGAGCTACTGGCATCGCTCTAGCCCTTCTTCGCCTTGATCGCCTCGGTCAGCTTGGGGACGATCTTGTGCAGATCGCCGACCACGCCGAGGTCGGAGAACTCGAAGATTGGGGCGTTCGGGTCCTTGTTGATCGCAAGGATGTTCTCCGAGTTCTGCATCCCGACCTTGTGCTGGATCGCCCCGGAGACGCCGGCGGCGAGGTACAGCTTCGGCGCCACCGTCTTGCCGGTCTGGCCGATCTGGGCCGCGTAGGGGTACCAGCCGGCGTCGACGACCGCGCGGGTCGCGGCGACGGCGCCGCCCATCGACTCGGCCAGCTGCTCGCAGAGCTCGAAGCCCTCTTTGGCTCCGAGGCCGCGGCCGCCGCCGACGAGGATGTCGGCATCCTCGATGTTGACGTCGGCGCCGCGCTGCTCGCCGCGCTGGACCAGCTTCGCCTTGGACGACCACTCGGAGAGCTCCACGTCGACGTCGACGACCTCGGCGCTGCCGCCGCTCTCGTTGGCGTCGAAGGCGTTGAGGCGGCCGATGATGATGCCGGGCTCGGAGACGTAGCCGACGTCGGCGATCTCGGAGTCCTGCAGGATCGGCCGCTCGACGACCAGCTTGCCGCCGTCGACCTTGACCGCGGTGACCTCCATGGTCACGCCGGCGTTGAGGCGGGCGGTGAGGCCGGCGCCGATCTCGAAGCCGAGCAGGCCGCCGCCGAAGAGGGCGTAGCTGAAGCCCTGCTCCTGGATGACCTTGGCCATCGCGTCGACGATCGGCTGCGCCAGGCCCTCGGGCACGCTCTTGGCCCGGTAGACCTTGGCGGCGCCGTAGTTGCCGAGCGAGGCGCAGGCGTCGTCGCCGACCTCGCCGACGACCAGCGCGGCGGCCTCGCCGCCGACTTCGCCGGCCAGCTTGGCGGCCTCGGAGATGGCCCCGAGCGAGTTTTTGTTGAAGTTGCCCTCGTCGTCGTGGAGGGCGTAAACCAGGATGCCTGCCATCTAGATCAGCTTCCTCTCGTCAAGCCAGGCGACGATCTTCTCGACCGTCTCGTTCGT
>CAMLHB010000269.1 GCA_946479725.1 uncultured Actinomycetes bacterium | reverse complement strand
ACGTTCTCGTAGTGGTTGAGCTCGACCTGCTTGGGGTCGACGAGGACCAGGCGGACCTCGTTTGGCGAGGCCTGCATCAGGATCGAGGAGAGGATCGCGTTGACGCAGCCGCTCTTGCCCGAGCCGGTGGTGCCGGCGACGAGCACGTGCGGCATCTTCGCGATGTCGGTCCAGACCGCGTTGCCGTCGATCCCCTTGCCGAGCCAGGCGACCAGCGGCGAGGTCTTCTCCGGGCGGCCGGCGTAGATGTCGCCGAGGCGGACCATTTTGCGGGTGCGGTTGGGGACCTCGACCCCGACGGCCTGCTTGCCGGGGATCGGAGCCAGAATGCGGATGTCGGTCGAGGCGAGCGCGTAGGCGATGTCGTTGGCCAGCTCGGTCACTTTCTTCACTTTGGTCCCCGGTGCCAGGCGCAGCTCGAAGCGGGAGACGTGGGGGCCGCTGACGATGCCGACGATCTTCGCCTCGACCCCGAAGTGGCCGAGCGTCTCGACCAGCTTGCGGCCGACCGCTTCGTGGTCGCGCGGATCCGGGCCCTTTTCGCCTTTGCCGCGTTCCAGCAGCTTTGCGGCGGGCGGGCGGTAGTCGATCTCCTCCGACATCGTCACCCCGCGCTTGGAGCCCATCGGCGTCAGGCCGGCGTGGGCGCGGTCGCCCTCGTCGACCACGGCGACGGCGTCCTCGGAGTCGTAGTTCTTCAGCTCGACCTGCTCGCCGGGCTCCGGCTCGGCCTCCTCTTCGGAGGTCTCGGCGTCGAAGATCTGGGAGTCGAAGTCGTCCTCCTCGGCGAGGGCAACCGTCGGTTCGAAGTCCTCGTCCTCCTCCGGATAGGAACTCATCACATCGGTCTGGCCGGCGACGGTGGCCGCCTCGGCCCGGGCCTCGCGGTGCTCGCGCCAGTCGGCATGGGTCCGCGCCACCGTGCGGGCGGCGGCGTCGCCGCCGGCGAAGGCGCCGCGGAAGAGCGCTTGCAGGCCTTTGCCGATCCCGCGCGCCAGCGCCGAGACCGAGGTCCCGGTCAGCAGCATCGCGCCGACGACCAGCAGCAGCACGGTGAAGATCCGGGCGCCGACCTGGCCGAAGAGGTAGGTGAGCGCGGTTTCGGCCCCGTAGCCGACCTTGCCCCCCTCCCAGCCGAAGAAGAGGACGAAGACGAGGTAGACGCCGAAGGCGACGAGGAAGAGGGCGATCAGGTCGAGGTGACGCTGCTCGAGGCCGCCCGGCAGCCGCAGCCCGGCTTTCGCCCTTCCTTTCGGCTTGCGCTTGGACGCGGCTCTCCTGCCCCGCGCCGTCCCGGCGCGCTTTTTACGCACGAACATGGTCCCCCGTTCGACGCCGGCCGCCGCTCACCTGCGAGCTAAATCTGGAGTAAAACTCGCGCAGAGCGCCGATTTCGACGGCTACCATCGTCCCGTGCTCTCCGAAGTCGATCAGATCGGCGGCCGCGTCCTCATCGTCGAGGACGACGTCGACATCGCCGATGTCCTCCGCCGCTCGCTCCGCAACGAGGGCTATGAAGTCCGCACCTCCGCCGACGGGGTCGAAGCCCTCGACGTCGCCGCCGGCTTCGTCCCGGACCTGGTCGTGCTCGACCTCGGGCTGCCGGGGATGGACGGGGTCGAGGTCTGTCGCCGCCTGCGCAGCGACGGCGACGTGCCGATCCTGATGCTGACCGCGCGCTCGGAGACCGAGGACCGGGTCACCGGCCTCGACAGCGGCGCCGACGACTACCTGGTGAAGCCTTTCGAGCGCAAGGAGCTGCTGGCGCGGATCCGGGCGCTGCTGCGGCGCCGGCCGCCACGGGGTTCGGCCTCGCTGGAAGTCGGCGACCTCTGCCTCAACCCCGACACCCGCGAAGTGCGCCGCGGCGAGCGCGAGATCGAGCTGACCAACCGCGAGTTCGAGCTGCTCGAGTTCCTGATGCGGAACGAGCGCCTTGTCGTCTCCCGCGAGCGCCTCCTCGACGAGGTCTGGGGTTACGACCCGATGGCGGCGACCAACACGATCGACGTCTTCATCAGCAACCTGCGCCGCAAGCTCGAGGCCGGCGGCGAGGGCCGCCTGCTGCACACCAAACGCGGCGCCGGCTACGTCCTCAAGCCTTAGAAATCCCTCCGGAAACCTTTAAAGGGGCTTTAGGACCTCGTCCTAGATTTCTCCGCGGACGAGACACATTGCCCGCCGGAGCTTCTCCCCAGATTCGCTCCGGCGGGCTTTTCTTTGCTCGGAGGGTGGTTGGTTTGGGAGGGGTTCGGTGGGGGTCACTGGGAGCACCTCCGCTGCGAGGATCGCGGCCGGCTGTGGCCTCGTTGCTTATGGCGCAGCTCCATGCTGAGTACCCAGCGACCCCCACCGAACCCCTCCGCGATCGAACTCCGTTCGACGAGCAAGGTGGGATAGCTCTAACCAAAAAGAGCGCCTCTTTACTCGATTGCTAATTCCGAACCTCGAAGCGTTATCGAGAATCTGAAGGAAGTTGTTGTTGATCGGAGTGGATCGCGGGAGGGGTGGGGGGGGGGGGCGGGGGGGCGGTCGGGCGGGGGGGGCCGCCAACGGGCCGGGGGGGCGACCGACCAAAAAAT
>CAMLHB010000268.1 GCA_946479725.1 uncultured Actinomycetes bacterium | reverse complement strand
GTCGGCCGCCACCCCCCGCTCCGCCCCCGGCGCCGCGTAGCCCACCCCCCTTCCGGGGGGTTCCACTTGTGACCCAAACGGGCATACAATGCCCGACCGCCGACTAGTTTTCTTCGCAATGCGCGTGATCGCCGGCGAGTTGAAAGGGCAGCGCCTGGTCGCGCCCAAGGGCTGGAAGGTGCGGCCGACCTCCGACCGCGTGCGCGAGGCGATCTTCTCGGCGCTCGGCGACCGGGTCGAGGGCGCGACCGTCCTCGACCTCTACTGCGGCACCGGCGCGCTGGCGATCGAGGCGCTCTCGCGCGGCGCCGGGCGCGCCGTGCTCGTTGACCGCGACACCCGGCCCGCCCTCGGCAACGTCCAGCGCCTCGGCCTCGCCGACCGAGCCGAGCTGGTCCGCGCCGACGTCGGCCGCTGGCTGGAGCAGGTTTCATCTCCTTCGTTTGCGGGGAAATTCGACCTCGTCTTTGTGGACGCCCCGTATAAACTCGCCGACCGCGTGGCCCACGACCTCAACACCCACCTTCCCCGGCTGCTGGCCGACGGAGGCCGAGCCGTGGTCGAGAGCGGCGCCCGGCGGCCGTTGCAGATCGACGCCCTCGAGCCGCTGCGCCAGCGCCGCTACGGCGCCGCCGACGTCTCCATCTACGCGGAGGCGGCCGGGTGAGCGAGCGCAACGGCACCGTCGTCTGCCCGGGCTCCTACGACCCGGTCACCAACGGCCACATCGACATCATCACCCGCACGTCGAAGGTCTTCGAGCGCGTCGTCGTCGGCGTCGTCAACAATCCCGTCCGCAAGGCAAAGACGCTCTTCACCGCCGAGGAGCGGAAGGCATTCATCGAGGAGGCGACCGCCGACCTCGCCAATGTCGAGGTCCAGATCTTCGCCAACCTCCTGGTCGAGTTCGCCCGCGACAACGAGGCGAAGGCGATCGTCAAGGGCCTGCGGGCGATCTCCGACTTCGAGTACGAGTTCGAGATGGCGCAGCTGAACCGCAAGCTCGACCCGGGGATCGAGAGCATCTACGTGATCGCCTCGCCCCACTACAGCTTCCTTTCCTCGACCGGGGTGAAGGAGATGGCCACCTTCGGGGGCGATGTCTCCGACCTCGTTCCACCTGCCGTCGCCGCCGCCCTGAAAGAACGCCTGGGGGACAGGTAGGCTGTGCAACACCAGTCCGTCCGAATGGGCGTCGCCTTGCAAAAAAACGCTCTTTGAAACGCTTCTTCCCTAAAACCCCCGCGTACACGTAGGCTTACGACCTTCCTATGGACGTCCTGGTCCTCATAGACAAGCTCGATGACGTAGTTCACAACGCCCGTCCGGTCCCCCTGACGGATCAGGTTCGCGTGGACCGAGAGGAGATCTACGACCTCCTCGACCAGATGCGCGCGACGATCCCCGAGGAGATCAAGCAGGCGCGGTGGATCGTCAAGGAGCGCCAGGAGATGCTGGCCGAGGCCAAACGCGAGGCGGAGCGGATCGTCCGCGAGGCCCGCGAGCAGCAGGCCCGCTTGATCTCCGACGAGGAGGTCACCAAGCAGGCCGAGCGGGCCGCCGACGAGATCGTCGAGGACGCCCGCAACCGCGAGCGCGAAATCCGCCTCGGTGCCGAGGACTACGCCGACGAGATCCTCAACACCCTCGAAGTGAACCTGCAGAAGTTCCTCGCCGCCGTCCAGCGCGGCCGCGACCGCCTCGCCGGCCGCGAGGAGGAACAGCCGCAGCCCGAGCTCGATCAGCAGCCCTAGCGGCTACTCGAGTTTCAGGTTCTTCAGGGCCGCCCAGCGGTCGTCCGTGGGGGCCTCGTGCTCGTGGGGGTTGTCGTTGAGGGACTCGCCGCAGACGGGGCAGAGGCCGGCGCAGTCGGGGCGGCAGAGGATGCGGGTGGGAAGGCCGAGGATGGTGGCGTCGTGGGCCCAGCGGCCGATGTCGAGCTCGTCGTCGGAGACGTAGGGACTGCGCAGTTCAGGATCGTCCGTTCCGGCCTGGTCGATCTCGCGGGCCTCGACCTCGAGGTCGAGCGTCGCCGGCTCGAGGCAGCGCATGCAGGGCCCCTCGAGGTGGGCCGGGAAGTTGAGCCGGAAGGCGAAGCCGTTGCTGGGGCGGGAGACCTCGAGCCGGACCGTCGGCGCCCTGGGCTCGGGCTTGTAGGTCTGGCCGGCCAGCTCGAAGGGCTCGAGCGCCACCGGCGTTTCCAGTCGCTTGCCCTCGCCGTGGGCCAGTGAGAGGCGGGAGAGGTCGATGATCGTCTGCGGCGCCTGTGACATGCTCCCGTCGAGGTTACGAGATGGGCCGATTCGACTGGAAACCCGACACCTACTCCGAGCTGATCCGCTCCGAGGTCCCGCGCTACGACGAGCTGCAGGAGCAGGCGATCGCCGCGATCCCCTTCCCGCCCGCGCGGGTGCTGGAGCTGGGCATGGGGACCGGGGAAACGACCCGGCGCCTGCTCGAGGCCTACCCGGAGAGCTGGGTTATCGGGCTCGACTCCAGTGCCGACATGGTCTTCCGCGCCCGCGAGAACTACGACGACGTGCAGCTGGCGCGGATGGAGGACCCGCTGCCCGAGGGCCCCTGGGATCTGGTGATCGGCGTCCTCTC
>CAMLHB010000267.1 GCA_946479725.1 uncultured Actinomycetes bacterium | reverse complement strand
TCGGTGGTGGCGGTCCAGAGGCCGGTTACGCGCATGCGGTTTTCGGTCAGGGTGCCGGTCTTGTCGGTGCAGACGACGTCGGTTGAGCCGAGCGTCTCGACCGCGCTGAGGCGCTTCACCACGGCGCCCTCGCGGACCATTCCCCGCACCCCGACCGCGAGGGCCAGGGTGATCACCGGCAGCAGGCCCTCTGGGACGTTGCCGACGATCAGGCCGATCGTCAGCACCACCGCGTCGCCGAGCGGCAGGCCGGCGGCGAAGGCGGCGAGCGGGACGAAGGCGATCCCCATCGCGATCGCGATCGCGGCGATCAGCCAGGCGACCCGCCGTACCTCGTGCTCAAGCGGGCTCTCCTCCGCCTCGACCCGCTGCGAGAGCGAGGCGATGCGCCCCAGCTCGGTCGCCATCCCCGTCGCCTCGACCAGCGCCCGCGCCTCGCCGCCGGTGCAGGCGGTGCCGCTGAAGACGAGGTCGCGGCGCTGCAGGCGCGGGGTGTGGGGATGGGCCTCGCCCGGCGCCAGCGAGACCGGCACCGACTCGCCGGTCAGGGTCGAGAGGTCGACCTCGATCGCGCCGTCGAGCAGGCGCCCGTCGGCGGAGATGCGATTCCCCTCGGCGATCAGCAGCAGGTCGCCGAGCACGAGGTCGACGGTGTCGACCTCGGTCTCGACCCCGTCGCGGACCACCCGCGCCCGCTGCGGGATGTAGCCCTGCAGGGCCTCGACCGCACGCTCGGCCTGCAACTCCTGGGCGAAGGCGAAGCCGGCGTTGAGGACGATGACAACGACCACGGCGACCGCCACCGGGACGATCCCGGCGATCGCCGCCAGCACCGCCGCCCCCCAGAGCAGCAGCGCCAGCGGGTGGGTGAACTGGCGGGCGAGCTGCTTCGGCCAGCGCCGGCCGTGGCGGCGCTCGAGCCGGTTCGGCCCGAACCTCAGCCGCCGCCGCTCGGCCTCACGGCCGGAGAGGCCTGCGAGCTCCTCGGTGCGCACCCACCTCTCCTACCCAGAGGCAGGGATCGGATCCCGCTCGACCGGGCAGGACATGCAGCGGGGACCGCCGCGACCGCGGCCCAGCTCGGCGCCGGCGATCGTGATCACCTCGATGCCGCCGGCACGCAGACGCGTGTTGGTGTCGACGTTGCGCTCGTAGGCGATTACGACCCCGGGCGCGACTGCGAGGACGTTGTTGCCGTCGTCCCACTGCTCGCGCTGGGCCTCGAAGCTGTCGCCGCCCGTCTCAAATAGGCGCAGCTCGCCAACGTCAAGGGCGACGGCGATCGCCGCGAACAGCTCCCCCTCGCGCTCGACCCGGACCCCTTCGGGGCCGGGGCGCAGGGTGTATCCCGTCATCGCCGAGCGCAGCTCGGGGTAGACGGTGAAGGCGTCGCGGTCGACCATCGTCATCACCGTGTCGAGGTGCATGCTCGAGCGTTGGGCCGGCAGTTCGACGGCGATCACGCGGGTCGCGGCGCCGGCCTCGAAGAGGCGGCGGGCGAGCAGCTCGACCCCGCCCGGCTGCGTCCGCTCGCCCATTCCGACGAGGACGCAGCCGTTGCCGATCACGAGCACGTCGCCGCCCTCCAGGTGGGGCGGCCCGCCGAAGCCGTCGCTCCAGGTCTCGTGCGGGGCGGCGGTGAAGAGCGGGTGGTGGCGGTAGATCGCCTGCAGGTGGACGGCCTCGCGGCGCCGGGCCGGCTTCGCCATCGCGTGGACGGTGACGCCTTCGTAGATCCAGGCCGAGGTGTCGCGGGTGAAGAGGTGGTTCGGCAGCGGCGCCAGCACGAAGCCGTCGTTGCGTGCCACCTGGGCGACCAGCGAGGCGCTGAGGAAGGGCAGCTCTTCGTAGGTGACGCCGCCGACCAGCCGCTCGGCCAGGTGCCCGCCCGGCAGCTGCCCCAGCCACTCGGCGACCGCGGGGCCCAGC
The DNA here is from genome assembly GCA_946479725.1 of uncultured Actinomycetes bacterium. The sequence continues at coordinate 704 of CAMLHB010000267.1, read as the reverse complement.
GAGGGCCCGAGGTCGGCCTCGGCGAGCGTGCCCGCGAGCACTTCCTCCCGGGCCTCGGGGATCGCCAGCGTCTCGGCCAGCAGCTGGTGCAGGTAGAGAACCTCGACCCCCTCCTCGCGCAGGGTGTCGGCGAAGGCGTCGTGCTCCTGCCGCGCCCGCTTCACCCAGAGCACGTCGTCGAAGAGCAGGTCGTCCTTGTTGGCGGGGGTGAGGCGGCGCAGCTCGAGGTCGGGCCGGTGCAGCATCACCCGGTGCAGGACCCCGACCTCCGAGCCCACGTAGAGGCGGCCGAAGGCATTCGGGGCACCCGCTACCCTCGCGCCGGCAGCTAACGACGCGTCAGCGTCGTGACTGGTCTGGGGCGCGGGGGCGGCGGGTGCACCAGGGCTCCTCATCAGGAGCCCTTCTTCATCGCGACGACTGCGCCCTCACGGCCGGGAGAGCGGACTGGCGGGGGCGTCGCGACAAGTTCTCGGGCCTGCTCTTCGGCCTGTTTGGCCTGCCACCACTTCATCAACACGTAGACCGGGATCCCGGCGAGGAGGAGGACGAACCCCTTGGCGATGATGTCCTTGCCGGAGCCGGTGATCGCCCAGACCGAGTAGGCGAAGGCCAGCGCCGCAATCACCGTGTCGCGGACGAAGCGCTTGCGCTCGAACAGATCCGGCTCGCTGAAGTAGAGCTGCACCTGGGCCGCCGCCGAG
>CAMLHB010000266.1 GCA_946479725.1 uncultured Actinomycetes bacterium | reverse complement strand
AGCCCCTCCAGCAGCGCCTCGGTCTCGTCCGGGTTCTCGCCGACGATGAGGCCGGAGTGGACATTGGGGCAGGAGACGTTCAGCTCCAGGGCAGCGACCTCGTCCCGCGCCCCGACCTCGCGGACCAGGCGGGAGAACTCCTCGCGGTTGGTCGCCATCACCGAGACGATCAGCGGCACCGGCAGCTCGGCGAGCTGCGGCAGGTCCTCGGCGAGAAACCCCTCCAACCCCTTGTTCGGCAGCCCGATCGAGTTGATCATCCCGGCGGGCGTCTCCCAAATCCGCTGCGGCTCATTCCCCGACCGCGGCTCGGGGGTGATCGTCTTCGAGACAAACGCTGAGAACGGGAAACCCTCCAGCAGCTCATCCCCAAAGACCTTCCTGGCGGCGATTGCGTCGTAGGTACCGGACCCGTTGATGACGGGATGGGGCAGCTCGATGCCGCAGAAGTCGAGGGACGAAGGTTGCTGGTCCGCGGGTCCTGTCACGGCAGGGGACCCACCATGTCTTCCGGTAGCTAAAGCTTCCTCAGACATGGTCCCCCCTACCGTGCCACCCGCGGAAGTGACCGGGCCATCGACGCAGAGGCGCATGTAGCCGCCGCCCGGCCTCGGGACCGCGCAGCCGAAGCAGGCGCCGAAGCCACAGGCCATCGGGGACTCCTCGGCCAGTTGGCAGCTGACGCCGTGGGTCTCGCACATGCTGCGCACCGCCTCCAGCATTGCCGGCGGTCCGCAGGAGTAGACGACAGCCGAGGCAGCGTCGTCGCCAGCCAGCATCGTGACGAGGAGGTCGGTGACGTACCCCTGGTGACCCGCGTGGCCGTCCTCACTGGCCAGGCGAATGTCGGGGCAGAGAGTTCCCCCCGCGCAGAAGAGCTCGTCGAGGCCGCCCGAGTGGGCTTCGTTGCGGAAGCCGAGCAGCACCCGCAGCGGGATCCCTTTCTCCACCAGGTGCCTCCGCCAGATCGCCATCGGGGCGATGCCGATGCCGCCGCCGACGAGGATCGCGCCAGCCGCGTCGGGGTTGACCTGCTTCGGAGTCTGGAAGGAGTTGCCGAGAGGGCCGGTGACCCAGACGTTCTCGGCGGGCTGCAGCTCGCAGAGCCGGTCGCTGCCGGGGCCGACGCCCTCGACGAGGAAGTCGAGGCGGACGCCGTCTTTCGTCGGCGCCGTCTCCGCAACGGAGATCGCCCGCGGCAGGAAGGGGCGGCCTCCTCCCTCCCCCCAGCTGCGTTCGCTGGCGAGCATGTAGAACTGCCCCGGCTCGGGCGCCGGTCCCTCGCGGTCGAGGAGCGAGAAGATCCTGTAGCCGCCCGAGGCCTTGTTCGCGGAGACCTCGCAGGGCCGACGACCGAAGGGCGCGGTCACTGCCCGGCGCCCTCGCGAGCCTGCGCCAGCCCACCTATATGGGGGTGGTGCGCGGACTCGGCGTGGATCTCCTGCAGCGAGCGGACCTCGGCGTCGCCCTGCTTGCCGGCGGCGATCGCCCGGGCGGCGGCGGTGGCGCCGGTCATCGTCGTCACGCAGGGGATCCCCTGGCGGACGGCGGCGGTGCGGATCTCGTAGCCGTCGGTGCGGGCGCCGGAGCCGGTCGGGGTGTTGATCACCAGGTCGCATTCGGACTTGCGGATCAGGTCGAGGACGTGGGGCGAGCCTTCCTGCAGCTTGTTGATCCGGGTCACCGGAACCCCCATCCGCTCGATTGCCTGGGCGGTTCCGTGGGTAGCAATGACCTCGAAGCCCAAGTCGTGGAAACGGGTGGCTAGCTGGGTGGCGGCGGCCTTGTCGGTATCGGTGACGGTTATGAAAACCGATCCCGACTCCGGCAGCCGCACCCCGGCCGCCGCCTGGGCCTTGCCGAAGGCGGTCGGGAAGTCCTCGGCGATCCCCATCACCTCGCCGGTGCTCTTCATCTCCGGGCCGAGCACCGAGTCGGCGCCGGCGAAGCGGGCGAAGGGCAGGACCGCCTCCTTCACGCTGACGTGGTCGAGCGGCCCTTCCGGCAGGTCCTGGTCGGCCAGCTTCTCCCCCAGCATCAGCCGCGCCGCCATCTTCGCCAGCGGCACCCCGATCGCCTTGGAGACGAAGGGGACGGTGCGGGAGGCGCGCGGGTTGGCCTCGATCACGTAGAGCCGGCCGCCGGCGACCCCGTACTGGATGTTGATCAGGCCGATGACGCCGAGCTCGAGCGCGATCCGCTCGCTGGTGGCGCGGATCCTCTCCAGCATCTCCTCGCCGAGGCTGAGCGGCGGGATCACGCAGGCGGAGTCGCCGGAGTGGACGCCGGCCTCCTCGACGTGCTGCATGATCCCGGCGACGTAGACCTCTTCGCCGTCGCCGAGGGCGTCGACGTCGACCTCGATCGCGTTCTCGAGGAAGCGGTCGAGCAGCAGCGGGTGCTCCTGGTCGGCCTTGACGTTGGCCTCGAGGTAGGCGTCGAGGTCCTCGACCGAGTAGCAGATCGCCATCGCCCTGCCGCCGAGCACGTAGGAGGGCCGCACGAGCAGCGGGAAGCCGACCTGCCCGGCGATCGCCGTCGCCTCGGTCGCCGAGAGCGCCGTGCCGTAGGGCGGGTGTTTGACGCCCAGCCGCCGCAGCAGGTCGCCGAAGCGGCCGCGGTCCTCGGCGAGGTCGATCGCGTCGACCGGCGTGCCCAGCAGCGGCACCCCGGCCTGCTCCAGCGCCCGCGCCAGCTTCAGCGGCGTCTGGC
>CAMLHB010000265.1 GCA_946479725.1 uncultured Actinomycetes bacterium | reverse complement strand
AGGCGCGGTGGCGGTTCGCGGTGGGTTTTTCATGTTTAAGCGCTCGCTCCTCTCACACAAACTCCCCGGGGCGGGCCTACTTTCCCCCCCTAACGGGGGATAAGTCGCACCGCTGGGCTGGATGCGGCTACTTGACCGTCAGCGTCCCTTCCATGCCAGCTTCGCGGTGGCCGGGGATGGAGCAGTAGTAGGTGTAGGTGCCGGGCTTGAGCTCGACTTCGGCGGAGTCGGAGCCTTCGGAGATGACTTCGGTGCCGCCGATTTCCTTGCCGCTGGAGTCTTCGATCTTGACGTCGTGGGGGACGGGCGAGGAGTTGGTGAAGTTGACCGTCACCTTGCCGGCCTTGGCGCTGGCTTCGTCGCTGGTGAAGGCGAGCTGGCCGCTGGGGTCGGCTTCGACGTCGACCGCGGCGGAACCGGCGCTGCCGCCTTCGGCTTCCTTTTCGGTTTCGGCTTCCTGGGTCGTTTCCGGAGCGGCAGCCGATTCTTCGCTGGTGGTGTCGCTGCCACCGCCGCAGGCGGCGAGGGCCATGGCGGCGAGGAGCAGGGCGAACAGCGGAACAATCTTCTTCATCTCGGTTCCTTTCCCGCGGGGCACTGGTCAGGGAGAATCTAGACGCGATACGTGTCCGGCGGCTACCCGGTTCAGCGGCCGTGGAACTCCGGGGTGCCGCCGCTGAAGAAGGTCTCGACCCCGTTCCGAAGGTCTTCGGTCGCCATCGAGTCGGCGATTCCGTGGCGCTCCAACTGCAGGTGCTCGGTGATGCTGTTCTCGATGCTGACCCCGCAGAGGAGCTTCGCCATCCGGACGTAGTGGGGCGCCTTCTTCGCCAGCTCGCCGGCCCGCACCCGCGCCCGCTGCATCAGCTCCTCGGCGCCGACCACCTCGCTGACCAGCCCCAGCTCCTTTGCTTCCTCGGCGCTCAAGTTGGGATCGTCGAGGAGGATTTCCAGCGCCTTGCTCGGTCCGACCACGCGCGGCAGGAAGTAGGTCATGCCGCCATCGGGAGAGGCGCCGATCCGCCCGTAGGCGGGAGCGAAGAAGGCGGTGTTGGCGGCGATGCGGATGTCGCAGGCGAGCGCCAGCGAGAAGCCGGCGCCGGCCGCCGGTCCGTTGATCGCCCCGATCACCGGATAGGGGATCCGGCGCAGGTCGACGATCGCCTGGTGCAGCGCCTCGGCGCCGCGGCGCACGTCGGAGGGCAGGTCGATCTCCTCCGACTCGACCCCTTTGCGAAACCAGGTGACGTCGCCGCCGGCGCAGAACGCCTTACCCGAGCCGGTGACGATCAGCCCCCGCAGCTTCGCCCGGTCCGCCAGCCAGCCGAAGGCGACGATCATCTCGCCGATCATTTACGGGCTCATCGCGTTGAAGGCGTCCGGCCGGTCGAGGGTGAGGGTCCCGATCTCCCCGTCGATCTCGATCCGGATCGTGTTCAGCTGCGGCGGGTTGACGGTCTCCGTGGTCATCTCTCTCCCTCGTGGCGGTGGTTTGGCCGAGTGGCCAGCAGCCTACCCTTAGAGCGATGGCCAAAGGCAAGGCGAAATCCGGGGGGAAAGGCGCCCTCTCGCGGGCGGAGCGGATCGCGCAGCAGCGCAAGTCGCTGCCGGACCAGCCCGGCGTCTACCTCTTCTACGACCGCGACGGCGAGCTGCTCTACGTCGGCAAGGCGCGCTCGATCCGCAAACGGATCTCCTCCCACTTCTCCGGCGGCAACACCCGGCTCACCTCGCGCATCGACCGCATCGAGTCGCTGGTCACCGCCAACGAGGCCGAGGCGCTGCTGACCGAGCAGAGCTTCGTCAAGCGCCACCGCCCGCGCTTCAACATCCGCCTCCGCGACGACAAGTCCTACCCCTACGTCGCCGTCAGCCTCGACGAGGACTACCCCCGCGTCTACTTCACCCGCGAGAAGCACCGCGCCGGCCGGGCCTACTTCGGCCCCTTCTCCAGCGCCAAGCGGGTGCGGGAGACGCTCGACCTGCTCGGCAAGCTCTTCCAGTTCCGCACCTGCGAGGGGAAGGCGCCGGGACGCCGCTCCGGCAGCCCCTGCCTCGACTACTACATCAAGCGCTGCGGGGCCCCCTGCGTCGAGTACATCTCCCAGGAGGAGTACCGCCGCAACATCGAGGCGATCGTCGACTTCCTCTCCGGCCGCTACCGCCAGGTCGAGCGCGAGGAGGAGGGGAAGATGAAGGCGGCGGCGCAGGCGCAGGAGTTCGAGCGTGCGGCGCTGCACCGCGACCGGCTGAAAGCGATCCGCTCGCTGTTCGAGCGCCAGCGCGTGGCCGGCGCCTCGATCGGGACCGCCGACCTGATCGGGGTCGCGGTCGAGGGCGCCGACGCCAACGCCCAGGTCTTCCAGGTCCGCGACGGGATCCTCGCCGAGCGCCAGAGCTTCTATCTCGAAAACGAGGGCGAACGCGAGCCGGCCGAGGTCGCCGAGGAGTTCATCTCCCAGTACTACGCGGCCTCGCCCTCGATGCCGCGGACGATCGTCGTCGGCCCCTACCTGCGCGACCGGGCCGAGCTGCTGGCCGAGGCGCTGAGCGAGCGCCGCGGCGCCCCGGTCGAGGTCCGTGCCGCCGAGCGCGGCGACAAACGGCGGCTGCGCGAGCTGGCCGAGCGCAACGCCCAGCTTGCCCTCGACCAGGACCGACTGCGGCGCGAGCACCGGCGCTCGCGCCGGGTCGAGAGCCTGGCGGCGCTGGCCCAAGCGCTGGGGCAG
>CAMLHB010000264.1 GCA_946479725.1 uncultured Actinomycetes bacterium | reverse complement strand
GGCACCGATCTTCAGCCGTCCCTCGTCGAGCGCCTCGAGGACCTCGCCCTCGACCGGGTGACGGACAAAGAAACCGCCGCGGGCCGCGTGGCGGTTGATCCGCCAGCGCCGCAGCAGCCGCCGGTTGCGCTCGTACCAGCGCCGCTTCTGCCACCAGAGCTTCCAGCCGCCCATGGAGTCGTACACTCGCAGGCGTGGCGGACCTGCGCGGCGGTATCGACCTCGGCGGCACCAAGATCCAGACGGCAATCGTCAACGGCCGGGGCGACGTGGTCGGGCAGGCGCGGCGGCCGACGCCGACCAGTGGCGGCCCCGAGGACGTCGCGGCGGCGATGGCGGATGCACTGCGCGAGGCGGCGAAGGAAGCGGACGTCGAGACCGGCGACCTCGCCGGCATCGGCGTCGGCTCTCCGGGCGACGCCGACGAGAAGACCGGCGTCGTCTCCTCGGCGAAGAACCTGCCCGGCTGGGAAGGCAGCTTTCCGCTCGCCGAAAAGCTGAAGGAGGCGCTCAGCGCCGAGGTCAGGGTCGGCAACGACGTCCAGGTCGCGACCGAAGCCGAGTTTCATCTCGGCGCCGGCCAGCAGTTCCAGAGCCTGCTCGGCGTCTTCTGGGGCACCGGCGTTGGCGGCGGACTGGTGCTCGACGGCAGACCGTGGTTGGGCCGCGGCGCCGCCGGGGAGATCGGCCACATGGTCGTCAAGCGCGGCGGCGCCAAGTGCCCCTGCGGGCGCAAGGGCTGCCTCGAGGCCTACGCCGGTCGCTCGGCGATGGAAGCCGAGGCGCGGCGCGAGCACGAAGAGGGCCACAAGACCGACCTCTTCCACCTGATGGAAAAGCACGATAAACCGCGGCTGACCAGCGGCATCTGGGAGCGGGCGCTCGACCACGGCGACCACATGGCCGAGAAGCTGATCGAGCGCGCGATCGAGGCACTCGGCACGGGGATCGCCTCCGCCGTCAACCTCGTCGACCCCGAAGCGGTGATCCTCGGCGGCGGGCTCGGCGTCCGCTTCGGCGAGCGGCTGATGGATCCCCTCTGCGAGGAGATGTCCAAGCACCTCTTCGTCGACGAGCGGCCGCCCGCCGTCCGCGTCGCCTCGCTCGGCGACCTCGGCGGCGCGATCGGCGCCTCGCTTTTAGTCGCCACGTGACCGGCGCGGATGCGGCACCTCCCCGGCGTCCCGCGTAGCGCCGCTACGCGGGAGCCGTGTCGTCACCGCCCCGCTTGGTCACGAGACGACTAAAACTAGACGCGGCCTGAGGTTTGCCGCTGCTGGCGGGCGACGGCGTCGACCAGGACGGCGAGCAGCAGGACGCCGCCGGTGACCATCAGTTTCACCGCCGAGGAGAGCGCGAGCAGGTCCATGCCGTTGGAGATCGAGCCGATCACCAGCGCTCCCAGCAACGCCGTCCAGACCGAGCCGCGGCCGCCGAAGAGGCTGGTTCCGGCGATCACCGGGCCGGCGATCGCCAGCAGCAGGAGTTCGTTGCCGCCGGAGTTCTGATTGACCGCGAAGAGGCGCGAGGCGGCCATCACGCCACCGATCGCCGCCATCGTCCCGGAGATCGTGAAGACCGCGACCCGCACCCGGTTGACGTGGATGCCGGCGCGCCGCGCCGCCTCGGCGTTGCCGCCGACCGCGAAGACGTGGCGGCCGAAGGTGGTCCGCCTGGCCACGTACTCCATCCCGACCACGAAGGCGAGGAGGATCATCAGCGCCAGCGGCACGCCGCGATCGGAGTTGAGGATCGCGACGGCGGCGATCACGATCGCCGCGAGGAAGACGAAGCGGACGATCAGCCCCACGGGGTTGGTGTCTTCGAGGCCGGCGGCGACCCGGCGCCGGTAGCCGACCGCGGTGAGGGCGCCGTAGACGCCGATGATCACCGCGGCGAAGATCCAGCCGACGGTGTCCGAGTAGAAGATGTTGGCGAGCCCGGTGATCTTCGGGTCGGTGACGTTGAGCGAGCCGGTCTTGCCCAGGACCTGCAGGAGCGCCCCTTCCCAGGCCAGTAGGCCGGCGAGGGTGACGACGAAGGAGGGGACGACGAAGCGGCTGAACAGCGACCCCTGCAGGCAGCCGATCGCAGCCCCGGTGGCAACCCCGGCGGCGATCGCCAGGTAGGCGTTCCAGCCGTGTTTGACGCTCAGCACCGACATCACCGCGGCCGAGAGGCCGCTGACCGCGCCGACCGAGAGGTCGATCTCGCCGAGCAGGAGGACGTAGACGATGCCGACCGAGATCAGGCCGATCGTCGTGATCTGCAGCATCAGGTTGGTCAGGTTCTCCGCCGAGAGGAAGCGGGGTTCCTGAATCTGGAAGATGATCGCGATCACGACCAGGCCGAGGACGACCCGAACCGAGGAGAGGTCCCCCTGGACGATCCGGCGCAGGGTCTCGGCGCTGGTCGGGCGGCGCTCGGCCGCCTCGTCGGCGGTCGCGGCCTCGGTCGCGCTCATGTCTTCTCCCCCTCCCCATCGTCCTGGTTGTTCTTCTCGCCGCCCTCGCCGACGCCGGTGATCGCGCCGACCACGTGCTCCTCGGTGGTTTCTTCGGCGCTGAACTCGCCGGCGGCTTTGCCGAGCCGGAGGACGAAGACCCGGTCGGCGACGGCGAAGACGTCCGCCAGGTTGTGGCTGATGACGACCACCCCGAGCCCGCGGTTCTTGAGCCGCTCGATGAGGTCGAGCACCTGACGGGTCTGCGCCACGCCGAGCGCGGCGGTCGGCTCGTCGA
>CAMLHB010000263.1 GCA_946479725.1 uncultured Actinomycetes bacterium | reverse complement strand
GCCGATCGAGATGTGGATCGCGGTGACGAAGGCGAAGGCGATCGCCAGCGAGAGGGCCGCGGCAGCGCCGTGGGAGAGGTTGCCGAACAACGGCTCCAGCAGCTTCGCCAGCGAGGGCTCGCCGAGGAAGCCGATCCCGATCGAGGCCATCGTGATCCCGATCTGGCAGGCGGAGAGGGATTCGTCGATTCGATCGAGCTGCTCGACCACCGCCTCGGCGCCTGCTTCCCCCTCCTCGGCGGCCTGTTCGAGTTTGCCGCGACGACTGCGGACGAGGGCGAACTCGGCCGCGACGAAGAAGCCGTTGATCGCAATCAACAGCGCTAGAAGGACGAGCAGTAGGACGCTCATCGGCTATGCGGCCCGGTACTTCGGGCTGGGACGTCCTCGGCCATTCGGCATCGTGAATATAGCTACCCGTCGCGGCGGTTCGGCGCTACCCCACTCCTTAAGTGGGATATTGACCGAGCAATGCGAATCGCCACGCTCAGCGAGATGCTCGAAGAGGTCATTCGCCTGGGGGAGGCGACGGGGATGGAGGATCATGCCCACGAGCTGCGGGGAGAGCTGGAGGGCCGGCTGGCGACGATCCGAGCGGCGGTGGCCGGGGTCGGCTCGCCACGGGTGATCGCCCTGCAGCGGCTGGACCCGCCGCGGGTGGGCGGCTTCTGGATCCCCGAGATGATCTCGATCGCGGGCGGCGAGGACGTCGCCGGCGATCCCGGGCTCAACCCCCCGGCGGTCGGCTGGGGGGAGCTGGCGAGCCTCAATCCCGACGTCGTCGTGGTGATGCCGGAGGTCGCGGCGCAGAACGCCCAGGCGCAGGCGATGGAGCACTGGGAGAGCGTCGCCAGCGTCGGCGCGGCCCGGCTCTACGCAATCGACGGGACCCTGTTCGCCGAGCCCGGCCCGCGCCTGGTCGACGGGGTCGAGCTGCTCGGCCACCTCCTCCATCCCGACCTCGTCGACCCGCCCGGCAACATCGACTTCGTGGCGCTGCGGGCCCCCGTGCCCCGGCCGCTCCCCGAGTCCTAGTCGCGCTCAGGCGGTCGCGATCGCCGCGACCGCCGAGACGACCCCGACCAGGACCATCACCGCGATCTCGAGCGGCAGCCGCTGGCGACCGAACATCCCTTTCTCGCCGGCGACGATCGCGCCGGCGCAGATCACGCCGCCGATCAGCCCGCCGAGATGGGCACCGAGGCTGACCCGAGCCGAGGCGAGGCTGAAGAAGAGGTTGAAGAGGATGAGGAAGCCGATCTGACCGGCCAGGGCATCCATACCACGGCCCCGGGCGATGATGAAGGTCGCCCCGGCGAGGCCGAATACGGCTCCTGACGCACCGAGGGTGAATGCATTGGGATTCAGGATCAATGCCCCGAGCGAGCCCGCAAGCAGGGAGGCGAAGTAGAGAACCAGGAATCGCGGCGTCCCCAGGGCGGGCTCCAGCAAGCGCCCGAGGAAGAAGAGGATCAGCATGTTGAAGCCGATGTGCATGACGTTGGCGTGGAGGAAGCCGCTGGTGACGAGGCGGTACCACTCGCCTTCGGCCACCGCAGGGCCGTAGAGGCTGAAGTCGGCGACGAACCGGCTCCCCTGTTCGGTGAGCAGGCCTCCCGACCCCTGTGCAATCTCGATCAGATAAACCACCACGTTGATCGCGATAAGGACGAAGGTGGCCGGGAAAGCGTTGAAACCGCTCGGCGTCCCGGTGGGGTTCCGCACCACCCGGGTCCGCTGGCTCGCGCACTCCGGGCAGCGCATCCCAACCGGGGTCGGGGTCATGCAGTCGGGGCAGATCGGGCGCCCGCAGGAGGAGCAGGAGACGCGGGTCTCGCGGTCGGGGTGGCGGTAACAGGTCTCGGCCATTAGATGATCGATTGCACGACGAGGTGCGACTGGGGGCGCGCCTGGCCGAGCAGATCAAGGACGCAGGGTGCAGCCTTTGCCGGTTGGCAAAGGCAAACCCGAGGACGCAGAGATGCGAAGTGTGCCAGGCGTGGCATCCAGGCGTGCCTGGTCGTGGGATCGATCATCTGAACGAGGCAGCCTACAATCGCCGCCGATGGAGGCCCCCAGCCCCGCCCGTCTCTACGCCGCCGCGATCGGCGCCCTGCTCGTCGTCCTCGGCGTCGTCGGCTTCTTCTACGACGCCTCCTTCGGTTCGCTCGACGCCTCCGAGGCAGCGCTGGGAGCGATCCAGGTGAACGGCTGGCTCAACCTCCTCTACATCGCCACCGGATCGCTCGGGGTGCTGGTCGCCGGCGCCTCCTCGCGCGGCTACGCGCTGGCAGTGGGTATCGCCTACCTCGTCTTCGCGATCGTCGGCTGGGGCAGCGAGGGGCTGAACCTTGTCATCGGCGTCCTCGGCCTCGCCGCAGCGGCGGGAACGCCGAAGCTACAGCCGCGAGCGAAGCCCGCTCGCCAGCGCCCTTAGCCCGCCCCGGCTCTGCTGGCGACCGCGGCGGCGCAGCTCCAGCAGGACCAGCGCCCCGGTCGCGGCGCCGCCGGCGCCGACCGCGACCACCGGCCGCACCCAGTTGCGCGGGTCGCGCAGCGCCCGCAGCTCGCTCTCGGAGAGCTCCTCGGCCCACTCCGAGAGCTCCTCGGCGGCGGCCTGCGTCACCGCCGCCAGCGCGTCCTCGAAGCGGCCCGCGAGCCGCTCGGGCGGCTCGATCGGCCGCAGCGCGTCGACGAGCAGCTGCTCCAGGCGGTCACTGCTCTCGCTCATCGCTCATCTCCTCCT
>CAMLHB010000262.1 GCA_946479725.1 uncultured Actinomycetes bacterium | reverse complement strand
TGGGCGCCCCCCACCCCGCCGGCGGCCGCGAATTGCTCTGCGGGGTGGTCGCTTGCACCGACCGCGACCCGGTCGAGGTCGCGACGGCGAAGCGGCGCGCCCTCGACCGTGAGCGCGGCGGCGTCCGCGCCGCAGCCCGCCGGCCGGCGGCGCCGGAGCGGCTGCGTCACTCCTTCCACGAGGCCCGCTGCGCTCTCGAGGCGACCGCCTTCGACAACGGCTCCGCCCCCGAGGTCGCCTCCTGGCGCGACCTCGGCGCCTTCACCCTCCTGCTCTCGATCCAGGACGACGACGCTCTCGACCTCTACTGCGACAGCGTCCTCGGGCCGATCGAGCGGGGCGACGAGGAGTACGGCGGCGAGCTGCTGCGCTCGCTGGAGGCCTTCATCGAGCAGAACGGCCAGTGGGAGCGGGCCGCCCGCGAGGTCTACTGCCACCGCCACACGCTGCGCTACCGGATGCGCAAGGTGGAAGAGCTGACGGGCCGCGACCTCTCGCGCGCCCACGACCGCATCGAGTTCTGGCTGGCCCTGCGAGCGAGGGAGCTGGTCGCATGAGGATCGGAGTCCCGACCGAGATCAAGTCCGACGAGTACCGCGTCGCCGTCACTCCGGCCGGCGTGCGCGAACTCTCCGAGCACGGCCACGAGGTCGTGGTCCAGGCCGGGGCGGGCGAGGGCAGCGCGATCGCCGACGGCTCCTACGAGGCGCAGGGGGCGACGATCGTTCCCGACGCGGCCGCCGTCTTCGAGGCGGCCGAGATGCTCCTCCACGTCAAGGAGCTGCAACCGAGCGAGATCGAGATGCTGCGGCCGGGGCAGCTGCTCTTCACCTACCTGCACCTGGCGCCCGACCCCGAGCAGACGCGGGGGCTCTGCGGCGCCGGCGTCACCGCGATCGCCTACGAGACCGTCGAGGACGCCCACGGGCGGCTGCCGCTCTTGGCGCCGATGAGCGAGGTGGCCGGGAAGATCGCCACCCAGGCCGGTGCCTTCATGTTGGAGAAGCCGATGGGGGGCCGGGGGATCCTGCTGGGAGGGGTGCCCGGGGTCGCCGCCGCCAACGTGATGGTGATCGGCGGCGGCGTCGTCGGCATGAACGCCGCCTTCATCGCGATCGGGATGGAAGCCGACGTCTTCGTCTTCGATCGCTCGATCGACCGCCTGCGCGAGCTCGAAGTGATCTTCGGCGGCCGTTGCTCGACCGTCTACTCGACCCGGCTGGCGGTCGAGGAGATGCTGCCGAGCGCCGACCTCGTGGTCGGCGCCGTGCTCGTCCACGGGGCGCGGGCGCCCTACGTGATCCGGCGCGAGCAGCTGGCGCTGATGAAGCCGGGCGCGGTGCTGGTCGACGTCGCGATCGACCAGGGCGGCTGCTTCGAGACCTCGCGCCCGACGACCCACCGCGAACCGACCTTCGAGGTTGACGGGATCACCCACTACTGCGTCGCCAACATGCCCGGCGCGGTTCCGATCACCTCGACCCACGCGTTGACCAACGCGACCCTGCCCTACGCGATCGCGCTTGCCGACCTCGGGGTCGAGGAGGCGATCCGGCGCGACCCGGGCCTGCGTCCCGGCGTCAACGTCGCCGGCGGCAAGGTCACCCACCCGGCGGTCGCCGAGGGGGTGGGGATGGAGTACGTCCCGGTTGAGGGCGCGCTTGAGCTGGAACAGACTCTGAAGGGGTAGAAAGAACGTGAAACCAGGACCCACGGGGGGAGCTGAATGAGCACCTACGCAGTAGTCAACCCGGCCACCGGCGAGACGATCAAGGAGTATCCGGAGATCTCAGACGCCGACCTGCGCGCGGCGATCGACCGCTGCGACCAGGCGTCCCGGACCTTCCCCGACTCGACCTCCGTGGCGGATCGCGCGGCGCTGGTGCGACGGGTCGGCGAGCTGCACTCCGAGCGCCGCCAGGAGCTGGCCGAGATCATCGTCCGCGAGATGGGCAAGCCGATCGAGCAGGCCCTGATGGAGGTCGAATTCGCCGGGATGATCTACGGCTTCTACGCCGACAACGCCGAGGATCTGATGGCCGACGAGCCAATTGAGCTGTCCGAAGGCGAGGGCACGGCGGTGATCCGGCGCAGCCCCTTCGGCGTCCTGCTCGGGATCATGCCCTGGAACTTCCCCTACTACCAGGTGGCCCGCTTTGCCGGCCCGAACCTGGTGATCGGCAACACGATCCTGCTCAAGCACGCGCCACAGTGCCCGGAATCGGCGGCGGCGATGCAGCGGATGTTCGACGACGCCGGCTTCCCGAAGGGGGCCTACGAGAACATCTACGCGACCAACGAGCAGATCGAGTGGGTGATCGCCGATCCGCGCGTGCGCGGCGTCTCCGTCACCGGCTCCGAGCGCGCCGGCGCCGCCGTCGCAGAGATCGCCGGCCGGAATCTGAAGAAGGTCGTGCTCGAGCTCGGCGGCTCCGACCCGTTCATCGTCCTCGGCACCGACGACCTCGACAAGACGGTCGAGGATGCAGTCGCCGCGCGGATCGACAACGCGGGCCAGTCGTGCAACGCCGCGAAACGGTTCATCGTGATCGACGAGCTCTACGAGCCGTTCCTCGAGAAGTTCACGGCCGCGCTCACCGCCGTGAAGCAGGGCGACCCGCGCGAACGGGGGATCGAATGCGGGCCGTTGTCGTCCAAGGTCGCGGCCGACCGTCTCGAAGATCAGGTCAGGCGCGCCGTCGAGCAGGGCGCAAAGGTCATCGCGGGCGGCAAGCGAAACGGCAACTACTT
>CAMLHB010000261.1 GCA_946479725.1 uncultured Actinomycetes bacterium | reverse complement strand
TTCATCGTGATCAGGCAGAAGAGGTGGTCGTCGGCCTCGGTCACGGTCTTCGCTGGCCAGTGCTTGTAGTTGGCGCCAACCTCGAACTCCTCGAGGTAGCGGCCGTAGCTGTGCGCGCCGGTCGCCTCGCGCTCGGCCTGGTCGGTGGTCAGCTCGTACGTCTGGTCAGTCATCAGGGGGTTTCGTCTCCTTCGAAGTTTTAGCGGCGGGCATCCTATCTAGACTGCCCGCGATGCAGATTGGGATCATCGGCCTCGGCTACGTCGGGCTGCCGCTCGCCGTCGCCTTCGCCGAAGCGGGGTGCGAGGTGGTCGGCCTCGACGTCGACGCCGAAAAGGTGGCGGCGCTGAACGAGGGCCGCAGCTACATCGAGGACGTCCCGAGCTCGGCGCTGGGGCCGCTGGGCGAGCGGCTGCGGGCGACGGGCGAATACACCGAGCTGGCGAGCTGCGACGCCGTCGTCCTCTGCGTCCCCACCCCGCTCAGCGACTCGCGCGAGCCCGACCTCACCTACCTGGTGGAGTCGGCGCAGGCGCTGGCGGGGGTGCTGCGCTCGGGCCAGCTGGTGGTGCTGGAGTCGACCACCTACCCGGGGACGACCCGCGACCGGCTGCTGCCGATCCTCGAGACCTCCGGCCTCACCGCCGGCAGCGACTTCCACCTCGCCTTCTCGCCGGAGCGGATCGACCCCGGCCGCACCGACTTCACGGTGAAGACGACGCCGAAGCTCGTCGGCGGCGTCAGCGAGGCTTCGACCGAGCGGGCACGCGAGCTATACGCCGAGATCTGCGACACCGTCGTCGTCCTCTCCAGCCCGGAGGCGGCCGAGCTCTCGAAGCTGCTGGAGAACATCTTCCGCTCGGTCAACATCGCCCTCGTCAACGAGCTGGCCCAGCTCTGCGACCGGCTCGAGATCGACGTCTGGGAGGTGATCGAGGCCGCCTCGACCAAGCCCTTCGGGTTCATGCGCTTCGACCCCGGGCCGGGGATGGGCGGCCACTGTCTCCCGGTCGATCCCTTCTACCTCGCCTTCCGGGCGCGGCAGCTCGACTTCTACCCCGAGTTCATCGAGCTGGCGGGGAAAGTGAACCAGGCGCAGCCGGGCTTCTGCGTGGAACGGATCGAGCGGGCGCTGAACGGCGTCCGCAAGCCCGTCAACGGCTCCCGCGTCCTCATCCTCGGCGTCAGCTACAAGGGCGGCGTCGGCGACGTCCGCGAATCGCCGGCGCTGAAGATCATCGGCCGCCTTCAGGACCTCGGCGCCGAGGTCAGCTACCACGACTCCTTCGTCCCCGAGCTGCCCGGCCACGGCCTCAGCTCGGCCGAGCTGGAGCGGGCTCTGGGCGAGTGCGACGTCGCGGCGATCGTCACCGCCCACCCCGACGTCGACTACGAGCGCGTCGTCGCCGCGGCGCCGCTGACCATCGACTTCCGCGGCGTCACCCGCGACATCGAAGCGGAGACCCTCGTCCGCCTCTAGTGCACTTTCTTGAGGCGGTTGCGCGCCTCTTGTTTCTCAACGACTTGGGCGATCAGCTTGACCACGTTGGAGTCGCCGTTGGCCTTGATGTGCCCGGTCTCGACGGCGCGGCGGTAGCTCTTCAGCGTCCCCTTCTCGGCCAGCTCGTTGAACTGGGGGCGGTCGATTGCGACCAGCACCCGCTCGTCCTGCGCCAGATCCTTGGTGATCTTCGGCCCCGGCAGCTCCACCCGGTAGAGCTGGATGTCGTGTTTGGCTTTCAGCTCCAGGCCGAACACGAGTTTGAGGTTCTGCAGGGCCGGGACTTCGGTCTGGAACCGCTCGACGGCGGTTCGGATCAGGTCCGAAGTCGAGGCCATGTCAGATGCTCCGCTCGATCAAATCTTGTGCCTTTGAAGCAGCTTCTTGCCGATAACCATGCGCTGGATCTCGCTCGTTCCCTCGCCGATCAGCAGCAGCGGCGCGTCGCGGTAGAGGCGCTCGATCTCGTACTCCTTCGAGTAGCCATAGCCGCCGTGGATGCGGAAGCTTTCTTCGACGCAGTACTTGCCGGTCTCCGAGGCCAGGAGCTTGGCCATGCCGGCCTCGAGGTCGGAGCGCTCGCCGGCGTCCTTCATCCGCGCCGCTTTGCGGGTGACCAGGCGGGCGGCCTCCAGCTTCGTCGCCATGTCGGCGAGCTTGAACTGGATTGCCTGGTGTTGGGAGATCGGCTTGCCGAAGGTCTTCCGTTCCTGGCTGTAGCGGAGGCCCAGCTCGAGGGCCCGTTGGCCGATGCCGACGCCGCGGGCGGCGACGTTGACGCGGCCGACCTCGAGCGCGTCCATCATCTGCACGAAGCCCTGGCCGACGCCGGCCTCCTCGCCGCCAAGGACGCGCCCGGGCGGGCACTTGTAGCCGTCGTAGACGAGCTCGGTCGACTCGACGCCCTTGTAGCCCATCTTCTTGATCTTGGGCGGGACGTTGAGGCCCTTGAAGTCACCCTCGCCGGTTTCCTGCCAGGCCTCCTTCTCGGTGATGAAGCAGGTCATCCCCTTGTAGGGCGGCTCAGCCTTGGTGTCGGTCTTCATCAGCACGAAGACGACGCTGGAGCCGAGGCCGTTGGTGACCCACATCTTCTGCCCGTTCAGCTCCCAGTTGCCGTCCTCGCCCTTCTTGGCGGTGGCCTTGATGCCCTGGACGTCGGAGCCGACCTCGGGCTCGGAGAGGCTGAAGGCGGCGCGGATCTCGCCGGTCGCCATCTTCGGCAGGAAGTACTCCTTCTGCTCGTCGGTGCCGAACTTCATCAGCAGGTAGGAGCCGATGAAGTGG
>CAMLHB010000260.1 GCA_946479725.1 uncultured Actinomycetes bacterium | reverse complement strand
TCACCAACCTGGCGATCCTCTTCGGCCACCAGCTGAACGCCGAGCGCGAGCGCAGTGTCGAGATCGAGGAAGGGCGGCCGCGGGCCGAGAAGGAGATCCAGCTCGAGCCGCGCGACGAGCCGAAGGACCAGAAGACCACCTGAGGAAGGGAACGCAACCGATGAAGCTCATCTTCGCCCCGATCAGCATCGTCCTCGGTCTCGTCGCCGGAATCGCCGGCAAGAAGATCTTCGAGCAGGTCTGGGGACTGATCGACGAAGAGGAGCCGCCGAAGCCCGAGCACCGGGAATTCTCCTGGCCGAAGCTGGTCGCGGCGCTGGTCGTCGAGGGGGCGATCTTCCGCCTCGTCAAAGGCCTCGTCGACCACGGCACCCGCACCTCGTTCGCCAAATTGACCGGCAGCTGGCCGGGCGAGGAGGCGCCGGAGCCGGAGTGAGAAACGCCGCCGCCGGGTACCCGTGGAATTGCACCAGTCGTCCAATGCAAACGGCGAAACGGAGGAGCAGATGAACACCAGAGCAGACAGAGGTGCCGGCATCGGGGGGATCTCGTTGGGGGGCATCCTCGTGATCATCGGCATCGTGCTGATGATCGTCTGGAGTTTCTGGATCGGGCTTATCGTCGCCCTGATCGGGCTGATCGCGTTCGGCGGCTTCGCCCGCGGGAAGTGGTACTAGCCCCGAGCATCTGACCCTCCTCGCCGAGGCTGGCCCTGCGGTAGGGTCAGCCTCGCGTGCAGGGAGCCGTATCGCGAAACGCCCGCATCGCCTGGATCGCCGCTGCGGTCCTTGTTGTCTTCGCCGCCTGGCTCGCGATCGGCAGCGCCGCCTCCGGGATCGCCTTCTTCTACTCGGTTCCGGTCGGTCTCGCCGCCTGGTGGTTCGGCCTTCGGGCCGGCCTCCTCGCCGCCCTCGCCTGCGCGGTCCTCTACCTCGTCGGACACCTGGTCCACCCGGTGCCGCACTTCGGCCTGGCGCTGCTGATCCGGGCCGTCTTCCTTCTCGGCGTCGCCTTCGTCGTCGCCCTGCTGGCTGAGCGCCTCACCAGCCTCGAGCACTCGGCTGAGGAACTGGAGGCGATTCGGGCGGCCCTGACCCCGACCGAGATCCCCGACCTCGCCGGGGTCGAAGCCGGCACCGCCTTCGTCCCCTCCGAACTCGGCGTTTCGGGCGACTTCTACCTGCTGACCAACGGCCCCGATGGCTCGGCGATCGCGATCGTCGGCGACGTCGTCGGCCACGGCCCCGAGGCCGCCCGCCTCGCCACCTTCATCCGCGCCCGCCTCGCCGCCTTCGCCGCCAACAGCAGCGATCCGGCCGAGCTGCTGGGCCTGGCGAATGCGGCGCTGCTCGAGCGCCCGGGCCGGCGGCAGGAGCTGGTCAGCGCGCTCTGCGTGCGGATGCGCTCGGGCGAGGAGGCGGTCTGCTGGGCGCGGGCGGGGCACCCGCCGCCGCTGCGGCTGCCGCAGCTGGACGAGCTGCCCGGCGACGGCTCCACCTTCCTGCTCGGCGCCAGACCGACGCTGGAGCTGGAGAACACCGAAGCCTCGCTGGCCGGCAGCGACGGCCTCGTCGTCTACACCGACGGCGCCACCGACGTCCGCCGCGGCGGTGAGCTGCTGGGGCTCGATGGTCTGGCCGGCGTCCTCGCCCCGCTCTCCGGTCTAGCCCCGCGGACGATCGTCGCCGAGGCCGAGCGCTGGATCCTCGGCTGGGCTGACCGGCCGATCCGCGACGACCTCTGTCTGCTGGTGCTGAAGCCCGAAGCCTGATGCTCTTCGCCATCACCAACCGCCTGCCTGAGACCGCGGTGGCGATGCTGCGGGAGGCGGGGGAGGTGCGGAGCGACGAGCGCGAGACGGCGATCCCGCGCGCCGACCTGCTGGAGCTGGTCGCCGGCGCCGACGCGGTGCGCTCCCTGCTCGGGGACCGCGGCGACGCCGAGCTACTGGAGGCGGCCGGGGCGCCGCGGGGCGGCGTCGCCAACCTCGCCCTCGGGTACGACAACGTCGACCTCGCCGCGGCGGCGGAGCGGGGCGTGGTCGTCACCAACACTCCCGGCGTCCTCGACGACGCCACCGCCGACCTCACCCTGGCGCTGATCCTGGCGGCGACGCGGCGGCTCGCCGAGGGCGACCGCCTGGTCCGCTCCGGCCGCGACTGGAACTGGGGGATGCACTTCATGCTCGGCAGCGGGCTGCAGGGGCGGCTGCTCGGGATCGTCGGCCTGGGCGGGATCGGCAGAAAGGTGGCGCAGCGGGCACGTGCCTTCGGGATGCGGATCGCCTACCACTCGCGCCACCAGGCGCCGGGCAAGGTCGAGGCCGAGCTGGAGGCGGAGCGGATGCCGCTCGAGCGGCTGCTGGCCGCGGCCGACGTGCTCAGCCTCCACTGCCCGCTGACGCCGGAGACCCACCACCTGATCGGCGCCGACGAGCTGGCGGCGATGAAGCAGAGCGCGGTCCTCGTCAACGTCGCCCGCGGCCCCGTCGTCGACGAGGCGGCGCTGGCGAGCGCACTGGCCGAGCGGCGGATCGCCGCCGCCGGCCTCGACGTCTACGAGCGCGAGCCGCAGGTCGAGCCGGCGCTGCTCGGCCTCGACAACGTCGTGTTGTCCCCGCACCTGGGCTCGGCGACGGTCGAGACCCGCACCGCGATGGCCGAGCTGGCCGCCCGCAACGCGATCTCTGTACTAAGCGGCCAAGGGCCGCTGACGCCAGTCACGCAACAATGACTCCGGTGGCCCCGATCAGCCCTCCCACCCGAACTGCATCAACTTGGCTACCTGCTGGGT
>CAMLHB010000259.1 GCA_946479725.1 uncultured Actinomycetes bacterium | reverse complement strand
CGGCCCCGAGGGGCCGAAGCCGAAGAGGAAGCGGCCGCCGGAGAGTTTGTCGATCGTCGCCCCGGCCATCGCCGCCGCCGCGGGCGGCCGCGCCGGCACCTGCATGATCGCCGCGCCGAGGTTGATCCTCTCGGTCTGCGCCGCCAGCCAGGCGAGGACGCTGACCACGTCGGAGCCGTAGGACTCCGCCGCCCAGACCGACTCGTAGCCGAGCCCCTCGGCGGCGCGGACGATTTCGGCGGCCTCCTCGCCAGCCGGGCCGATCCCCCAGTAACCCAGGTTGAGTCCGAGCTTCAGGCTCATCGCCCCCGCACCCTATTGAATAGGGAGCCTGATGGGTAACGGCCAAGTCAGCGTGGACCAGGGACTTTCCAGCAACGAGGCGGCCGCCCGCCTGCGCAAGCTCGGGCCGCCGGCCCAGGACTCCTCGCGCTCGCTGGCGAGCATCGTCGCCGCCAACGTCTTCACCCTCTTCAACGCGATCATCGCCGGCTTCTTCGTCCTCGACCTCGGACTCGGGCTCTACGCCGACTCGATCTTCGGTCTGATCGCGGTCGTCAACTCCAGCATCGGCATCTACCAGGAGAAGAAGGCGAAGGAAACGCTCGACGAAATCGCCGTCCTCGTCGCCCCCCACGCGCGGGTGGTGCGCGACGGCGAGGTGCTGGAGCTGGTGGCCGAGGAGATCGTGCCCGGGGACCTGGTCGAGGTCGGGCCGGGGGACCAGCTGGTCGCCGACGGCGAGGTCGCTGCCTCGCGGGGGATGACGATGGACGAGTCACTGCTGACCGGCGAGTCCGACGGAATCGAGAAGGGCGGGGGCGACCGCGTCCTCTCCGGCTCCTTCTGCGTTACCGGCTCCGGCCACTACGTCGTCGACGCGGTCCGCGAGCAGAGCTACGCGGGGAAGATCGCCGGCGAGGCGAAGACCTTCCGCCACCCGCCCTCGCCGCTGCAGGAGGAGGTCAACCGGGTGATCATCGCCGCCACCTACGTGATGGTGCCGCTGGCGGTGGTCCTCGTCCTCAGCCTCAAGCTCCGCAGCGTGCCGCTGCACGAGGCGGCGCAGACGGCCACCGCCGGTCTCGTCACGCTGATCCCGGAGGGGCTGGTGCTGCTGATGAGCGTCACCTTCGCGGTGGCGGCCAAACGGCTGGCGAGGCGGGGGACGCTGGTCCAGCAGATGAGCGCGACCGAGAGCCTCGCGTCGGTCGACACGATCTGCGTCGACAAGACCGGGACCCTGACCGCGGGCGAGCTGAAGCTGGCGGGGATCGAGTACGCCGACGGCATCGACCCCAAATCCGGGGCGGCGGCGCTGGGACGGTTCGCCGCCAGCGCCGGCAACCGCAACAAGACCCTGGAGACGATCGCCGCCGAGTTCCCGGGCAGGGCCGGCGCGGTGCGGGGCGAGGTCCCCTTCTCCTCCGAGTGGAAGTGGAGCGGCCTCTCGCTCGACGGCTCGGGCGGCGGCGCCACCTACGTGCTCGGGGCGCCCGACGTCCTCGCCGAGTCCGGAGCGCTGACCCTGCCGCCGCGTCTGGCCGAGAAGCTGAAGCAGGAGACGGCGGCCGGCCGGCGGGTCGTCGCCTTCGGCCAGACCGGCGAGGCGCTTCCGGAGGACCCGGCGGCGAACGGGGCGCCGCGGCTGAGCCCGCTGGCGCTGGTCGTGCTGGAGGAGACGCTGCGGCCCGACGCGGCGGCGACGATCGCGACGATGCGCGAGGAGGAAGTCGACCTGAAGCTGATCTCCGGCGACGCCGCCGCCACCGTCACCGCGGTCGCCTACGCGGTCGGCGTGCCGCAGGACGCCGGCGTCATCGAGGGCCCCGACCTGCCCGAGGACGAGGAGGGCTTGGCGCGGGCCGCACAGGAGAACACGATCTTCTGCCGGATCAAGCCCGAGCAGAAGAAAGCCCTGGTCGGGGCGCTGGTCGCCTCCGGCCGCTACGTGGCGATGATCGGCGACGGCGTCAACGACGTGCCCGCGCTGAAGCGGGCGCGGATGGCGGTCGCGATGGGCTCGGGGACGCAGGTGACCAAGGGGGTCGCCGACGTCGTCCTGCTCGAGGACCAGTTCGAGCGGCTGCCGGAGGCGGTCGGAGAAGGACGCAAGATCGCCCGCAACATTCACCGCCTCGGCCGTCTCTACCTGACCAAGACGGTCTACGCGGCGGCGCTGATCCTGCTCGTCGCCGTGCCCGGCTTCGCCTTCCCCTTCCTGCCGCGGCACCTGACCGTGGCGGCGCTGCTGACGATCGGTATCCCCTCCTTCGTCTTGGCGCTGATGCCCTCCGACGGACCCCTCTACCGCGGGCGCCTGCTGCGCGCGCTGGCGGCCTTCGCGGTCCCGGCCGGGGTCTCCACCGCGCTCGCCTCGATCCTCTCCTTCTTCCTCGTCGACACCGTCGCCGGCGGCACCCTCGCCGAGGGCAGGACGGCGGCGACCTCGACCCTGATCGCCCTCGGCCTCGCCTTCATCCTCCTGCTCGAGCGCGGCCCCGGCCGCGAGCACATCGCGATCCAGAGCAACATGTTGGGGATGGTGATGGCCCTCGGCGGCGCCTACGCCGGCATCCTCGCCCTCCCCTTCCTGCGCGACTTCTTCGACCTCGTCCTGCTCGGCCCGGGCGAATGGTTCCTCGTCTTCCTCGCGGTCGCAATCGGCCTCGCGATCGCCAGCGCGATGTGGAAACTGCCACAGATCGAACGACTGGAAGTGCCTGAGGAGCGGGTAGAAGCCGGAGGGTGAGCGCTCCTCCCTACTCGCCTGAACCGGACTGCCTCGACGAGGC
>CAMLHB010000258.1 GCA_946479725.1 uncultured Actinomycetes bacterium | reverse complement strand
GCGCCGAGGGCGAGCCGCCCTACGACCGGCCGCCGCTCTCCAAGGGCGTCCTCGCCGGCAGCCTCGAGGAGGCGACGACCGCCTTCCGGGATGCCGGCTGGTACGCGGAGAACGAGGTCGAGCTGCGGCTCGGGAGCCGGGCCGCCGGCCTCGAGCCCGGGGCGCGGCTGGTCTTCCTCGAGGGAGGCGAGCCGGTGCCCTACGGCAAGCTGCTGATCGCCAGCGGCGGCGAGGCCCGCCGCCTTCCCTTCCTCGAGGGCTTCGAGAACGTCCACTACCTCCGTACCCTCGCCGACGCCCGCCGCCTCCGGGAGGAGCTGGTCCCTGGAGCGAGGCTGGCGATCGTCGGCGCCGGGTTCATCGGCCAGGAGGTGGCGGCGACGGCGCGCGGGCTCGGGGCCGAGGTGACCATCGTCGAGGCGATGGAGGTGCCGCTGGCGCCGATCCTCGGCGCCGAGCTCGGCCGCTGGTTCGCCGACCTGCACCAGGAGGAGGGGGCGCGCCTGCTGACCGGGGCGCTGCTCGAGGGTGCGCGCGGCACCGACCGGGTCGAGGAGCTGCTGCTGGCCGACGGCACCCGTCTGGGCTGCGACGCCGTCGTGGTCGGGATCGGGACGGTTCCGGCGACCGGCTGGCTGCGCGAGAGCTTCGGCGAGCGCGGGGTGGAGGTGGACGCCCACGGCCGCACCGCGATCGCCGAGGTCTTCGCCGCCGGCGACGCCTCGATCCCCTTCGACCCGCGCTTCGGCGTCCACGCCCGCACCGAGCATTGGGACGCCGCCGCCTGGCAGGGCGCCGCGGCGGCCAAGGCGATGCTGGGCGAGCTGCCGGGACCGCCGCCGCTGCCGAGCTTCTGGAGCGACCAGTACGGGCTCCGCATCCAATCGGTCGGGCATCCCCATCGCGGCGACTCCGTGATCGTCGACGGCACTCCCGCCGCCCGCGACTTCGAGGCGGTCTACGTCCGCGCCGGGGCCCCGGTCGCCGGCCTCGCGGTCGGCCGCCCCCGCGCGATCCCCGCTCTTCGCAAGCGAATCGAGGCCGGCCATCGGGCCGCCCTCGAACAGGAGGAGGTGCCGGCATGACCTACGTACCGGTGGTGGACCCCGACGAGTGCAGTGCACACGGCGACTGCGTCGAGATCGCCCCGGCGGTCTTCCGTCTCGACGACACCGCCGTCGTGATCGGAACCGGCCCCGACGACCTGGTCATGGAGGCCGCCGAAGCCTGCCCCGCCGTCGCGATCTCGATCGTCGACCAGGCGACGGGGGAGACGGTTTTCCCCTAGGTAAAGCCTTGGCAAAACCTTCCGTTGCTTCAGGGAAGCTTTAGGGAGCTGGCGAATCCTCGATCCATGACCACTCCGCGCCCCCGCGCAGTCGTCATCGGCTCGCTGGCCCTCTTCGTCGTCCTCTTCGCGGTGCTGACCTTCGAGCTCAGCGCATCCGCGAGCACGCCGGCGGGGAAGACCCGGGCGGCGGCGAAGGCGCGGTCCGCCGAAGCGAAGTCGAATACGCCTGCCGAAGAAACTGAAGAAGCACCGAGCGAATACGCCGAACCGGAAGAACCGGCGGCCGAATACGTGGAACCGGAAACCGAATACCTCGAACCGGAACCCGAATACGAATACGTCGAACCCGAATACGTCGAACCCGAAGTCGAAGAAATTCCGCCGGTCGTCACCTCCAGCTCGTGATCGAAGCGATCCCGCACACGCTCTCGACCCAGGGCTGGTGGATCGTCAGCCGCAGCTCGGCGATCGTCGCCTTTGTTCTCGTCACGGTCTCGGTCTTCCTCGGCCTGACGATGGCCGGTAAGCCGGTGCGCAGCCCCGAGTTCACGAGGACGATGCGGGCGCTGCATGAGCAGACGGCGCTGGCCGCCCTGGTTGCGATCGGCATCCACGTCGTCGCCGTCTTCGCCGATCCCTGGCTGCAGCCCGGGGTGGCTGGGGTGGCGGTGCCGTTCGCCCTCGGCCTCAACCGCTTCTGGAACGGGATCGGGGTGATCGCCGCCTACCTGGCCTTCCTGCTCGGCCTCAGCTTCTACATCCGCCGGCGGATCGGCCCCCGGCTCTGGCGCCAGGCGCACCGGGCGACGATCGCCGTCTACGTCCTCGGCCTCTTCCACGCCCTCGGCGCCGGCAGCGACACCGGCTCGCTGCTCTTCCTCGGCTTCGCCGCGGTGACCGCGGCGCCGATCGCGATCCTCTTCGTCTACCGCCTCGGGGCCGCCCGCCGCAGCAGCGAACGCCGCCGCCACGCCGCCCGCCAGCGGGCCCGCCAACCGCTCGCCGACACCCTCTACGACACCGTTTGAAAGATCGCCTGCGTGGGCGGGATCTTGCGGGGCCGAGGGGCCGGAGGAGTCACCCTGTCTTCGCAGAAGGCACCCCACGCATGGCCAGACTTGGAAAGAAAAACGAGGGCTCCGAGGAGCCGCGGCGCCCGCGCGGCCGCCGCGCCCCGATCATCGAGCTGAACGACGTGACCAAGGTCTACCCGGGGGGCCACATGGCGCTCGACCGGGTCAACCTCAGCGTCGGCCGCGGGGAGTTCGTCTTCCTCGTCGGCCCGACCGGCTGCGGCAAGTCGACGCTGATCAAGATGCTGATCCGCGAGCTGACCGCCACCGAGGGCGCGGTGAAGATCGCCGGCCGGGACATCGGCAAGCTGCCGGAGAAGAAGATCCCGCAGCTGCGGCGCAACATCGGCACCGTCTTCCAGGACTTCAAGCTGCTCCCCGACCGCACCGTCTACGACAACGTCGCCTACGCGCTGCAGGTGATCGGCGCCAGCCGCGCCGA
>CAMLHB010000257.1 GCA_946479725.1 uncultured Actinomycetes bacterium | reverse complement strand
CCAAGCCGGGCGCTGGTCGACTACGTGGCCTGAATCGTGGAACTACTCATCTAGGCGGCCTTGGTGACCTTGCCCGCCTTCAAGCACCTCGTACAAACGTAGGCGCGGAGGGGGCGGCCGTTCTCTTGGATCCGCACCTTTTGCAGGTTCGGGTCGAAGCGGCGCTTGGTGGCGACCATCGAGTGGCTTCGGGACTGGCCGAACGCGGGTCCCTTGCCGCAGCTGTGACATACCTTGGCCATCGGTCGCGGGATGGTACCGGAGTGCGGAGGGCGTGCGGGTTCAGCCGAGCTGGCGCTTGAGCAGGGCCATGCGGGCGACGGTGAGGGCGGCGTTGCGGCCCTGGTCGCGCTTGTCGCCGCCGGCGCGGGCGAGGGCCTGGTCCATGTTGTCGCAGGTGATGACGCCGAAGGCGCAGGGGACGCCGGTGGCGAGCTGGACGTCCTGGATGCCGCGGGCGGCCTCGGCGCAGACGAAGTCGTAGTGGTCGGTCTCGCCGCGGATGACGACGCCGAGGCAGGCGACGCCGCCGATCTCCATCCCCCCGCCCTGCCTGGCGTTGCGGCGGCGGACGCCGTCGACGATCGCACTGGCGGCAAAGGGCAGCTCGTAGGCGCCGGGGACCGAGTGGTGGGTGACGTTGCCGATCGGCACCCCGGCCATCTGGAAGCCGTGGTCGGCGCCGTCGAGCAGCCGCAGCGCCAGGTCCTCGTAGAAGCGGCCGACGACGACCGCGAACTCGAGCTCCGCCAGCTTCACCTTCTCCTCGTCCGAGAACTGCTCGAGGAAGGCCCCCGCCTCAGCCATCGCCGTCCCGGGCGTCGCGCTCGACCTCGTCGTGGATCATCTCCTCGTCGAGGGCGAGACCCTGGTGGTGCAGGAGGTGGCCCATCTTCTCGCGCTTGGCGCGCAGGTAGGCCTCGTTGTGGGCGTTGGGGACCGATTCGATCGGCACCTGCTCGGAGACCGAAAGTCCGTAGCCCTCGAGCCCGACGATCTTTTTCGGGTTGTTGGTGAGGATGCGGATGCTGGTCAGGCCGAGGTCGCCGAGGATCTGGGCGCCGATCCCGTAGTCGCGCAGGTCCGCCGGCAGCCCCAGCTTCAGGTTGGCCTCGACGGTATCGGCGCCTTCCTCCTGAAGTTTGTACGCCCTGAGCTTGTTCAGCAGGCCGATCCCCCGCCCCTCCTGCGAGAGGTAGAGGAGGACGCCGCAGCCCTCGCGCTCGATCATCGAGAGCGCCGCTTCCAGCTGTTCGCCGCAGTCGCAGCGCATCGAGTGGAAGACGTCGCCGGTCAGGCACTCGCTGTGGACGCGGACCAGCACGTCCTCGACCCCGTCGACCTCGCCCTTGACCATCGCCACGTGGTGTTTGTCGTCAACGAGCGAGCGGTAGCCGACCGCCTTGAAGTCGCCGAAGGCGGTCGGCAGGCCGGTGTCGACGACCCGTTCGACCAGCTTCTCGGTGCGGCGCCGGTAGGCGATCAGGTCGGCGACGGTGATCATCTTCAGGCCGTGCTTCTCGCAGTAGGGGCCGAGGTCGGGGACGCGGGCCATGGTGCCGTCGTCGTTCATCACCTCGCAGATCACCCCGGCGGGCGTGAGGCCGGCGAGGCGGGCGAGGTCGACGCTGGCCTCGGTGTGGCCGGTGCGCTCCAGGACGCCGCCGTCTTTGGCCCGCAGCGGGAACATGTGGCCGGGAACAACAATGTCGCGCGGGCCCGAGTCGGGGTCGATGGCGACCTGGATCGTGTGGGCGCGATCGTGGGCCGAGATCCCGGTGCTGACCCCGCCGGCCGCCTCGATCGAAACCGTGAAGGCGGTCTCCAGCGGCGCCTCGTTCTTCGCCGTCATCAGGTTGAGGCCGAGCCGTTCGCAGCGCTTCGCGGTCAGCGCCAGGCAGATCAGCCCGCGCGCCTCCTTGGCCATGAAGTTGACCGCCTCCGGCGTCGCGAACTGCGCCGCCATCACCAGGTCGCCCTCGTTCTCGCGGTCCTCGCCGTCGCAGACGACGACCATGCGGCCAGCGCGGATCTCCTCGATCGCCTCCTCGATGGTCGCGAACGGGCCCTTGCCCGCCGCCGTCGCTTCGTCTTGTCGCTGGGTCTCTGCCATCTGGCTCACGCCTGCTCCTCTCCGGCGAATGGTGACATCAATCGCTCCACGTACTTGGCGATCACGTCACACTCGACGTTCAATCGGTCTCCTGGCGCCAAATCGGCGAGGTTGGTCCGCTCCAGGGTCTCAGGGATCAGGGAAACCTCAGCCCAAGAGTCGCCCAAGCCCGCGACCGTGAGGCTGACGCCGCTGAGGGTGATCGAGCCCTTGTCGACGACGAGTCGGAGCAACTGGGCGGGGAGCGAGACGCGGATGCGGCGGGCGAAGCCGTCGTCCGAAACGGTGGCGACGGTGGCGACGCCGTCGACGTGCCCTTGGACGATGTGGCCGCCGAGGCGATCATCGGCGCGCATCGCCAGCTCGAGGTTGACGCGGGCGCCCTGCTCGACCCCGTCGAGAGCAGTGACCTGAAGGGTCTGGTTCATCGCCTCGGTCTCAAAGCAGTCGCCCTCGACGGCGCTTGCGGTAAGGCAGCACCCGTTGACGGCGATCGAGTCGCCGAGGGCGAGGTCGGGGGCGAGCGCGGAGGAGATGCGGAGGCGGGCGCCGTCGGCGGTGCGGTCGACGGCCTCGACGGTGCCTATGTCTTCGATCAGTCCCGTGAACACGTCACCACTCCTTGTACTGGGCTTTGATCAGCAGGTCGTCGCCGATCGGTTCTACGGCGTGGGACAAAGCGACGTGGCGCGCGGGTCCTGTCACGGCAGGGGACCCACCATGTCTTCCGGTAGCTAAAGCTTCC
>CAMLHB010000256.1 GCA_946479725.1 uncultured Actinomycetes bacterium | reverse complement strand
CCCGCTGGCCGACAGGGTGCTACGTGAATCGCATGGCCCTTGGTCGCCGCCTCGGCGTTCTGCAAGCCGGTGACTTCAGCGTCGGGAACATCGGCGCGGACCTTGGCCGCCGCCTCCTCGGCGCGACCGGCGTCCCGCGAGCCGAGCACGACTGGCACACCCCCCTTCGCCCAGCGCCGCGCCAGGCCGGCGCCGAGGGCACCGGTGCCGCCGATGATCGGGATCGGTTCGCTGCCCGGGGTCAAGGCCGCGCAGTCTAAGTGACCGTCACTTATGCTCCCGGCCTGATGAGGCTTGAGGGACGGAAGGCTCTGGTCACCGGCGGCGCCAGCGGCATCGGTGCCGCGACCGCGGCCCGGCTCTCGGCCGAGGGCGCCGAGGTCTGGGTCGGCGACCTCAACGTCGAGGGGGCGGAGAAGGTGGCGGGGGAGATCGCCGGCCACGCGCTCGAGCTCGACGTCACCGACCTCGAGGCCGCCCGCGCCGCGGTCGCCGCCGTCGGCGACCTCCACATCCTCGTCAACAACGCCGGCCTGGACAACTTCGGCTTCTTCGTCTATGTCAGCCAGGAGCAGTGGCGGCAGACGCTCGACGTCAACCTCGGCGGGGTCATGAACTGCACCCACGCGGCGCTGCCGGGAATGCAGGAGCGCGGTTACGGCCGCATCGTCAACATCGCCTCCGAGGCGGGCCGGGTCGGTTCCAAGGGCTCGGCCGCCTACAGCGCCGCCAAGGCCGGCGTGATCGGCTTCACCAAGGCGATCGCCCGCGAGGCCGCCCGCTACGGCGTCACCGCCAACGCGATCGCCCCCGGGCCGATCGAGACCCCCCTGCTGATGGGCGCCAAGGAGTTCGGCGAGATCGGCGAGAAGGTGATCGAGACCATGCGCGCCTCCACCCAGATGGGCCGCCTCGGCCAGCCCGAGGAGGTCGCGGCCGCCGCCGCCTTCCTGGCCTCCGACGACGCCTCGTACGTGACCGGCGAGACCCTGGGCGTCAGCGGCGGCCTGGGCATGGTCTAAGCGCCGCAAACTGCACGAACAGCAGCGGGGTAAGGGGGAGAGTCCTCCACGATTGGCGACTTAACATCGCTATGACGAGGCTAACTCTCCAATCGTCGGATGAGCGGCGGCTTGAGCGGGTTCGGATGGCTTGGGAGGCTTGGGAGCTGGCGCGGAATCAGCACAGTGTCGTGTCCAGCGAGCAGCTGCAAGCGGTGGGCTACACCCGCCAGGCAATCCATCACCGGATCAGGACGGGACGGTTGCACCCGCTGCATCGCGGGGTGTATGCGGTGGGTCGAGCGCATGTCACCGATCACGGTCGCTGGATGGCTGCGGTGATCGCTTGCGGCGAGGGTGCCGTGCTTAGTCATTCCAGCGCCGCATCTCTCTGGCGGATCGGGTCCGAGCAGCGCGGTCTGGTTGAGCTCTCCCTACCCAGCCTTTCTCGTCGGTCCCGCCCAGGCCTTCGGGTTCACCAGCGGCCTTCGCTGCAAGGACGCGACGTCACTCGCGAGTACGGCATCCCCGTAACCACTCCGGCCCAGACCCTGATCGATATGTCCCTCCGTCTCGAGCGCCCCGACGTCGAGCGGATGATCAACGAGGCGGACAAATACAACCTCACGCACCCGCCTCAGATGCGCCGGGCGCTGGATGAACGCATCGGCGAGCCGGGCGTCGCTCCGCTTCGCCACATCCTCGACCGGCGCACCTTCCGGCTGACCAAGGAGGAGCTGGAACGGCGGTTTCTGCCGCTCGCGCGCCAGGCAGGGCTTCCGGTCCCGCTCACCGGCCGGATCGTCAACGAGTTCGAAGTCGACTTCTACTGGCCGGACCTCAGCCTGGTCGTCGAGACCGACGGGCTGCGGTATCACCGCACTCCGGCCGAGCAGGCTCGGGACCGGCTGCGGGATCAGGCGCACACCGCTTCCGGCCTCACGCAGCTGCGCTTCACCCACGAGCAGGTGGCCTACGAACCCGAGTACGTGGTGCGGATCCTCGCTCAGACGGCGAGGCGCTTCGCCATCGCGACGAAGTAGTCGAGGGCCTGCGGGTTCGCCAGCGAGTCGCGGCTCGCGACCTGCTCGGCCGGCGCACCCATCAGGATCCGCTTCACCGGCACCTCCAGCACCTTGCCGCTGAGGGTGCGCGGGACCTCTTCGATCGCGAAGACCTCGTCGGGGACGTGGCGCGGTGAGCATTGCTCGCGCACCCGCCGGGCAATCTCCTTCGGCAGCTCGTCGTCGAGTTCGGCGCCGTCGCGCATCACCACGAAGAGGGGCATCCAACCGTCGGTCCCCGGTCTCGGCACGTCGACCACCAGGGCGTCGACGATCCCCTCGATGCCGAGCACCGCGCGGTAGATCTCGCTCGTCCCCATCCGGATCCCGCCGCGGTTGATCGTCGAGTCCGAGCGGCCGTAGATGACCGCGGTCCCGCGCCGGGTCAGTTCCAGCCAGTCGCCGTGGCGCCAGGTGCCGGGGAACATCTCGAAGTAGCTCTCGCGGTAGTGGCTGCCGTCCTCGTCTCCCCAGAAGAAGAGCGGCATCGAGGGCATCGGCTCGGTGACGACCAGCTCCCCGACCTCCCCGACCACCGGCTCGCCCTCCTCGTTCCAGGCCGCGACCGCCGCCCCCAGCGCCCGCGCCTGGATCTCGCCGCGGTAGACCGGCAGCGTCGCGACGCCGCCGACGAAGGCGGTGCAGAGGTCGGTGCCGCCGCTGGTCGAGAAGAGCCAGGTGTCCTCGCCGAGGTGCTCGTAGATCCAGTCGAAGCCCTCGGGGGAGAGAGGGGAGCCGGTCGAGCCGACCGCCTTGAGGGCGCTGAGGTCGCGGCTGGCGCCCGGCTCGATCCCCGCCTTCATGCAGGCGCCGATGTAGGCGGCGCTGGTCCCGAACATCGTCACCCCCGCCCGCTCGGCGAGGTCCCAGAGGGTCCCCATGTCGGGATGCCCCGGGTTGCCGTCGTAGAGGACGA
>CAMLHB010000255.1 GCA_946479725.1 uncultured Actinomycetes bacterium | reverse complement strand
TCTTCGGCGGCAGCCTCGGCGAGGTGATGGCGGAGAAGATGTGCAAGGTGATGGATCTCGCAGCCCAGGTCGGGGCGCCGGTGATCGGGATCAACGACTCCGGCGGCGCCCGGATCCAGGAGGGGGTCGTCTCCCTCGGCGCCTACGGGGACGTCTTCGTCCGCAACGTCCAGTGCTCGGGCGTGATCCCGCAGATCAGCCTGATCATGGGCCCCTGCGCCGGCGGCGCCGTCTACTCGCCGGCGATGACCGACTTCATCTTCATGGTCAAAGAGACCTCGCACATGTTCATCACCGGGCCGGAAGTGATCAAAACCGTGACCGGCGAGGAAGTCGAGTTCGAGGAGCTCGGCGGCGCGATGAGCCACAACTCGAAGTCGGGCGTCGCCCACTTCGCCTCCGAGGACGAGGAGAGTTGCCTCGAGGATGTGCGCTACCTGATGAGCTTCCTGCCCTCGAACAACCTCGAGGCGCCACCGCGGTTCGAGCCGAGCGACGATCCGGAGCGCGAAGACGAGGCGCTCGACACGGTCGTCCCCGACGACCCGCAGAAGCCCTACGACATGCGCGACGTGATCTCCCTCGTCGTCGACGACGAGGAGTTCTTCGAGGTCCACGAGCACTTCGCGAAGAACATCGTCTGCGGTTTCTCCCGCCTCGACGGCTATCCGATCGGGATCGTCGGCAACCAGCCCGCCTTCCTCGCCGGCGTCCTCGACATCGAGGCCTCCGAGAAGGCGGCGCGGTTCGTGCGCACCTGCGACTGCTACAACATCCCGATCCTCACCTTCACCGACGTCCCCGGTTTCCTCCCGGGCACCGACCAGGAGTGGAACGGGATCATCCGCCACGGCGCCAAGCTGCTCTACGCCTTTACCGAGGCGACCGTCCCGAAGCTCACCGTCGTCACCCGCAAGGCCTACGGCGGCGCCTACGACGTGATGAACTCCAAGCACATGCTGGCCGACTACAACGTCGCCTGGCCGACCGCCGAGGTCGCCGTGATGGGTCCCGAGGGCGCCGTCAACATCATCTACCGCAAAGACATCGCCAACTCGCCGACCCCCGACGAGCGCCGCCAGAAACTGATCGACGACTACAAAGCCCACTTCGCCAACCCCTACTCGGCGGCGGAGCGCGGCTACATCGACGACGTCATCGAGCCCCGCCAGACCCGCCCGAAGCTGATCCGGGCCCTGCGGATGCTGCAGACCAAGCGCGTCGACCAGCCGAAGCGCAAGCACGGCAACATCCCGCTTTAAGCGGGTGAACCTCGACCGGGGGAGGGACGTAGGACGAACTACGGCACGGCGGTGGCCTCGGTCTCGATGCCACCGCCGGCTGCGCGGCCGCCGGTGGCGCCGCCTTCCTCGGCGCCGAGGCGGTGGGCGAGGTAGACGGGGATGATTGAGATCACGATCACGATCACGGCGACGGCGTTGACGATCGGGAGTTCGTGGGGGCGGAAGAGGTTGGAGTAGATCCAGATCGGCAGGGTCTGTTCGCCGGCGCCGATCGTGAAGTTGGTGACGATGATCTCGTCGAAGGAGAGGGCGAAGGCGAGCAGGCCGCCGGCGATCAGGGCGCTGCGCATGCCGGGGAAGGTGACGTAGCGGAAGGTCTGCCAGGAGTGGGCGCCGAGGTCGGCCGAGGCCTCCTCGAAGGAGCCGGAGAGCCGGCGCAGGCGGGCGACGGCGTTGTTGTAGACGACGACGATGCAGAAGGTGGCGTGGCCGACGATCACCGTGAAGAGGCTGAGCGGGACGTTGAGGACCTGGGTGAAGGTGTTGGAGATCGCGACACCGGTGACGATGCCCGGCAGGGCGATCGGCAGGATCACCAGGAAGCTGATCGTCTCGCGCCCGAAGAAGCGGTGGCGGGCGACGGCGAGCGAGGCGAGGGTGCCGAGGACGAGGGCGATCGAGGCGGCGATCACACCCGCTTTCAGCGAGGTGAAGAAGGCTTCCCGCGCGGCTTCGTCCTTGAAGGCCTGGCTGAACCAGTGGGTGGTGAAGCCCGGCGGCGGCCACTCGAGGATCTTGCTCGAGTTGAAGGCGTAGATCCCGATCACGATCAGCGGGATGTAGATGAAGGCGAGGCCGACCGCGACGGCGAATCGCAGCAGCCACCGGGAGCGCTTGGAGAGCCTCATCGCCGCGCCTCAGACATGCTCGAAGGCCCCCAGCTTCCGGGCGACCAGGAGGTAGGCGATCATCACCACGATCGGCACCAGGGCCAGGGCGGCAGCGAACGGTTGGTTGTTGGCGATGTTGCTGAAGATGACGTTGCCGATGAACTGGTCGTTGGAGACCAGGCGCGGGGTGATGTAGTCGCCCAGGGTCAGCGAGAAGGTGAAGATCGAGCCGGCGACGACGGCCGGGAAGCTGAGCGGCAGGATCACCCGGCGGAAGGTGGTGAAGGGGGAGGCGCCGAGGTCCTCGGAGGCGCTGATCAGCGAATCGGGGATCCGCTCCAGCCCGGCGTAGATCGGCAGGATCATGTACGGCAGCCAGAGGTAGCTCATCACCAGCCAGACCGCGGTGATCCCGTAGCCGGGGCCGTGCAGGCCGATCGGTTCCAGCGCCCAGTTGATCGCCCCGTTGGCCGAGAGCAGCGTCCGCCAGGCGTAGACCTTGACCAGGTAGCTCGACCAGAGCGGCAGCAGGATCGCGATCACCAGCAGCGCCTTGCCGCGCCGGCTCGCCAGCTTCGCCATGTAGAAGGCGATCGGGAAGGCGATCACCGCGTCGGTGAGCGTGACCAGCAGCGCGGTGCGGATCGTCCGCCAGACGATCGTCCGGTAGACCGGTTCGTTGACCAGCGATTCGAAGTTTTCGAGGGTGAATTCCTTGATCGTCGCCCCGCTGAGCGGGTCGACCGACCAGAAGGCGGCGACCAGCAGCAGGGCCAGCGATCCCAGGTAGCCGATCACCAGCCAGCCCACGGGGCCGGCCAGCAGCGCCCCTACCTGCAGGCGCTCGCGGCCGTGGAAG
>CAMLHB010000254.1 GCA_946479725.1 uncultured Actinomycetes bacterium | reverse complement strand
CGGCGTCGAGCAGGGCCTCGTCGTCGGCTTGGTGGGCGCCCCAGGCGGCGCGGCGGAAGCGCAGCGCGAGGTCGAGCTCCAGCCAACCCTCGGACGGGACCGCGTCGCGCAGCTCATGGCCCTGCAGGAAGCGGCGGTTGAAGGCGAGGAACGGCTGCGGCTCGAGCGCGGCCAGTCGCTGTGCCTCGGCGAGGGTCGGCGCCGGGGGCTTCTCGACCAACGAACGCACGCCCGCGGCTGCGGCTTCTTCGGCGAGGGAGAGGTGGTGCGCCGCGGGGGCGGCGACGACGAGCAGGTCGATCGGCGCGGTTTCCAGAAGATGGGCGAGGTTGGCGAAAGCGGGCGCCTCGCTGCCGCTCCCGCGCGCCCAGAGCTCCGCGCACTCTTGCCGGCGCCCCGCGTCGGGATCGGCGAAGCCGGCGATCGTGATTCCCTCGGCGGCCGTTACGGCTGGGATGTAGCCGCGCTCCGTGATCCGCCCGCAGCCCGCTATCCCCAGCCTCACTGCTGCGTTTCCTCAGCAACGTGGAGAGCGAGAGCAACCGGCACCGAGGCGGCGGCGGTGAGTTGGTGGAGTTGGTGGAGGCTAATCCCGGCGACGAGGAGCCGAGGGCCGCCGCGGCGCACGAGCAGTGCGTAGAAGTCGCGGTCGAGAACGAGGTTGGCGACAAGTGCCGCCGCCGCGGCGCGGGGCCGGCGGGCGAGCAGCGAGGCGAGCAGGGCGACGCTGGTCGCGGCGCTCAGCCGCCGGCGCCAGCCGAGGTTGAGGGCGGTGTTACCCGATCCTTCTCGCAGCAACAGCCGCGTCCAGGGGACGCCGCGGCGCCCGAAGTCGGTGCGGACCATGCTCGCCACCGTCCAGCGCTTGAGGTGGCGGCCGCGGATCTGCGGGTCGAGGAGGATGCGAGAGCCGCGTCGCCGCAGCCGCATCCCCAGCTCGATGTCCTCGACGCTCGGCTGCGGGTACGTCTCCGCGTCGAAGCCGCCGCTCGCCTCGAAGGAGTCCCGGCGCACCGCTCCCAGGCCCGCCCAGAAGGTCTCCGCTTCGCCGGCCGCCCCGTCGTGCACGTGGTGGTGGAGCAGGTTCCGGTAGTGGGAGACGAAGCCGGGATCCGCCGGGTCGTCGTCGTAAGCGCCGAAGACAGCGACCAGCCCCGGATCGGCCCCGAAGTGGCGCTCGATCCGCGCCAGCGCCTCGGCGTCCACTTCGACGTCCGAGTCGACGAAGACAAGGACCTCAGCCGTGGCGCCGGCGCTGCCGAGGTTGCGCGCCGCGGCTGGGCCCGCCCCTGCGGGTTGGCGCTGGACGACCAAATCGTCCGGGCGCCGCCTGCTCACCTCCAGGGCCGCCAGGCAGCGATCGAGGGTGGCTGGATCATCCGTCGCGGGAACGACGACGGCCATGGTCGGGGCTGGCATTAGGGATACCTAATAGCATCTCCCTCCCCGATGTCGACGTCCGCCTCCCGCCTCGAATCCGCACCCGTCGCCGTGCTCGGCGCCGGTCCCGCCGGCCTCACCGCCGCCTACCGGCTGGTCCAGCGAAACGTTCCGGTGGTCGTCTTCGAGGCCGGGGACGAGGTCGGCGGCCTGGCCCGGACGGTGGTCCGCGACGGCTATCGCTTCGACCTCGGCGGCCACCGCTTCTTCACCAAGAGCGAGGAAGTGTCGGCGCTCTGGGAGGAGCTGCTCGGCACCGAGCTGCTGGTGCGGCCGCGGCTCTCCCGCATCTACTGGCGCGGCCGCTTCATCGAGTACCCGCTGCGGCCGGGCGATGTCTTCGCCAAGGTCGGGCCGCTGGAGCTGTTCCGCAGCCTTGCTTCCCTGGCCCGGGCCCGGCTTGCTGCCGGCGGCGAGGAGGAGAGTTACGAGGATTGGGTCAGCGCCCGCTTCGGCCGCCGCCTCTTCCAGCTCTTCTTCAAGACCTACACGGAAAAGGTCTGGGGGGTGGGGACCGAGGAGCTGCGGGCCGAGTGGGCCGCGCAGCGGATCGCCGACCTCTCGCCCTGGTCGGCGCTGCGGGCGGCGCTGCCGGGGGGCGGAGAGACACCGAGGAGCCTGATCGGGCAGTTCCTCTACCCGCGTCTGGGTCCGGGCCAGATGTGGGAGGAGATGGCACGGCGGATCGAGGCGGGCGGCGGCGAGATCCGCCTCGGCGCCGCCGTCGAAGAGCTCGAGCACGAGGGTGGGCGGCTGACCGCCGTCCGCGCCGGCGGCGAGCGGATCGAGGTCGAGGCGGCGATCTCCTCGATCCCTCTGCGGACGACGGTGGGGGTCGCCGATCCCGCCCCACCGCAGCAGGTGACGGCAGCCGCCGCGGGCCTGCGGTACCGCGACTTCCTCACCGTGGCGCTGCTGATCGACGGCGAGCCGCCCTTCCCCGACAACTGGATCTACGTCCACGATCCCCGCGCCCGGGTCGGCCGGATCCAGAACTTCCGCGCCTGGAGCCCGTGGATGACGCCGGATCCGCGCCGCTCCTGCCTCGGGTTCGAGTACTTCTGCTTCGAGGGCGACGAGCTCTGGTCCAGCTCCGACGAGGAGTTGGTGGAGCTGGGACGGCGCGAGGTGGCGGCGCTGGGCCTCGTCGACCCCGAGCGGGTCGCCGGCGGGCACGTCGTCCGCGTCCGCAAGGCCTACCCGGTCTACGACGCCGAGTACGCCGGCCGGGTCGAGCGAATCCGCAGCTGGCTCGACGGCATCACCAACCTCCAGCAGATCGGCCGCAACGGTCTCCACAGGTACAACAACTCGGACCACTCGATGCTGACGGCGCTGCGGGCGGTGGAGAACCTCTGCGATGGGGCGGGGCACGACATCTGGGCGGTCAACGCGGAGAGCGTTTACCTGGAGCGGGAAGAGGTGGCGGAGCAGCCTTATCGGGTGGCGCCGGAGACGCCGGCTATGGCTCGGCCGTTGGCGGAGTTGGATTAGCTCGCCCTTGGCGGGGTGGGGAGGCCGGGGGGGGGGGGGGGGGGGCGCACGCCCCGGGGGGAGAGCACACGGGAGGGGGGCGGGGCGGGGGGGGGGACGCGCAAAGCAGAAGGACAAA
>CAMLHB010000253.1 GCA_946479725.1 uncultured Actinomycetes bacterium | reverse complement strand
GAACTCGGCCACTTCCTGGCCGCCCGCGCCCTGGGGACCAAGATCGACCGGTTCGCCATCGGCTTCGGCCGCGCGATCGGACACTGGGTCGACCGTCACGGGACCGAATGGCGGCTGGGCTGGATTCCGATCGGCGGCTATGTGCGCTTCACCGGGGACGACAACGCCGCCAGCATCCCCGACGCCGAGGACCTTGCGGCGATGCGCCAGCAGCTCGTCGACGAGGGCCGGGGCGGGGAGATCGGCCGCTATTTTCATTTCAAGCCCATCTGGCAGCGCGCGATCATCGTCGCCGCCGGCCCGTTCGCGAACTTCGCCCTGGCCGCCGTCATCTTCGCCGGGCTGCTGATGGTGTTCGGCGAGCCCGTCGGAGCCACCCGGGTGGATTTCGTGAAGCCGGGCAGCGCCGCGGAGCAGGCGGGGTTCAGACAGGGCGACGTGATCCTCGAGGTCAACGGCCGCGAGCTGAAGAACTTCCAGGCGCTCACCGACAAGGTCATCCTGAGTTCCGGCACGCCGATGGAGTTCCTCGTCCAGCGCGGGGCGCGGAAGCTGGAGATCACTGCGACCCCGCAGCGGACCACCGTCTACGACGCCATGGGCCGCCCGCAGCAGCTCGGCCAGCTCGGCGTCAGCCATCAGGCGCGGCCGAACGAGGAAGTGCGCCGCTACAACCTTCCCGAGGCGCTCGTGGGCGGGGTGGAGCGGGTCGGCTCGACCATCTCCACGACGCTGACGTACCTGGGCCGCCTGGTCACCGGCCGCGAACGCCCCGACCAGCTCGCCGGGCCACTGGGCATGGCGCAGCTGTCGGGCGATCTCGCCAAGCGCGCGGCGGCCGTCTCGCCCGACCTGGCGACCTTCCTGACCAATGGCGCTTTGATGATCGTCCAGCTCATCGCCTTCATCTCGGTGGGAATCGGCTTCATGAATCTGCTGCCGGTGCCGGTGCTCGACGGCGGACATCTGCTCTTCTACGGCTATGAAGCCCTGGCGCGGCGCCCACTTGCGGCCAAGGTTCAGGCGGCAGGTTACCGCGTGGGTCTTGCGCTCGTTCTCGGATTGATGTTGTTCGCGACCTGGAACGATTTGCAGCGCCTCCGTGTGTTCAATCTGTTCGACCGCCTATTCTCCTAGGCTGTTCGTCCCTCCAACGGCTGATTCGATGCTCCAGACCCGCGCCGCCAGCGCAGCGATCGCCTCCGGCCTTGCCCTTCTTCTGGGCTCGACCGCCCTCGTTGCGCCCAGCGTCGCCGCGGCCCAGCAGGCCCAGAGCGGCGGGGTGGTGCAGCGCATCCTGGTGCAGGGCACGAGCGGATCGAGCAGTCGACCGTCGTCTCCTACCTGCCGATCCAGGTCGGCGACTCGGTGGACCCGGCCAAGATC
Organism: uncultured Actinomycetes bacterium; assembly: GCA_946479725.1. The sequence continues at coordinate 1,707 of CAMLHB010000253.1, read as the reverse complement.
GACCTGGCGCTGAAGGCCCTGTTCCGCACCGACCTGTTCGCGGACGTGAAAATCGATTTCCAGAACGGCGACATGATCGTCACCGTCGAGGAGAACCCGATCATCAACCGGGTGATTTTCGAGGGGAACCACGGGCTGAAGGAAGACAAGCTGCGGGACGAGGTCACCGTCCGGCCGCGCGGCATCTTCACCCGCGCCAAGGCGCAGGCCGACGTCGGCCGCATCGTCGAGCTCTATAGGCGGTCGGGCCGGATCTCGGCGACGGTGACGCCGCAGATCATCGAACTGCCGCAGAAGCGCGTCGACCTGATCTTCAAGATCGACGAGGGGCCTAAGAGCGGCATCCTCTCGGTCAACTTCCTCGGCAACAAGGCCTTCTCCGACAACGACCTGCGCGACGTGGTCGTGACCGAGGAGAGCCGCTGGTACAAGTTCTTCTCGTCGCAGAACGCGAACTACGACCCCGACCGGCTCGAGTACGACAAGGAGCAACTGCGCAAGCATTACCGCAACCGCGGCTACTACGACTTCCGGGTCTCCTCGGCGGTGGCCGAGCTCGCGCCCGACAAGAACGGCTTCGTCGTCACCTACACGCTCGACGAGGGGCCGAAGTACAAGTTCGGCAAGATCTCGGTGGAGACCGAGCTCAAGAAGCTGGACAAGTCGGTGCTCGAGGCGCTGGTCCCGATCCGCTCGGGCCAGACCTACCAGGACGAGGCAATCGAGCAGGCGACCGACGCGCTGACCTTCGCCGCCGGCGCGGCGGGCTTCGCCTTCGTCGACGTGCGCCCGCGCTACACGCCCAATCGCGAGAAGGGCACCGTCGACGTGACCTTCGAGGTGCGCGAGGGCCCGCGCGTCTACGTCGACCGCATCGACATTGTCGGCAACACCCAGACGATGGACTACGTCATCCGTCGCGAGATGAGCGTGGTCGAGGGCGACGCCTACAACCGCGCGCTGGTGGACCGCTCGAAGCGCCAGATCCGCGCCCTGGGCTACTTCAAGGACGTCACCATCACCGAGACGCCGGGCTCGGCGCCCGACCGCACTTCGCTGCAGGTGAAGGTCGAGGAACAGCCGACCGGCGAGCTGTCGTTCAGCGCCGGCTATTCTTCGGTCGACCAGCTCGTGCTCGATCTCGGGATCACCCAGCGCAACTTCCGCGGCCGCGGCCAGGACGTGCGCGCACGCATCTCGGTGGGCTCGATCCGCCAGCAGCTCGACTTCTCGTTCACGGAGCCCCGGTTCCTGGGCCGCGACGTCGCCGCCGGCATCGACCTGTTCGGCTACAAATACGACCTGTCGGACTACTCGGCGTACAAGACCAAGACGCTGGGCTTCACGCTACGAGCCAACTTCCCGCTCAGCATCGATAGCCGCGGCGCCGTGCGCTACACCCTGCGCAACGACGAGGTCGACATCGACCGGGTCTTCTGCGATCCGACCCAGGGCCTCGTCCTGTCGTCGGCCATCTGCGACCAGGTCGGGACCTTCCTCACCTCGCAGATCGGCTACGGCGTCAGGCTCGACCGGCGGAACGACTACCTGAACCCGACCCGCGGCTTCTATGTCGACTTCAACCAGGACATCGCGGGCCTGGGTGGCGATGTGAACTATGTCCGCACCGATCTCGAGGCGGGCTGGTTCCACGGCTTCAACAAGGACTTCATCCTCAGCTTCACTGGCCAGGCGGGCTACACCGAG
>CAMLHB010000252.1 GCA_946479725.1 uncultured Actinomycetes bacterium | reverse complement strand
GCGCTGTGGTCGAGTACGTGCTCGCCGGGCTGGGGCTCGTGGACCTGGACCAGGGCCGGGGCGGCGGGGCTGTGCGGGGTCTGCTCGCCGGTGGCGATCGCCGCCGGCACCGCCCCACCGGTCCGTCCCTCGATGACGATCGTCCCGGCCGCCGCCAGCGGCCACTCGGCCTCGGGAACACGGGCATCGACCCTGGCCCCTGCCGCAGGCGCTTTCAGCCGCGCCAGCATCTCCTTGGGGTCGGTGCGCAGGGAGTTGACGCGCATCGCCACCTCGGCGGGCCGGTTGCAGGCGGCCAGCAGCCCGCGGGCCGCGTCGCCTCCCAGCTCCTCCCACCACATCTCCGCCAGCCACTTGGGCGCCGAGTCGGCGACCGCGGCGGCGGCGGGAGTCGAATCGTCCTCCAGCAGGGCCGCGGTCAGCTGGGCGCGCTCGCGGCCGGCGCGGCGGAGGATCGCGTTGGCGAAGCCCGCGGCGTGGGCGGCGCCGGCGCCCTTGACCAACTCGACCGCCTGGTCGACCGCGGCGTGGTCGGGGGTCGCGTCGGCGAAGAGAAGCTCGTAGAGGCCGAGGCGGAGCGCCGCCAGCACCGGCGGGTCGAGCAGCCGCGTCGAGCGACCGGCGAGGCGTTCGATCGCGACGTCGCTGGTCCCGCGCCGCTGCACGGCGCCGTAAGCGAGCCGCTGCGCCTGGGCGCGGTCGCGCCCTGATATCGAGAGCCGATCGGCCTCGGCCCGGAAGGCGCGCTCCGTGAAGGCGCCGTCCTCGAAGGTGGCGCGAACCGTCATGTAAGCCAGCGCACGGGCCGGCGACACCCGATCGAACTGCATCAGATTCTCCACCTGCCAGAGCGACAATCTGATGCCGTTCGGGTGTGGGGGCTCATAGGCGCGGCGGCTGGTGTCCGCGCAGGTAGGCGTCGCTGGGCATGGCCTTGCTGCCGGGCGGCTGCACCGCGTCGAGCTGCAGCGTGCCCTCGCCGCAGCCGAGCAGGCGGGCGCCTTCGTGCGCCTCCAGGGCGCCGCGCGGCACGGCGCCCTCGACGACATGAGCTTGACGGACGCCGAAACGTCCGCCGTCCGGAAGCTCGAGGTAGACACCCACGTGCGGGGTCAGCGCCCGCACCTTCGCCGCCAGCTCGGCGGCTGACTGTTCGGGGTCGAGCCGCCGCTCCGCCGGCTCGATCTTCTCCGCGTAGGTGACGCCGGCCTCGTCCTGCTCGGTCAGCTCGAGCGCACCGTCCGCCTGCAGGTCAAGGGCGCGCACCAGGAGATCCCCACCGACCTCCGCCAGGCGGGCCGAGAGCGCCGCGAAGTCCTCCTCGGGGTCGATCGGCACCTCCTCGACCAGCGCCACCGGGCCGGAGTCGAGCCCCGCGGTGAGCTGCATCACGCAGACCCCCGTCACCTCATCCCCGGCCATCATCGCCCGCTCGATCGGGGCGGCGCCGCGCCAGCGCGGCAGCAGCGAGGGATGCACGTTCAGCAGCGGGAACTCGGAGAGCAAGGGCTCGCGGATCAGCTGCCCGAAGGCGCAGACGGCGACCGCCTCCGGCGCCGCGGCGCGGATCCGCGCCAGCGCCGCCTCCTCGTTGACGTTCTCGGTCTGCAGCAGCTCCAGTCCCAGCTCCTGCGCGGCCAGCGCCGCCGGCGGCGGCTTGACCTTGCGGCCGCGGCCTTGACGGCGGTCGGGCGGGGTGACGACGAGGGCCGGCCGGTGGGGCGAGGCGGCGAGGCGGCGCAGCACCGTCGCCGCGAAGTCCGAGGTGCCGAGGTAGGCGGTCCTCACGCGTCGGTGCGGGGCTCGCGCAGCTCGTCGTCCTCGTCGATCTCTTCCTCGGAGGAGGGGCTGTAGCTGTCGCCCTCGCGCAGCGCCCGCAGGGCCGCCTTGCGCTGCTCGCGAACGGTGCGGTCGAGGATCAGGACGCCGTCGAGGTGGTCGATCTCGTGCTGGAGGACGCGGGCCTCGAGCCCGGCGGCCTCGATCACGATCGGCTCCCCCTCGGCGTCGCGGCCGCTGAAGCGAGCGTAGAGCGGGCGCTCGACGTCCATCGAGACCCGCGGCAGGCTGAGGCAGCCCTCCTCGGCGACCGCCAGCTCGTTCGAGAGCCACTCGACCTCGGGATTGACGAGGGCGGTCGGCTCGCTCTCCGGGCCGGACTGGAAGACGAGGAGTCGGCGGAGGACGCCGAGCTGGGTGGCGGCGAGGCCGATCCCCAGGCCGTCGCGCATGATCTCGATCATCCGCTCGACCTCGGAGCGCAGCTCGGGGCCGAAGTTGGCGACCGGCGAAGCCTTGCTCTTGAGGACCGGGTCGCCGAACTTGACGACCTGGGCGAGCGCCGCTTCGCGCCGCTCCAGCAGCCCGACTTCGAGCCGGCGCTCCTCGGCCTCCGTCGCCTCCGTCTTCACCTCGTCGCTCATCCGGGCTGAGTCTAAATAGCCGGTCCGTTCGAATACTTCCTGCGCGGAGCGCTACTGCGGGTCGACGTCGACCCCGATCGCGACGTCCTTCAGCGAGCGGTCGGCGGCGCGGCGCTCCACCGCCTCGCGCACCGCGGCGACGGTCCCGGCGCGGTCGTCGGCCTTGATCAGGATCCGCCGCCGGTGGCGATTGCGGACCCGGAACATCGGCGCCGGGCCCAGCAGTTCCGATCCCTCCGGCAGCTCGCGGACGAGCTGCCGCGCCAGCGAGGTCGCCACCTCGTCGAGCTTCGGCTCCGCCTCGGTGGCGAGGTTGATCCGCAGCAGGTGCGAGTAGGGCGGATAGTGGAGGACCTTACGCCGCTCGAGCTCCAGCTCGAGGAAGCCGGCGGAGTCGTGGCGGGAGGCGTGCTCGATGCTGGAGGCGTGCGGCGCCAGGGTCTGGACGATCACCTCTCCCCCGGCCTCGCCGCGGCCCGAGCGGCCCGCCAGCTGGGCGACCATCGCGAAGGTGCGCTCCTCGGCGCGAAAGTCGGGGAAGCGGAGGGTGGCGTCGGCGTCGAGGATCGCGCTCAGCGTCACCTCGGGGAAGTCGTGTCCCTTGGCGACCATCTGGGTGCCGACGAGGACTGCGCTCGGGGTTTCGTCGAAGCGGGCGAGGATGCGGGCGTGGGCGCCG
>CAMLHB010000251.1 GCA_946479725.1 uncultured Actinomycetes bacterium | reverse complement strand
CGATCACGCCGCTGTCGGTGATCGACAACACCCAGACGACGCTGTATCCGGGCGGCATCCTCAACAACGGGTTCGCGCTCGCCTGGGCCGAAGAGCGCGTCCACGACGCCGAAGCGGCCGGACCGACCTCGGGGCAGGAATGGGCTTACAAGCGGATTCAGGAAGGCGACCAGACCTGTGCCGCCAACCAGGCCCTGCACCCGGAGGCGGTCGACCTGCTGAAGAAGGTCGAAGAAAACGACCACTACAAACCCGAGGTCGCCGACCCGCTCTCGCCGATCACCTTCGTGAACAAGATCGACGTGCCGACCTTCATGGCCTGCCAGTGGACCGACGAGCAGACCGGCGGCCACTGCCCGGCCCTCGTCCGCCACTTCACCGGCACCAGCAAGAAGTGGTTCACCTTCACCAACGGCACCCACATCGATTCGCTCGACCCGGCGACCTTCAACCGCTGGTACGACTTCCTCCAGCTCTACGTCGCCAAACGACCACCGGCCTTCGCCGCGGCGGCGATCGACGCCGGGGCCCCACTGATCTACCAGGAGGCGATGGGGATACCCGGGGTGACGCTGCCGCCGGACCCGATCCAGCTGCAGCCGACCTATGGGCTGGCGCTGTCAGCCTTCGAAGCACAGAAGCCGGTCCGGGTCCTCTTCGACAACGGCGCCGGCGGGCTCTCGCCCGGCCGGCCCTACCCGGGCTTCGAGAAGTCCTTCGACGACTTCCCGGTTCCCGGCACCCAGGCGAAAGCCTGGTACCTCTCGCCTGGCGGCGGCCTCGGCAGCAGCCCGCCCGCGGCCGGCGGCGCCGACGAATTCACCTGGGACGCCGGCGCGCTGCCGCGGACCGACTTCAGCGGCGATACCAGCTCCGGCGAAGGCGGCCTCTGGACCGCCACCCCCGAATACCACTGGGCGCAGAGCCCGCCGGGGAGCGCGGTCTCCTACTTGACCGCACCGCTGGGCGCCAACACGACGGTCCTCGGCGCCGGAGCCGTCAACGTCTGGGTTCGCTCCTCGACCCCCGACGTGGATCTCCAAGCGACGATCAGCGAGGTGCGTCCCGACGGCAAGGAAACCTTCGTCCAGAACGGCTGGGTGCGGGGCAGCGAGCGCAAGCTCGACGCCGAAAAGAGCACCGCGCTGGAGCCGGTGCTGAGCCTGCGGGAAGCCGACGTCGCGCCGATGCCCGCTGGCCAGTTCGTCCCAGTGACGATCCCGCTCTATTACGAGGGCCACGCCTACCGCCCCGGCTCGCGGATCCGGGTGACGATCGCCGCCCCGAATGGGACCCAGCCGATCTGGGCCTTCGACCAGACCGAGCCGGAAAGCGGCACCACGCAGGTCGCGATCGCTTACGGCGGCAGCGCTCCTTCCAACCTGCTGCTCCCCGTCGTCCCAGGGGTGAACGTCCCGACCGGGCTGCCTCCCTGCCCGGGTCTGCGGGGCGAGCCCTGCCGCAGCTACGAAGCCTTCGCGAACCAGCCGGCGACTCCCTGAGCGGTTCGGCGCCCGGGCGCTCGTAAACGAGGTACGGTGACCCGCGTGAAGATGCGCGCCGCCGTCTTGGAGGAGTTCGGGGCGCCGCTGGCGGTGCAGGAGGTTGAGCTGGCCGAACCGCGGGCCGGTGAGGTGTTGGTGCGCCTGCACGCCTGCGGCGTCTGCCATACCGACCTCTACACCGCCTCCGGCGCCGATCCGTCCGGCTATGCGCCGACCGTGCTCGGGCACGAGGGCGCGGGCGTCGTCGAGGCGGTTGGGCCGGAGGTCGGCTCGCTGTCGCCGGGCGATCACGTCGTCACCCTCTTCTCGCCCCAGTGCCGCGAGTGCGTCCACTGCCGCGACGAGCGCACCAACCTCTGCCTGGCGATCCGCGAGGAGCAGAACAAGGGGCACCTGCCCGACGGGACGACGCGGATCTCCCTCGACGGCGAGGAGATTCGCAGCTTCATGGGCTGCTCGACTTTCGCCGAGTACACGGTGATGCCGGAGGTAGCGCTGGCCAAGGTGAGCGCAGAGGCTCCGTTCGAGCATGCCTGCCTCTTCGCCTGCGGCCTCTCGACCGGGCTCGGCGCCGCGATCAACACCGCCGCGGTCAAGCCCGGCAGCACCTGCGCTGTCTTCGGCGCCGGCATGGTCGGGCTCGGTGCCGTCGCCGGCTGCCGCCTTCAAGGGGCCGAGCGGATCATCTGCGTCGACCTCTCGGCGCAGCGGCTGGAGCTGGCCCGTGGCCAGGGCGCGACCGACCTGCTCGAGGGCGGGGAGGGGGCGGTCGAGCGGATCCTCGAGATGACCGATGGCTTCGGCGCCGACTACACCTTCGAGGCGACCGGCAACGTCGCCGTGATGCGCCAGGCGGTCGAAGCGGCGCGGATGGGCTGGGGCCTCTGCACCGTCGCCGGCGTCGCCGGCAAGGGCGAGACCCTCGACGTCGTCCCCCGCCTGCTGATCACCGGCCGCCGCATCGCCGGCTCATCTTTCGGCGGCGTCAAGGGCCGCGACGGCGTCCCGAAGCTCGTCGACCGCTGGCTCGCCGGCGACATCGACGCGATGTCGTTCGTCTCCCACCGCCTCACGCTCGACGAGGTGAACCGGGGCTTCGAGCTGATGGAGGCGCAGGACGGCATCCGCAGCGTGATCGAGTTTTCCTAGCGCTTCGACGGCAGGAGCTGCGAGTCGTGGTGCGTGCTGTGCTCGACCACGCGCCCGATGATCGCCGCGAACGTCACGCCGCGCTCGTCGCCCTCGGTGTCGACGACGAGAAAGCCGTGTTCGCGCGAGAAGGCGCCGTTCTTGCCGTTGATGCGCCTGCGGTAGGCGAACGCCCACTGCGCCGCGCCGCTTCGCCGCGGACGGCCGACGAGCCGGCCGGGATGCTCGGCGAAGTCGGCAGCCAGCCGCTTCGCCTGCTCGAGCACCGCCCGGTCCGCGTGCTTCGCGACAAGCCCTTTCGCCGGCGCCGCGCGCCCGGCGACCACGTCCTCCGCGAACGCCCGTGCCGTCGCGCGCTGCTCGGACCGGGAGGGATGGGTCGTCGTCCCGCACCCGACGCAGAGCACGACGCAGGCCAGGGCCAACCGGCGCATCGGCGGTAGCGTCGCA
>CAMLHB010000250.1 GCA_946479725.1 uncultured Actinomycetes bacterium | reverse complement strand
GGAAGGTGACCGGCGCCTGGTAGGCGACCGCGCTCCAGAAGGCGGTGATCGCGTACTGCGCCGACCCCTCGCCGAGCACGCAGACGACGGGCCGGTCGGGTTGGGCGAGCTGCACGCCACCCGAGGCCGCGAGGCCGAAGCCGAGGCCGCCGCCGGCGCTGAAGTAGTAGCTCCCTGGGCGGGAGATCCGCAGCTGGTTGCGCAGCGCCAGCGTGCTCGAAGGCGACTCGAGGACGACGATCGCATCCTCGGGCATCACTTCGGCGAGGGCGCTGTGGACGGTCGAGGGGTTGAGCGGGTCCTCGGCGGGGATTTCCCTCGGCCCCGGGTTCGGCTCCGGCGCCGGCCGCGAGGACTCGGGCACCGCCTCGAGCAGCGCCGCCAGGGTGAGGCCGACGTCGGCGACGATCGCGTCGCCCATCGGCGCCCGCACCGCCTCGTCGTGGTCGCTGGTGATCGCCACCAGCTGCGCCCCCTCGGGCAGCAGCGGCCCGGGGATGTGCGGGTAGTAGGGGAAGACCGAGCTGCCGACGACGAGGATCAGGTCGTGGCCCTCGAGCGTCTGCCCGACCGGGCCGATCGCCGGCGGCAGGACGCCGCGGAAGTTGGGGTGGTTCTCGGGGAAGCCGAGGCGGACGCCGCCGGTCGCGGGCGAGGCCCAGACCGGGAGGCGCTGGCGCTCAGCGAGGGCGACGGCGTTGTCCCAGGCGCCGGCGGTGTCGATGTCGGGGCCGGCGACCAGGACGGGGTTCTTGGCGGCATCGAGGCGTTCGGCCAGCGCGCGTACCGCCTCGGGGTCGGCGACGGAGCGGCCGTCGACCTGGCGTTCGATCGCCGCGGCGGCGTCCTTCTCGTCGACCTCGGCGTACCAGTCGTCCATCGGCAGCGAGACGAAGACCGGCCCACGCGGCGCCAGGCCGGCCAGGTGGGCGCCGTGCGCCAGCGCCAGCGGCACGTCCTCGGCCCGCGGCGGCTCATGGCTCCACTTGACCAGCGGGTGCGGCATCCGGGTCGCGTCGCGGTTGGTCAGGTTCGCCTGCAGGGTGATCTGCGCCCGCGCCTGCTGGCCGGCGGTGATCAGGAGCGGCGAGTGGTTGGCCTGGGCGTTGAAGATCGCCCCCATCGCGTTGCCGACGCCCGGCGCGGTGTGGAGGTTGACGACGGTGACGTGGCCCGAGGCCTGCGCGTAGCCATCGGCCATCCCGACCACGACCGCCTCCTGCAGCCCGAGCACGTAGCGGAAGTCCGCGGGGAAGTCGGCGAGCATCGGCAGCTCGGTCGACCCCGGGTTGCCGAACATAGTCGTCATCCCGTGGGCGCGGAAAAGGTCAAACGCCGCTTCGCGGACCGTGGTCACCGGTCGAACCCTACTGGCCAACCAGCCAGGCTGGACTGCCTCTGGGGCGGGGCAGGATTTAAGGGCCGGGCGTCGTACGGCCGATAACGCGGAGGTGAGCCACCGTCTTCTCGCCCACGGCTGGGCCCGCTTCCTCGCCGTCTTCGTCGCCTCGCTGGCGCCGCTGCTGGCGATCTGCGTCTACGCCGAGGCGGCGCCGATCCCGACCAAGATCGTCTACGGCACCGGCAAGATCGTCCCGATCCCGGCCTCGATCCCCCACGCCGAAGGTGACATGGTCGACCAGCGGATCATCCCCAGCCTGCGCTGGATCGCCAGGCGGTACCCGATCTACGTCACCGACGGCTATTCCGGCCCGCTGCCGAACGGCGAACACGTCGGCTGCAACAACTGCCACGTTAAGAACTCCGATCACTACAACGGCCTCGCCGTCGACATCGTCCCGACCACTCCCAGCTCCAAATGCGACGCCAGCTGGGCCGGGATCACCCGCCTCACCCTCTGGGCCGAGCCGGTCCAGGAACAGCCGCGGCCGCCCTTCCGCTGGGTCGGGTACGACGGCGACGCCGGCCACGGCTGTGGCAACCACCTCCACCTCTCCTGGAACCACGCGACCGCGCCGATGTTCCAGCTCGCCGAATGGGTCGAAGTGATGGCCCTCAGCCCGACCGGCGTGTCTCCGGCGCCCGCACCCAAGAAGAAGAAGCCGCGCTCGGCCCCGCGCGCCCCGACCGGTCCTCCCGGCGGCATCTCCCAGGTCAGCACCGGCGGCATCTCCGCCCGCCTGGCCGGCGACTGAGCCGAACTGCATCAACTTCGCCACCTGTCAGGTAGTCAAGTTGATGCAGTTCGGGATGAGGGGCCCGGTGCCGGGGTGCTTAGGATGCGCCGGTGCGCATTTCTGCCGCCATTGCGTTCTTGGTCCTCCTCTCGCTGGCGATCGGCTGCGGCAACTCGGACGACTCGACCCCCGTCGCCTGCCTCGAAGGGGCCGGGGCCTACGAACGGGCGCTGAAGGCGGCCCCCGACGAAGTGCTGCTCGGCGACGACACGCTGATCAGCGAATGCCTGCCGCGCAACCAGACCGCGGGCGACCTCGCGCGCGTCGGCGAAGCTGTGATCGAGGCCGCGACCGCGCTCAACGCCCAAGCGCGTGAAGACCCGGGCGGCGACGCCGCGCTGCGGCTCGGCTATCTACTCGGAGCGGTGCAGCGTGGCAGCGAGGAGAGCGAAGGGATCCACTCCAACCTGGTCCGCCGCCTCGTCGTCGCCGCCCGCTTCGTCCCTGGCAAGCAACCCCTGCCGTCCGCGTTCTACCGCGCTTACCGGAGTGGATACGCTGCCGGCCAAGACCAAGGATGAACAACGAACGGCTCCGAAAACCAAGCAGATCAAGGACGCAGTTCGCGTGGCGTGCTCTGCACGCGAGCGACCGAGGACGCCGATATGCGCCGGTTTGCAGGGGCCGCGATCGAGGAGACACATGACTGAGTTGTGGGGTGGCGAGACCACTAAGGCGGTTGACAACTTCCCTGTTTCCGGCGAGCGGGTGCCGGTGCCGGTGGTGCGCTGGCTGGGCCGGATCAAGGGCGCGGCGGCGGAGGCCAACGGCGCCCTCGGTCAGCTCGACGGCGACCTCGCCGACCGCATCGCCGCCGCCGGCAGGTCGATCGCCGAGGGCGAGCACGACGACCAGTTCCCCGTCGACGTCTTCCAGACCGGCTCCGGCACCTCCTCGAACATGAACGCCAACGAGGT
>CAMLHB010000249.1 GCA_946479725.1 uncultured Actinomycetes bacterium | reverse complement strand
GACCTCTACGAACGCCTGCTCGCGGGTCAGCCGGGGGCGCGGCGGCCGGCGGACTCGCCCCCCGAGGCCGGCCGGGCTTCTTCGCCCGCCCCACTGTCGCTCCGCCGCGACCCGCCGCCCGACCGCACGGTCGGCGTGATCGTCCCCTGCTTCCGGCACGGAATCTTCCTCCCCGCCTGCATCGAGTCGGTCCGGGCGCAGACCTTGGCCCCGGCCCAGATCGTCGTCGTGGACGACGGCTCCGACGATCCCGAGACGGTCGACGCCCTCGCGCGCCTCGAGGGGGACCCGGACGTCACGGTGTTGCGACAGCCGGCCAACCTCGGGCCCAGCGCTGCGCGCAACCGCGCCCTCGCGGAGCTGAGGACGAGCTACGTGTTGCCGATCGACGCGGACGACCAGCTGCTGCCCGACGCGCTGGAGCGCATGGTGGCGCAGCTGGAGGCCGCCCCCGAGGCCGTCGGGTTCGTCTACCCGCACCTCCAGCACACCGGCACCCGCTCCGACTACGTGGAGTCGCCCGCCTACAACCTCTGGCTGCTGATGCAGCAGAACTATTGCCCGGCGCCGGCCCTGTTCGATGGCAGGCTCTTCAGCGAGGCGGGGATCCGCTACCCCGAGGAGATAGTGCTCGGCCACGAGGACTGGGACCTGATCCTCCAGTTGGCCGAGCGTGAGGTGCGCGGCGTCCCCGCCGAGGGCCGCACGTTCCTGTACCGCAAGACGGGATTCAGCCGCGCCAACGCGGTCGACTACGCGCCCGCGGCCTTCGACGAGGTGATCCGGGCGCGGCACCCGTGGCTCTACCGCGCCGGCGAGACGATCAAGGCGCGCTGGGCGCCGGCTCTCTCGATCGTGCTGATCGACGACGACCAAGGCGCTTGGGCGCTCGGCGACCTCTCCTGGCGCGAGGCGCAGACCTGGCGGGACTTCGAGCTGCTGGCGCGCCGGGACCTCGGCGAGGGAGTCGTCGTCGTCGGCGGCGAGGACGATGCCGCGGCAGCCTGGCTGCAGAACGCGATCCACCGGGCGCGGGGGCGCTGGGTCCTGCTCCTGCCTCGCTCCGCCGCCGCCGTCATCGAGAGCCCCGCCTGCGCCGAGCGGCTGGTCCGTGCGTTCCTCGCCGACGAGGACGCGATCGCCGTGGTCCTCGCCGACCGCTCCGGGTCCCGGAAGCACGCCTTCTCCCAGCTCGGCGACGTGGAGCGGCAGGCGGCCGAGCCGGTAGCCGCGGCATTCGAGCGGCGCACCTGGGGGCAGCTGCCCGAGCTGCGCGTCGGCCTTGGGAGCTCGCCGCTGGCCGACCTCGCCATTGGACTGCAGGCCTATGGACACGTCCAGTGGCGCCTGGCACCCGGGTTAGGGCGGGTGGCGCCGGCGCCACCCGCCGCCACCCTCGACCTCAACCTGCCGGGGAGGGACGGGCCGGAGATCGCTGCCCGGAGGATGATCCTGCACCAACCGCCCCGGCTGCCGGGGCAGGCGGCCGGCGCGATCCGCCGCTGGCAGCCGGCCGAGCCGTGGACCCCGCCGCAGACGCTGCTCCTCTGCCGCCATCTGGATCCCCAAACCGGCCTGAGGATGGTCACGGCCGGGCCGGAGGCTCCTCGCGGCCACGTGCTCGAGCACGTGCTCGGGTCGGTCCACCGCTTCCCGGAGGTGGATGCGCAACGGCTGACCTACGCAGAGGGCCGCTTCCAGACCGGCGGCGAGCAGGGTGCCCTGGCCGAGGGCGCCTTCGACCTCGGCTACCTCGACCGCCGGCCGCTGCCGCTGCTGGTTGGCCTGGAGGAACGGCGGCTGCCGGAGACCGGGCAGGTCACCCTCGTCGCCGGGCCCGACGATCCCCTCGGAGACCTTTCCGAGCCCCTCGCGATCCTCGGTTGGATCGAGCCCTGCCCGATTCTCCCCCGAGCCGCCGATGTCCTGCGCCGGGGGCGCTGGTCCGTCGTCGGCCTGCATCGCGAGGTCGATCGCCGCGCCTGGCGGCACCGCTACCGAGTCGAGCCGCTCGGCGAGGCCGTCGACGCGGTCGCGCTGGGTTCCCTCGGCCGCCACCCGGCAGCCGGCACGGTGGCCCTGGCGCGCCTCCAGGACGGACGTCTGGCCAGTGACCTCTGCGCCCCGGGGCGGGCCAGCCGCGACCCCCGCAAGATCGGGGGCTGGGTGGGCGAGCCGCTCGGTGCCGATGGCGCCGCGGCTGCTCGGCTGCGCGGCAGCGCCTCGCGGCTGCGCCATCTGACCCGGAGCCTCGCCGAGCGCCGGTCGGCCGGGAGGAGCGAGGTGCTCGGCTACCTGCCACGCCAGCTTGCGCCGGGGTGTCGCACCCTCTACAGCACGGTCCATTCGGTGACCGGAGACCAGCTGGTCACGGTCTCCCCGGCTGAGGCTGAGGCAGCGGGGTATGTGATGGACGGGATCCTCGGGGCGATCTTCGATCCGCCGCGCGCTTAATAGGCGCCCTCGCCGCGGACCATCGCCCGCGGCGTCCGCAGCAGGATCTCCAGGTCGGTCAGCAGCGAGAGGTTGTCGAGGTAGTCGCGCTCCATCGCCAGCCGCTCCTCGAAGGTGAGGTCGCTGCGGCCGTAGACCTGCATCGGCCCGGTGATCCCCGGCTTGATCGCCAGGCGGCTGCGCTGGCGCTCGTCGTAGAGGGCGACGACGCTCTCCTCCTCGGGCCGAGGCCCGACCAGCGACATCTCACCGCGGAGGACGTTGATCAGCTGCGGCAGCTCGTCGATGCTGGTGCGGCGCAGCCAGCGGCCGCTGCGGGTGACCCGCGGGTCGTCGGGGATCTTGAAGGCCGGCTGGTCGAGGCTCTCGAGGTCGACCAGCTCCGGCAGTCGCTGCTCGGCGTCGGCGACCATCGTCCGGAACTTCAGCATCGTGAAGGCGGCGCCGCCCCTGCCGGCACGGCGCTGGCGGAAGAAGACGGGGCGGCCTTCGTCGAGCAGGATCCAAACCGCTACCGCCGCCAGCAGCGGCGAGAGCAGCAGCAGCATCGCCGCCGAGACGGCGACGTCCATCGCCCGCTTCATCGCCACCGTCGAGCGCGGCGGGTCGCTGAAGCGGAAGTCGAGGACCGGCAGCTCGGCCAGCCGGTTGAGCTCGATCCCCGGG
>CAMLHB010000248.1 GCA_946479725.1 uncultured Actinomycetes bacterium | reverse complement strand
GATCAAGCTGATCCCGCCTGGGGAGCGGCTCCTGACGATCGAGGACGCGCGAGAGCTGGTGGTGCCTCACCGCAACGTCGTCCATCTGATCTACGCCAAGGACGGGCAGGGGCTCGCCAAGGTGGGCGCCAAGCAGCTGCTCGAAAGCGCTCTACGTATGCGGCCGGACAGGATCCTCTTGCAGGAGCTTCGGGACGGCTCGGCCTTCTTCTACCTGCGCAACGTGAACTCCGGCCATCCGGGGTCGATCACCACGGTGCATGCCGACTCCGCCCAGCTCGCGTTTGAGCAGCTGACGCTCCTCGTGAAGGAGTCCGAAGGCGGCCGCGACCTGTCGCGGACCGACATCCGCACGCTCCTCCTGCTGCTCGTAGACGTCGTCGTCCAGATGAAGCGCGAGGCCGGCCGCTTCCGCATGACGGAGGTCTATTATGACCCCCTTCGCAAGCGCGACCCCCGCCGGTAAGGCCTGGCTGATCGGCGGAGGGGCGACGCTGCTCCTCGGCCTGTGGCTGTCGCTGTGGATGTTGATCACCCTCGGCGGGCTTGGCCAGCTCTCCTCGAACGTCGATCTCGGGGTCCTGCCGCGCTGGCTCTGGTACTACCGCGGCGATCCTGAGGTGGTGCGGTGGCTGAAGATCGGCGCCGTCGGCTCTGGCCTCTTCGTGACGATGTTGGCCTTGGCGGCCGTGCTTCAAGTCAGGCGACCGCTGCATGGGGCAGCCCGCTGGGCCGGGGAGGGGGAGCTGCGAAAAGCGGGGCTTCGCGCCCGGCGAGGACTTCTCCTTGGCCGGGCCGGCGGCGCCTACCTGCGCTTCGGAGGCTCCGAGCATGTTCTGCTCTATGCGCCGACGCGCACGGGCAAGGGCGTCGGCGTCGTCATCCCCAATCTCCTGGACTGGCCCGACTCCGCCGTGGTGCTCGACATCAAGCGGGAGAACTACGAGGCGTCAGCAGGCTTCCGGGCGGCGCACGGCCAGGCCGTGCACCTGTTCGATCCCCTTGCCCCGGACGGGCGTACGTCGCGCTTCAATCCGCTGGCCTATATCGACCGCGGCTCGCCGATCGAGGTGCTGGACGAACTGCAGAAGATCGCCGGCATGCTGTTCACCGCCCCCGAACGTACGGATCCGTTTTGGGCCGAAGCGTCTCGAACCGGCTTCGTGGGCGTCGGCGCCTACGTCGCCGAGACGCCCGAGCTGCCCTTCACAATCGGGGAGATGTATCGGCAGCTCACCGTAGGCAACCCACGGACGCGCTTCCCCGACATCATCGCCGATCGCGCGGCCGGCAATCAGCCGCTCTCGGCGGGATGCGTCAACGCGCTGACGGACTTCTGCGCCGCATCCGAGAACACCTTCGCCTCGGTGCGCCAGACCCTCACGTCGCGCCTGAACCTCTGGCTCAATCCACTGGTCGATGCTGCGACCAGGGAGAGCGACTTTGATCTGCGTCGGCTGCGCGAGGCGCCGACGACCCTCTATCTGGGGGCCTCGCCGGACAACCTGGCGCGCGTCCAGCCGCTCTACAACCTCCTCTTCCAGCAGCTGGTCGACCTCAACACCCGTCATCTGCCGCGGCAGGAGCGCGAGCCTCGCCAAATCCTCGTGCTGCTCGACGAGTTCGCCAGATTGGGCTCGGCGCCGGTGATTGCGCGAGGCTTCTCCTTCGTGGCCGGCTACGGCTTGAGGTTCCTCGCTGTGCTGCAGAGTCCCTCACAGCTGCGCGCCGAGTACGGCCACGACATCGCAGAGGAGATCATCTCCAACTGCGGGGTGGAGGTGGTCTTCGCGCCGAAGGAGCTGAAGGTTGCTCAGGAGCTGAGCGACCGTCTCGGCTACTACACGACGGGCTCGCAGTCGCGGAGCCGCCCGAGCGTGCTGCTGGCCGGCGGCCGCCGCACGACGACGGATTCCGAGCAGCGCCGCGCGCTCATGCTGCCCCAGGAATTGATGCAGCTGCCGCCCGACCAGCTCGTGGTGCTGCGCGCGGGTATGCCACCGGTGCGCGGGCGTAAGCTTCGCTACTACGCAGAGGCCGATTTCGCTTCCCGCCTTCTGCCGCCGCCGATTCCGCCCTCGAGGCCAGTTGCGGGCCCCGCGCCGCACAGGCCGGCCGATGGCGGCGGAACGCTCGAACCGAGCCTGCGAGGCCTTACGGAAGGCGAAGCGGCCGGCGAGGAGATGCTGTCGCCAGAGATGATCTCCTTGGCCCTTGAGGCCGTGGACATGGACGCTCCGCCCGAACGGGCGAGCGAGGAAGAGGTGGCGCGATGGGCCGAAGCTTACATCGACCGGGCCGCGCTGGACCGGGCCCTCGAGGACGAGTTTGAAATCGACGTGCACCGCCAGCAGGAACGGGATGACCACGACGCGCTGATTGCGCGGTAGGAGGGCGAGGATGTCCGAGACAGCCGATGACACGGGCAAGGATCGGGAGCCGCAGGCGCCACCCGCCAAGCGACAGCGGCGAGCAGCCGACGGCGAGGTCGCGCCCACTCGCGAGACCCTGAAAGATGCCTCGGACCGGCGCATCTCGACGGAAAAGGGAGATGTGCCGGACGCGCTGCGCAAACGCTATTTCACCGAGGCGACCGTCAGTGCGCTCGCCTTCTACGCCGAGTACAACGCGCCAAAGCCCGCCTTCCGAGACACCGGCGAGCGGCTCTCGACGTCGGAAACCAACCCGAACACCATTCGCGACATGGTGGACATTGCCGAGCATCGGGGCTGGCGGGCCCTTCAGCTGCGCGGAACGGAGGACTTTAAGCGGGAGGTTTGGCTGGAGGCACAGAGCCGCGGCCTGGAGGTCCGGGGCTTTCGCCCCAACCAGCGCGACTTCCAGGAACTCGAGCGTCGCAGCCACGCCCATGACAAAGGTTCGCTCAGCCCCGCGCCATCGCGGGGTCGAAGCGAGCCCCGCTCGAAGGCTGGGACGCCCTCGTCGCGAGAGCGGATCGACTACGACGCGGGAGTCCGCGGTCGATTGATCGAGGTAGGGCGTGGGCCGTTTCGGGGCCGCGATGGCGCGCCGCCAGCGCCCCTCGTGCGTATCCAGCTAGCGGAGGGCCAGCCGGTGCAAGTCTGGGGGGTGTCGTTGCCGGCGGCGATCGCCCGATCCGGCGCCAAAGTCGGCG
>CAMLHB010000247.1 GCA_946479725.1 uncultured Actinomycetes bacterium | reverse complement strand
GCGGAGATCATCACGCGCGAGATGGGCAAGCCGATCGAGCAGGCCCTCGGCGAGGTCGACTTCAGCGCCGCGATCTACGAGTACTACGCCGACAACGCGGCCAAGCTGCTCGCCGACGAGCCGATCGAGCTGCTCGACGGCGAGGGTTCCGCGTTCATCCGGCGCAGCTCGCTCGGCGTGCTGCTGGGGATCATGCCCTGGAACTACCCCTACTACCAGGTGGCGCGGTTCGCCGGCCCGAACCTCGTGATCGGCAACACGATCCTGCTCAAGCACGCGCCGCAGTGCCCGGAGTCGGCCGAGGCGATGCAGGAGATCTACAACGAGGCCGGCTTCCCGGCGGGCGCCTACGAGAACATCTACGCGACCAACGAGCAGATCGAGTGGGTGATCGCCGACCCGCGCGTGCACGGCGTCTCGGTCACCGGCTCCGAGCGGGCCGGCTCCGCGGTCGCCTCGATCGCCGGCAAGCACCTGAAGAAGGTCGTGCTCGAGCTCGGCGGCTCTGACCCGTTCATCCTGCTCGGGACCGACGACCTCGACGAAGCGGTGACCGCGGCGGCCGAAGCGCGGCTCGACAACACCGGCCAGTCCTGCAACGCGGCGAAGCGGTTCATCGTCGTCGACGAGCTCTACGACGATTTCCTCGAGAAGTTCAAGGAGCAGCTGGGCGGGGCGAAGCCGGGCGATCCGACGGCGGAGGACACCGCGGTCGGCCCGCTCTCCTCGCAGACCGCTGCGGACCGGCTCGAGGACCAGGTCAAGCGGGCGATCGCGAACGGCGCCGAGGTCGTCGTCGGCGGCAACCGCGACGGCAATTTCTTCGAACCGACGATCCTCACCGGGATCAAGCCGGGCGACGAGGCCTCCCAGGAAGAGTTCTTCGGGCCGGTGGCGCAGGTCTACAAGGTCGGCTCCGAGGAGGAGGCGGTAGAGCTCGCCAACTCGACGCCGTTCGGGCTTGGCTCCTATGTGATGACGACGGACAAGGAGCAGGCCGAGCGGGTCGCCGACCGGATCGAAGCCGGGATGGTCTACGTGAACCTGGTCGGCGCCGACGCGCCGGAGCTGCCCTTCGGCGGCTTCAAGCGCTCCGGCTTCGGGCGGGAGCTCGGCCGCTACGGCGCCGACGAGTTCGTCAACAAGAAGCTGATCCGCAGCGCTTAGGCGCTGCGCGCCTGATCCTTTTAGGGTTGGCGAGGGTTAGCAGCCGAAACGACGAACAGGCGGGCATGAAGAAGGTCCTGGTCGCGGCGGTACTGGCCGCGCTGCTCATAGTCGGGAGCGCCGTCGCGGCGGCGCCGGAAGAAGAAGTGGTGCGCTGCCACGGGCGGCGGGCGCAGATCGTCGGCACCGACGGCAACGACGTGCTGCGGGGGACTCCCGGCCGTGACGTGATCCAGGCCGGCAAGGGCGACGACGTCGTCTTCGGCAGCCTCGGCAACGATCTGATCTGCGGCGGGCCGGGGACCGACCAGCTGCACGGTGGCCGCGGTAACGACGAAGTCTACGGCGACGCCGGCGACGAGGACCAGGTCAACGGCAACCTCGGCGACGACAAGGTGGTCGGCGGCCCCGGCGCCCGCGACGAGGTCGCGGGCGACCTCGGGATCGACATCGTCAACGGCGGCTCCGGCAACGAAGACCTCGTCCATGGCGACTACGGCTACGACCGCATGTCCGGCGGTGCCGGCAAGGGGGACATCGCCTCCTTCGCGACGGCGCGGGCGGGCGGCAAGGGCAGCGGCGTCTGGGCCTCGCTGCGCCAGCACCGCGCCCGCGGCGACGGTCACGACAAGCTCTTCGGTTTCGAGAGCCTCGAAGGCTCGGCCTTCCGCGACACCCTGATCGGCAACCCGCAGGCGAACGTGATCGCCGGCGGCCTCGGCGACGACCACCTCGTCGGCGGCGGCGGCGCCGACGTGCTCGAAGGCGGGCAGGGGACCGACGGCTGCTCGGGGGCAAAGGGCCGGACCAGCTCCTGCGGTCGCGAACCGGCGCCGAGCGGCTCCGCCTACATCCAGCTCAACCCGACGCCCGGCGGCGGCGCCGGCCTGCAGGTGGTCGGCGGCGGGGGCAGCGACCACTTCGTCGTCGCCTTCGACGAAGCGACCCAGACCTTCGGCATCACCGCGAGGAAAGGGGTCGCGATCGGGCCGGGCTGCACGCACGCGCCGCACAGCACGACCACCGTCTCCTGCCCCGCCAACGGGCCGGGCCGCTGGCTGATGGCCGACCTCGGCCCGGGCAACGACAGCCTCCGGGTCGAAGGTTCGCTGGAGTCGATCGGCAGCGTCCGCTTCGCCGGTGGCTTCGGCAACGACACCATTCACGCTGGCCCCGAGGACGACCTGGTCGAGTCCGGTCCCGGCGCGGACAAGCTCTACGGCGGCGACGGGGCCGACGGCCTTGTCGGCGGCCTCCCTGGCCCCACCTTCCTCTACGGCGAAGGCAGCGGCGACCTGCTCGCCGCCGGCGGCGGCTGCGCCGGCGGGGCGCTGGTTGGCGGCCCCGGTCGCGACGACGCCTCTTTCGCCGAGACCCAGGCGCATCCGGGGCTGCTGATCGTCTCCTTCATGGCCCACGCGGCCTGGGTCACCGGCGTCAAGGGCTGCAAGCACGTCCACCTCTCGCCGACCGACGAGGACATGGAGGGCTCCTTCGACTGGGACGTCCTGATCGGCGACGGCGGTCCCAACGCGATGCTCGGCCAGCCAGGCGCCGACCGCTTCTACGGCATGGGCGGCGAAGACATCATCGACGCCCGCGACGGCGTCAAGGACTTCTCGATCCAGTGCGGCCGCGGCGAACCCCCGCGCAAGGTCAAGGTCAAAGGCAAGGGCGGCAAGACCGAAACGAAAGAAACCGAAGGCACCGGCCAACCCGAGGGCCGCGCCATCACCGACTCCTTCGACCCCGCTCCCTACAACTGCGCCTACGTCAAACACGGCACCCCCGTCCCCGGCCTAAACGGCTAACCCCCCGGCCCAAGAGCCGCGAGCCGGGCGCAAACGCCGGAAATTGCATCAGCGCCGCGCCCGAGGGACGGTGCGTGGGGGGAGAACCAAGCTGGCGTTCGTGCATTTTAGAGATATTGAGGGTAAAGGAGGGAAGCGCGGGGTGCATATGGGGCTGGGGGTCCGTGGGACTAGCCCGCACGGGGG
>CAMLHB010000246.1 GCA_946479725.1 uncultured Actinomycetes bacterium | reverse complement strand
CGCCTGGGTCCCGGAAGGACACGCACCGGCCCGGGCCTGCGGCGAGGCGAAACTGGCGGATCCGGCGCTGCTCGTTGAGGTGATTGTCTGCGCGGCGAGGGAGCTGTAAGAGCTGTGTAGGAGCTGTCGAGTGCAACGAGGCTGCGATCTTTTGATTTTCAAGATCAAGATCAAAAGATCGCAGCCTTCGGCAGCTCCTACCTTTGGGGATTGCGTCCTGCGCTTTTAATGGCCCTTGCCGGAATGCCCACCAGCGCCCTTCCCCGGCCCCCCCTCCCTAACTGCACCAACGTGGCACCCTGGTGGGCCGCCAAGTTGATGCAGTTCGGGGGTGTTGCGGTCCTGCCAGCGGATGCCGCGGCCGCCGATGTCGCTCTCCTCGATGCCGTCGTAGAAGGGGACGGCTTCGGTGAGGGCGGCGAAGGCGGTGGGTTGGGAGTCGATGCCGGTCTGCAGGCCGAGGTTGGCGGCCAGCTCGGAGAGGACGATGATGTTGGGGAGGACGCCCTCGGGACGGGCGGCGGAGGGGCGGACGCGCTGGAGGCGGCCGTCGGGGTGGGTGACGGTGCCGTCTTTCTCGGCGTGGGTCTCGAGCGGGAGGACGACGTCGGACTTGGCGGTGGTCGCGTTCTCGTGCATCGAGAAGGTGACTACGAAGTCAGCTGCCGTCAGGGCCTCCTCCCAGGCCGGGGTGTCGGGGAAGTCGCGCAGGGGGTCGGCGCCGAAGAGGACGAGGCCGCCGATCTCGCCGGAGATCAGTCCCTCGCGGATCCCCTCGGTCGACTTGCCGGCGGCGGTCTCGCTGAGACCCGGGCCGGCGTCGGGCAGGCAGCCGGCCTCGCGAAGGCCGCGGGCGTTGGTCGTGTCGGGGATTTCCAGCAGGCCGGCGCCGTCGGTGGCGGCCATCTCGGTGGCGCTCGCGATCTCGAGAAGAGCCTCGGCGGCGCCCTCGCTGCGGCCGATTCGCTCGCCCCAGATGACGACGACCCGGCCGGCGTCGCGCAGGGTCTCGGCGAGCGGCGAGGCGACGTTCTCGGCGCCGCCGATCGCGCGCGCCAGCTCGGAGACGAAGTGGGCGGCCTGGCCGGGGGCGAAGCGGGCGATCGCCTCGGCGCCGCCGTCGAGCGCGGTCGGGCGTTCGGTCGCGACCACCAGCTTGGCGCCGTGGCGGCGGATCGCCTTGCGGACCCGCAGGTCGAGGATCGGCGAGCTGTGCAGCGGGTCGGTGCCCAGCACCAGAATGGCGTCGGCCTCGTCGATGTCACGGACCTTCGCCGAGATGTTCGGTTCGGCCAGGCGCAGCAGCACGTCTCGCTTCGGCCCGCGCGAGGGGCGCGAATCGATGTGGGGAGAGCCAAGCGCCTCGCGCATCAACCGCTGCAGCAGGAAGCCTTCCTCGTTCGAAGCGTCGCCGATGATCGCCGCGACCCCAGAGGAGGCAGGGGTGGTCATACCCGGACCCTCCCCGCTGTTGTCCGGGGAGGACCACCCCTGCCCCGCCCGACTTGCGGCGCGCAGCCCGTCCGCCACCTTCGCGATCGCCTCGTCCCAGCCGATTTCACCGCCGCCCTTCAGACGCGGCCCGCGCACCCGCTCGGGCGCGTCGAACATCTCGAACCCGTAGCGGCCGCGGTCGCAGAGCCAGCCGTCGTCGACGTCGTGGTTGTCGCGGGTCAGCACCCGTTTCACCTTCTCGTCGCGGACGGTAAAGCTGACGTTGCACTGACTCGGGCAGAGCGTGCAGACCGAGCCGGCGTGCTCGATGTCCCAGGGCCGGGCGCGGAAGCGGTAGGTGTAGTTGGTAAGCGCCCCGACCGGGCAGATGTCGGTGATGTTGCCGTGGAAGGGGGCGACGTAGGGGCGGTCGTCGAAGGTGCCGACGTAGGTGCGGTCGCCGCGCTCGATCAGCTGCAGCTGGGAGTCCTCGGCGACCTCTTGGCTGAACCGCACGCAGCGGTAGCAGAGGATGCAGCGCTCGCGGTCGATCGCGACCAGCGGCGAGAGCTCGATCGGCTTCTCGAAGTGGCGCTTTTCGTCGATCACCCGGCTCTTGCCCGGGCCCCAGCCGTAGGAGATGTCCTGCAGCGGGCATTCGCCGCCCTTGTCGCAGACCGGGCAGTCGAGCGGGTGGTTGACGAGGAGGAACTCGACGACCGAGTTCTGCGCCTCCTTCACCTGCTCGGTGCGGGTGTGGACGACCATCCCCTCGCGCACCGGGGTCGAGCAGGAGGTCTGCAGTTTCGGGACCCCCTCGATCTCGACCAGGCACATGCGGCAGGCGCCGACCGGCTCGCCGAGTTTCGGTTCGTAACAGAAGTAGGGGATCTCGACGTCGCCCTTGCGGGCGGCGTCGTGGAGCATCTCGCCCTCGACCGCGGACACCTCGCGCCCGTCGATCGTGATCGTCACCTCGCGGCCGGCCGGGCTCACGTCGAGGCCCCCAGCGTCTCCGGCGCGCCGCGGACGACGGCGTGCGGGTCGACGACCAGCTCCGGGTTTTCCATCACTTCCTCGAACTCCCCCCTGAACTTGCGGACCATCGCCCCGACCGGCATCGCCATCGAGTCGCCGAGCACGCAGAGGCAGTGGCCGATGATGTTCTGCTGGACCGAGCTGACGACGTCGAGGTCCATCGGCGTCGCCTCGCCGCGGACCATCCGCTCCAGCATCTTCACGGTCCAGTTGGTGCCCTCGCGGCAGGGGACGCACTTGCCGCAGGACTCGTGGTGGTAGAAGCGCGCCGTCCGCAGCGCCAGGTGCGGGATCGAGACGCGGTCGTCGCAGACGATGATCGAGCCGGAGCCGAGCATCGAACCGGCTTCGGCCATCGCCTCGAAGCTGTAGGGGAGGTCGAGACCCTCCTCGGCGGTCAGCACCGGAGAGGACGAGCCGCCGGGGAAGAAGGCCTTGATCTCGTGGCCGTCCTCGGGGCCGCCGGCGAGCTCGCAGATCAGCTCGCGGGTCGGGATCCCCAGCTCGACCTCGTAGTTGCCGGGGCGCTTGACGCCGCCGGAGATCGAGACCACCTTGGTGCCGGGCGACTGCTCGGTGCCGAAGCCTTTGAACCACTCTGCCCCGTGGCGGACGATGTGGGGGACGTTGGAGAGGGTCTCGACGTTGTTGATCAGCGTCGGCCCGCCGTTGAGGCCCTGGACCGCCGGGAATGGA
>CAMLHB010000245.1 GCA_946479725.1 uncultured Actinomycetes bacterium | reverse complement strand
GATCGGTGTGATCGACCGGCTGCTGACGCCGTATCCGTCGTCCTCGCCCGGCGACAAGCCGGAGGAGAAGCCGATCGGGCCGGGGCTCGAGGCCCAGCCGCCGGCGGCGACCGAGCCCGCCCCCGCCGCGACGGAGCCGCCTCCGGCGACTCATTGACACTCCGTTAGCCGGAAAATTGCACGATCGGTTCCACGCGCTTAGGGTCGGGGCGCAGATTCAACCGCGGCAGTAAGGCGACATGTCCGAGCAGACGTCCCAAGAACCCACGATGGAGGAAATTCTCGCCTCCATCCGCCGCATCATCTCCGAAGACGAAGCCCCTGCCGAGGGCGGAGCCGCCGAGACGACGGCCGAGGAGATCATCGCCAGAAGCGGCGAGGAGCCGCCGCCTGCGCCGGAACCCGAAGCGGCCGCCCCCGAGCCGGTCGCCCAGGTGGCCGAACCCGAGGCCGAAGAAGAGGATGACGGCGATCTCGAGCTGACTCAGAAGGTGGAGACGCACGGGGATCTCGACTTCGTCGCGCCCAACGAGCCGCCCGCGGCCGAGCCGCCGGCGCCGCTGCCTGGCGCAGGCCTGGTCTCCGAGGCCGTCGCCGCGGCGACCGCCGCCACCTTCGGCCGGCTGTCGGCCAACATCCTGATGCCGGCCGAAGGCCGCACGCTGGAAGACGTGGTGCGCGAGCTGCTCCGCCCCATGCTGCAGCAGTGGCTGGACGAGAACCTGCCCGATATCGTCCAGCAGGCCGTCGACGCCGAAGTCGAGCGTATCGCCCGCGGCCGAGTACGCTGACCTCCCGCGGCTCCCCGACCGGGGAGCTGTCAGCGAAGCTGACCGAGGGAGGTTCTGCTCAAACGCCATGGCCCGCGCCGGTCTTTCGGCGTGCTGATCGGGCCTGTTCGAGCCGCTTCCCTTTGGCGACGTCTCCCCCGACGGGGGAGGACCTGATACACGCAGCCGCTCCGCCAGCGACCAAAGCCATGCTCGACAAGACCTTCGACCCCGCCACAGCCGAACCGCGCCTCTACGCCGCCTGGGAAGCCTCGGGCGGCTTTGCGCCCACCGACGACCCGGCGGCCGAGCCGTTCTCGATCGTCATCCCGCCGCCGAACGTCACCGGCTCGCTGCACATCGGCCACGCGCTGAACAACACGCTGCAGGACGTGCTGATCCGCTTCGAGCGGATGCGCGGCAAGGCCGCGCTGTGGCTGCCCGGCACAGATCACGCCGGGATCGCGACCCAGATGGTGGTCGAGCGACAGCTCGCGGCCGAAGGCAACCAGTCGCGGCGCGACCTCGGCCGCGAGGGCTTCATCGCCAAGGTCTGGGAGTGGAAGGCAAAGTCGGGCGGCGCGATCGTCAACCAGCTTCGCCGCCTGGGCGCTTCGTGCGACTGGAGCCGCGAGCGGTTCACCCTGGACGAGGGGCTGTCGGCCGCCGTCCGCAAGGTGTTCGTCCAGCTCTACCGCGAGAAACTGCTCTATCGCGACAAGCGGCTGGTGAACTGGGATCCCCACTTCCAGACCGCGATCTCCGACCTCGAGGTCGAGCAGCGGGAAGTCGACGGCCACTACTGGCACTTCGCCTATCCGCTGGAAGACGGCTCGGGCGAGATCGTCGTCGCGACCACCCGCCCGGAGACCATGCTGGGCGACACCGCCGTGGCGGTGCACCCGAGCGACGACCGCTACAGGGCGTTGGTGGGCCGCGCCGTGCGCCTGCCGATCGTGAACCGGCCGATTCCGATCATCGCCGACGAGTATCCGGATCCGGAGAAGGGTTCGGGCGCGGTGAAGATCACGCCGGCGCACGACTTCAACGACTTCGCGGTCGGCAAGCGCCACAACCTGCCGATGATCAACGTCTTCGACGATTTTGCGCGGATCAACGACAACGCGCCGCCGGAATACCGCGGCCTGGACCGCTTCGCCGCGCGCAAGAAGGTGGTCGAGGAATTCGAGCGCCTGGGCCTGCTGCGGGGCGTCGAGAAGACCCGCCACACCGTCCCGCACGGCGACCGCTCGGGCGTCGTCGTGGAACCCTATCTGACCGACCAGTGGTACGTCGCAGCCGAGGTGCTGGCCCAGCCCGCGATCAAGGCGGTGGAGCAGGGCGAGACGGTCTTCGTGCCGAAGCACTGGGAGAAGACCTACTTCGAATGGATGCGCAACATCCAGCCGTGGTGCGTCTCCCGCCAGCTCTGGTGGGGCCATCGCATCCCGGCGTGGTACGGGCCCGACGGCAAGGTCTTCGTCGCCGAGACCGAGCAGGAGGCCCAGCGGCAGGCCGACGAGCTCTACGGCCGGCCCACGGCCCTGCGCCAGGACGAGGACGTCCTCGACACCTGGTTCTCCTCGGGCCTGTGGCCGTTCTCGACGTTGGGCTGGCCGGACAAGACCGACGACCTGCGCCGCTTCTACCCGACGCACACCCTGGTGACCGGCTTCGACATCATCTTCTTCTGGGTCGCCCGGATGATGATGCAGGGCATCCACTTCACCGGCCAGGTTCCCTTCAAGCGGGTCTTCATCAACGCCCTCGTGCGCGACGCCGAGGGGAAGAAGATGTCGAAGTCCAAGGGCAACGTGATGGACCCCCTGGAGCTGGTCGACGAATACGGCGCCGATGCGCTCCGCTTCACGCTGACCGCCATGTCGGGGCAGGCGCGCGACATCAAGCTGTCGCGCCAGCGCATCGAGGGCTACCGCAATTTCGGCACCAAGCTGTGGAACGCCACGCGCTTCTGCCAGATGAACGGCTGCGCCCGCGCCGAGGGCTTCGATCCGGGCGCCGTGCAGGCCCCTCTGAACCGCTGGATCGTCGGCGAGACGGCCCGCACCGCCCGGGCCGTGACCGCCGCCCTGGCGCATTGCGGCTTCGACGAGGCGGCGAACGGGCTCTACCGCTTCATCTGGAACCAGTTCTGCGACTGGTACGTCGAGCTGGCCAAGCCGCTGCTTACCGGCGACGACGCCGCCGCCAAGGCCGAGACCCAGGCGACCGCTGCCTGGGTGCTCGACGTCATCCTGACCCTGCTGCACCCGGTCATGCCGTTCATCACCGCGGAGCTCTGGACCCAGACCCAGGACCTCGGCGCCAAGCGCCCGCACGCCGGCTTCCTGATGGTCGCGCCGTGGCCGGACTTGCCGTCGAGCCTGATCGACCCGGCC
>CAMLHB010000244.1 GCA_946479725.1 uncultured Actinomycetes bacterium | reverse complement strand
TCGCCGCCCTCACCACCGACCCGACGCTGGGCACCTGGGCGGACCTCGCCCGCCCGCCCGTGGTGGTGGGTGCGTTTCTGGGGTTGGTTCCACGGCTGCGGGGGTCGGTGGGCGGTGCGGTTCGGGGTGGGATCGACACCGCCCGCCACCCCCGCAAGGCTGCCGCGGTGCTGGAGCAGTCGCGGGCGCTGGTGGAGACGCTGGTCCGCGACGAGCTGAAGCCGGCGCCCGGCACCAGCCTCAACGGCTCGATCGGCGCCACCCGCCGGATGGCCGCGGTCGAGGTGCCGCTGGAGGACCTGAGGCGGGTCAAGCGGCAGCTCGGCGGCACCGTCAATGATGCGGTGTTGGCGGCGACGGCGGGCGGCCTGCACCGGCTCTTCGCCGAGCGCGGCGAGCTGCCCGAGGTCGACCACGTGCGGGCGATGGTGCCGGTCAGCCTGCGGGCGGCCGGCGAGTCACTTGACCTCGGTAACAGGGTCTCCTCGCTCTTCGTCGACCTCGCCGTCGCCGAGCCCGACCCGCTGCTGCGCTACCGCAAGATCTCCGCCGCCGCCGAGGACCTGAAGAGCGGCAACGCGGTCGCCGGGACCGACGCGGTGATCAAGCTTGCAGGCCTCACCCCGCCGCTGGTCCAGTCGACCATCGCCCGGCTGATGTTCACCCCGCGCCTCTTCAACCTGACGATCACCAACGTCCCCGCCTCGCCGGTCCCGCTCTACGCGCTCGGCGCCCGCATGCGCCGCGTCGTCCCCCTCGTCCCGATCTTCACCGGCCACGCCCTCGGCGTCGCCGTCGTCAGCTACGACGGCACGATGAGCTTCGGCCTCAACGCCGACCGCGACGCGGTCCCGGACCTCGAGCTCGTGCGCGCCGGGATCGATGAGACGCTCGACGAGTTGAGCTCGGCGGCCGCGGCCGCTGCTTAACCGCGTCCGCGGCGGGCGACGAAGTCGATCTCGGGGTGCTTGCGGGTGCCGGTCCGGCAGAAGGATTCGCCATTGTCCTTCTCGGCATAGGAGGCGACGATCTTCTCCCGCGTCACCCGCCCGGCGAGGGTCTCTTCGCTCCATTCTTCTGAGCTTTGGTTGCTCTCGTGGTAGCGGAAGCGGCCGTTCGGGTGGATCCGCGCGTCGAGGCGGTTGGTGTTGAGCCAGGCGTCATAGCTCTTGCCGTCGTTGCAGTGAAGGCGGACGTGGAGGTGGATGCCGGTGACCAGGCGCCTGCGGACGACGAGGCGGATGTGGAAGCCGTCGCGGCCCCGTGCCCCGTAGACCGCTTTGACCCCGCCGCCGCCCGCGCCCGCTTCCTCGTCGAGGCCGGGGCCGCCCACCAGGCGGTCGGCACCGCCGCCGCCGAAGAGCCGGTCGCGCCCTGGCCCGCCGAAGAGCCGGTCGGGGCCGCGCCCGCCGGTCAGCAGGTCGTCGCCGGGTCCGCCGTAATAGACGTTGCGGCCTTCGTAGCCCTTGTGGGCGAGGATCACGTCGTCCCCCGGCCCCCCATAGGCGGGGTCGGCTTCGTTGCCGACGATCTTGTCGTTCCCGGGGCCGCCGAAGATCGGCCCGACGGTGCCCCCCTGCACCTCGTCGTCGCCGGGTCCGGCGCAGATCGCTCCCCAGCCGCCGTTGACCTCGTCGTCGCCGCCGAAGGAGACGATCGGGCCGAGCGCGCGCAGCCGGTCGTCACCCGGCGTTCCCTGCACTTCCGCCCACCTGCCGTGGCAGCGGGCGCGGCGTCCCTTGCCGCCGGTGAAGCGGGTCAGGGCCAGCTCCGCGTGCTTCTTGACGTAAGCGAAGCCGGCCGTGGTCGGGGCTCCGTCGGGGGTCAGCACCAGGCCGGTCGCCGCCTCCTCCGGCGCCTGCGGGTCAAGGTAGGTGCGGGAGAGGTCGACCGAGGAGAGGCCGTCGCCGCCGAACCGGGGGTCGTGGGCGCCATTCGGGTAAAAGCGCGCGACGCCGGTCCGGGACCCGGCTTCGCCTGCGAGGACGATCCGGTCGCCGCCGTCGAGGGCGGCGTCGGTCGGTTCGAGGTTGAGGTAGCTGGTGTATTCGTTGGTGATCGGGGCGACGCCCTTGACGTTGCGGGCTCCGAAGCGCGGGTCGAGTTCGCCGTTCGGCTTGAAGGCGACCAGGACTTCGCCGCCGACGACGACGATGCGGCCGCTGCGCTGCACGAGGAGCGCCTGCGCCGCGCCCGCGTGGAAGATTTCGCCTTCGCTGATCGTGGTGTCGTAGCGGGACTTGATCAGGCCGTTGCCGGAGAAGGAGGTGTCGAGCGCCCCGCCCGGCGTGAAGCGGGCGACGAGCAGATCCTCGCCGAGGCTGCCGCCGGCGAGGATCTTGCCGTCCGGCTGCAGGGCGAGCGTGGTCAGGTCGGCGTTGAAGAGGACGAGGCCGTCGCCGTCGAAACCGCTGTCGGGTTGCCCCGCCGGCGTGTAGCGGGCGAGGCCGGAGCCGTTCACCCAGCATTCGCTCCCGCCGATCTCGCACGTTTCCACCTCGCCGACGGCGACGGTACCGCCGCCGGGGGCGAGCACGATCCGCTCGAAGCCCTCCTCGAGCCGCCTCCCCTTGGCGGGCGGTTCGCGCAGGTCGAGGTGGGCGGTCGCGACGCCGCCGTCGCCGAAGGCGGTGTCGAGCTGCCCGCCGGCGGTGAGGCCGGCGAGCGCGAAGTCGTGTTCGCGGCTCCCGGCGAGGACGATCCGCCCGTCGGGCTGCAGCGCGAGGTCGTGCCAGCTGCCCTCCGGCGCGGCGACCGAGCCCCCGGACCCGAAGCTCGGGTCGAGGCTGCCGTCGGAGAGGAAGCGCAGCAACCGACTGGTCCCGTTCTCGCTCGTGGCAAGGACCAGGTACCGCCCCTCCGCGTCGCGCTCGATCCGGTCCTCGACGTTCTGTCCCGCCGGGTCAACATCGACCTTGACGATCCCCTTGCGGCCGAAGCCCACGTCCCGTTCCCCCGGAGCGGCCACCGCTGAGCCGGCGCAGAGCAGAAAGCAGGCAAGAAAGACCAGCACCCCCATGCCCAGACAATTGCCTCCCGCTGCCAAAGTTGCGCCCACGCCCCGCCGACCCATCGCTCCTGAGATAATGCCCGACCCCGGGCACTCATGCCCATTCCCTGGGGGCGTAGCTCAGTTGGTTAGAGCGCCGGCCTGTCACGCCGGAGGTCGCGGGT
>CAMLHB010000243.1 GCA_946479725.1 uncultured Actinomycetes bacterium | reverse complement strand
CGGCCAGCTCGACCATCTGGGCGACGTCGCCGCGCGGGATGCGCTCGGTGACGACGACGATCAGCTCGATGCCGTTCTCGATCGCCTCGAGCACGGCGTCCTTGGTGAAGGCGGGGGGGACGGTGACGACGGAGCCGTCGATCGGGCTTCCGTGGTGCTCGACCGCCTGGCCGACGGTGTCGAAGACCGGGACGCCATGGACCTCGCGGCCCTTGCGGCCGGGGGTGACGCCGCCGACGATCTTGGAGCCGTAGTCGAGGCACTCGCGGGTCAGGTTGACCGCCTCGCGGCCGGTGATCCCCTGGACGATGAAGGTCGTGTCCTTGTCGAGCAGGATGCTCACGCGCTCGCCCCCTGGATCTTGGCGACGGCGCGCCCGGCGGCCTCCCACATCGAGACCGAGCGGTCGCAGTACTCGACGCCGTACTTGTCGAGGATCTTGAAGCCCTCCTCCTCCCAGGCGCCGGGGATGCGGAAGATTGCGATCGTCTCGCCCGGGTCCCTGCCGAGCTCGAGGCAGGCCTTGATCACGCCGCGGGCGACGATGTCGACGCGGGTGTTGGAGACGATCGACATCATCACCGCGATCTTCTCGACCCCGTCCTTTTCGAGGACCTCCTTGGCGAGGCCGCAGGCCTTGGCGACCGACGGGTTGCCGCCGATCTCCGAGTAGTTGGCCGGCCGGCCGCCCTGGTTGCGGACCGCGTCGGTCAGGGTCAGCGAGCCGCCGCCGGCCCCGATCACGAGGCCGAGGTTGCCGGTGAAGCCGTGGTCCTTGCCCTGGATCACGCCGCGGTGATCGGCGGCGTCGATCGCGCTGACGTTCTTCTCGAAATCGGAGGGCTCGTAGGTCTCGCGGGTGTCGTCCTCGGCGATCTGAAGCTCCTTGCGCAGCAGCTTCTTCTGCCGGCCGACCGCCTCGTTCTCCATCTCCATATGGGCGTCGAGGGCGACGAAGGAGCCGTCGGTCAGCTCGGCCAGCGGGTTGATCTCGGCCAGGGTCATGTCGTTGTCGCGGAAGAGGCGGGCGAGGCGGGCGAGCACCGGGGTGGCGCGGTTCAGTTGCGAGCCGGTGACGCCGGTCGCGGCGACGACCTGCTTGGCCTCGAAGTCGCCGACGGGAAGGAGGTTGGAGACATGGCCTTTGCCGACGTGGTCGGGGTGGGTCTCGGCGACCTCCTCGATGTCGATCCCGCCCATGTCGCTGAACAGCATCAGCGGCTTCTTCGCGGTGCCGTCCCAGACGACCCCGGCGTAATACTCCTGCTTGACCTCGGCTTTGGGGTCGACGAGGACTCCGCGCGGCATGTGGCCGTTGATTTCCAGCTTCAGGATCTCCTCGGCGTGCTGGGCGGCCTCGTCCGGCGTGTCGGCGAACTTAACCCCGCCGGCCTTCATCCGGCCGCCGGTCAGCACCTGGCTCTTGATCACGACCGGCCCGCCGATTTCCTCGGCGACCTTCCGCGCCTCTTCCGCAGACGTGCAGAACCCGTACTTGGTGACGGGAATCCCCGCCAACTCAACGATCTTCCTGGCCTCGAACTCGTAAAAGCGCATCAGCGGCGCGGAACCCTATCCAAACGTCGAGCGGCCCTGCTTTACTGCCCCGGGTGTTTCCCGCCTCTGCCGGGTCGAAATCCCCGTTCGGCCCCCGATTTCTGGCTGCTTTTGCCCTGCTGATCGCGGTTGTGGCGCTCTACGGATGCGGCACGGTTGTCAGTCGGGAAAAGCTTCAGGACGCGATCCAAGCGTCCCTAAAAGACTCGATTCATGAAAAGATCAAGGCCGTCGATTGCCCCTCAGATCAGTCTGTAGACCCGGGCGCGACCTTCACCTGTGAAGTGATCTTTGCCGATGACAGGCGGGAAATTGCCGTTTTGGAAATTCGCAACAAGGATGCCGACATCTCGATGATCGGCCTCAAACCCAAGAATTAGAGAGAGGCGAATGAGCGACCTGACCACTGCCCCGGACGAGCTGACGACCCACGCGAAACTTCTCAGCTGGGTGGACGAAATCGCCTCCCTCACCGAACCGGACTCCGTCTACTGGTGCGACGGCAGCGCCGAGGAGTACGACCGCCTCGCCCAGGTCCTGATCGACGCCGGCACCTTCGAGCGCCTCGACGAAGCCAAGCGCCCGAACAGCTACCTCGCCCTCTCCGACCCCGGCGACGTCGCCCGTGTCGAAGACCGCACCTTCATCTGCTCCGAGAAGGAAAAGGACGCCGGACCGACCAACAACTGGCGCGACCCGGAGGAGATGCGCGCCACCCTCAACGACCTCTTCAAAGGCTCGATGGTGGGCCGGACGATGTACGTCGTCCCCTTCTCGATGGGCCCGCTCGGCTCCGAGATCTCCGAAATCGGAGTCCAGTTGACCGACTCGGCCTACGTCGCGACCAACATGCGGATCATGACCCGGATGGGCAAGGGCGCGCTCGAGGTGCTCGGCTCCGACGGCGACTTCGTCCCCTGCGTCCACTCGGTCGGGATGCCGCTGGCCGAGGGTCAGGATGACGTCTCCTGGCCCTGCAACGAGGCGAACAAGTACATCGTCCACTACCCCGAGAGCCGCGAAATCTGGTCCTTCGGCTCGGGCTACGGCGGCAACGCCCTGCTCGGCAAGAAGTGCTTCGCGCTGCGGATCGCCTCGGCGATGGCCCGCGACGAGGGCTGGATGGCCGAGCACATGCTGATTCTCAAACTCACCTCGCCCGAGGGCAAGGTCAAGTTCGTCACCGGCGCCTTCCCGTCGGCCTGCGGCAAGACCAACCTGGCGATGCTGGTCCCGACCCTGCCGGGTTGGAAGGTCGAGACGATCGGCGACGACATCGCCTGGATGAAGTTCAAGGAGGACGGCAAGCTCTACGCGGTCAATCCCGAGGCCGGGTTCTTCGGCGTCGCCCCCAACACCAGCCACAAGACGAACCCGAACGCGATGGACACGATCGAGCGGAACACGATCTTCACCAACTGCGCGAAGACGGACGACGGCGACATCTGGTGGGAGGGGATGACCGGCGAGCCGCCGGCCCACGCGATCGACTGGCACGGCAACGACTGGACCCCCGAGTCCGACAAACCGGCCGCGCACCCGAACGCCCGCTTCACCACCCCCGCCGCCCAGTGCCCGATCATCGCGCCCGAGTGGGAGGACCCCAAGGGCGTGCCGATCTCCG
>CAMLHB010000242.1 GCA_946479725.1 uncultured Actinomycetes bacterium | reverse complement strand
CCCTGGTGGCAATGGTGCTTGAAGGCGAGGAAGCGGTGAAGGCGGCGCGCCAGCTGATCGGCGCCACCAATCCGGTTGAGGCCGCTCCGGGCTCGATCCGCGGCGACTTCGCGCTCGAGGTGACCTTCAACATGGTCCACGGCTCCGACTCCGACGAGTCGGCCGAGCGCGAGATCGGGATCTGGTTCCCCGAGCTGTCCTGAAGCTCGTACTCGCATCCGGGTCTCCTCAAAGGAAGGAGATCCTCGAAAAGTTGAGCCTCGACTTCGAGGTTGTGGTTCCTGGCGTCGAGGAGCTGACCAGCGGGGATCCGGAACAGCTGGTTCGCTTGAACGCTCTTGCTAAGGCGAGGGCGCTGGGGGAGGGCGGGGTACCTGCGCGCGCCAAAAACGTGCTCGGCACCCCGCCCTCCCAACCGGAGCGCGTCGTTATTGCTTGCGACACGGACGTGGTGTTGGACCGTGAGGTGCTTGGTAAGCCGGCGGATGCGGCCGAGGCTCGCGCGTACCTGGATCGGATGAGTGGGCGGGCACATACGGTGATGAGCGGACTGGTGGTTGTGGTTGACGGCGAGGAGCGGGTGGGGGTGGAGAAGACGCAGGTGGTCTTCAAGCAGCTGTCCGACGCCGAAAAGGACCGTTACGTCCGCTTTGGGGAGTGGGAAGGGCGCTCCGGCGGCTACGCGATCCAGACCCTCGGCTCCTCGCTGGTCGAGCGGCTGGAGGGCAGCGTCTCCAACGTCGTCGGGCTACCGGTCGGGCTGTTGGCCGAGCTGGCGCCCGCTCTGTTCGAGCTGAGCTGAGGTCGTCTCGGTGGTGATCCCGATGATGCCGGCGAGGTTGCCGCCCGGGTCGAGGTAGGGGAACTTGATCGTGAGGAAGGTGCGATCCCGCCCGTCGAGGTCCAGCGTCACCTCGCGGTAGCTCGGTTCTTCGTGTTCGAGGACCCGCATGTCGCCCTCGCGGACTTCCCTCTCGCTCGCGGGGGTGAAGAGCTCGCTGTCGGTGCGGCCGATCATCTTCCCCGGCTCCAGCCTCAGCACTTCGTGGGCGAAGCGATTGGCGAGCAGATAGCGTCGCTCCAGGTCTTTGACGAAGATCGGGATCGGGGCGTGGTCGATCAACTCGCGCAGCTGCTGGTCGCGGCTGCGGCGAACCCTCCTCTCGACCGCTTCAAGGTCCCGGTGGCGAAGCGCGGCTTCGACGATGACCAGCAGCTGCTCGGACGGGAACGGCTTCAGCAGGCAGCCGCAGTTGCTCAGTTCAAGGGCGCGGTCGACTGCCGCTGGGTCCGTCACAGCCGCGGTCGGGATAACCGCGACCTCGGGGTGCTCGGCCAGCACCTCCTCGACCAGAGAAAGGCCTGACTCGCCGGGGATCTCCACCTCGCAGAGGACGAGGTCGAACCAATCGAGCGCCAGCTGGGTTTGCGCGGCGGCGCGGTCGGCGGCCAGCTCGACTGCGAAGCGCCCTACGAGGGCGTCTCCGGCGACCGCCAGGGCCGCCGGATCCGGGTCGATCACGAGGATTCGCGGGTTCGTCTTCTCCATCTTCCGGTCGCCGTCCTCGGCGAAGGCCCCCGCTACGGGTCTACCCGGTGAAGAGGG
This sequence comes from uncultured Actinomycetes bacterium, assembly GCA_946479725.1. The sequence continues at coordinate 1,587 of CAMLHB010000242.1, read as the reverse complement.
CGGGGAACCGCACCGCAAAGGCCGGATTTTGCGGCTCTGCGATGATTTGTCTTCTGGAAAGTCGCGTCGATCCAAAAAGGGCACGCCATTGGGCTTTTTCAGCCGTCTGATCCGCCTCGGCGGCCGTGACATGGCCGTCGACCTGGGAACTGCGAACACGCTCGTCTATGTACGCGGGCGCGGAATCGTCCTCTCCGAGCCCTCGGTGGTGGCGATCGACTCGCTCAGCGGTCAGGTTCACGCCGTCGGCGTCGAAGCCAAGCGGATGCTGGGGCGCACGCCGGGGACGATCACCGCGATCCGCCCGCTCAAGGATGGGGTGATCGCCGACTTCGACGTCACCGAGCAGATGCTGCGGCACTTCATCGCCTCGGTCCATTCCAGCCGCTTCGCCCATCCGCGCGTCGTCGTCTGCGTTCCCTCCGGGGTGACCGGGGTCGAGAAGCGGGCGGTCGAGGAGGCCTGCCTCTCGGCCGGCGCCCGCCAGGCCTACCTGATCGAGGAGCCGATGGCGGCGGCGATCGGCGCCGGCCTGCCGGTCGCCGAGCCGACCGGCTCGATGATCGTCGACGTCGGCGGCGGCACCACCGAGGTGGCGGTGATCAGTCTCGGCGGGATCGTCGTCTCGCAGTCGATCCGGGTCGGCGGCGACGAGCTCGAGGAGGCGATCGTCAACCACTGCAAGCAGAGCTACAAACTGGCGATCGGCACCCAGACCGCGGAGGAGGTGAAGCTCGAGGCCGGCTCCGCCTCGCCGCTGCCGGAAGAGGTGCGGACCGAGATCCGCGGCCGCGACCTCGTCTCCGGCCTGCCGAAGACGATCGAGCTCAGCTCCGAGGAGGTGCGCGGGGCGCTGGAAGAACCGGTCAGCCACATCGTCGCCGCGGTCAAGGAGACGCTCGACCGCACGCCGCCGGAGCTGGCGGGTGACATCATGGACCGCGGCATAACCCTGGCCGGAGGCGGCGCGCTCCTGCAAGGCTTGGAGCAACGCCTGCGCGACGAGTGCCAGATGCCCTGCCAACTGGCAGAGTCGCCGTTGACCTGCGTGGCGGTCGGCTCGGGCATCTCGCTCGAGGAGGTCGAGACGATCCACCGCGCCGGTCGGAACAACGGCGCGCGGCCCCGGCGTTGAGCCGGACGCCGCCCATGCGAACCACCCGAGAACTTAGGTCCGAAACGTGTATCGAAAGCAAGTACGCCGCCGCCGGGCGGTGCTGGCGCTGCTGATAGTCGGCTCTTTCGCCCTCCTGACCATCACCTACGGGCAGGGCTCCAACGGCATGCAGCGCGCCGTCAGCGCCGTCTTCAGCCCTGTGCAGTCGGTCGCCGACCGGGCGCTGAAGCCCGCCCGCGATCTGGTCAACTGGTTCGACGAGACCTTCGACGCCAAGGGCCGCAACGCCCGCCTGCACGAGGAACTGGAAAAGGCCCGCGAAGAGGCGGTCGGGGCGCAGGCGGCGGAAGCCGAAAACGACCAGCTGAGGAAGCTGGTCGGGCTGGACGAAAGCGGGGCGATCCCCGGCGGCTACACCAAGGTCACCGGCCGCGTGATCGGCCGCTCGCCCACCGTCTGGTTCGCCGACG
>CAMLHB010000241.1 GCA_946479725.1 uncultured Actinomycetes bacterium | reverse complement strand
GACATGTACTTCATGGAGGACGACGACCGCCGTTACGCGCTGCGGCCGATGAACTGCCCCGGCGCCTGCCTCGTCTACTCCGCCGACCGCCACTCCTACCGCGAGCTGCCGCTGCGGCTGGCCGAGTTCGGCCGCGTCTCCCGCAACGAGCGCGAGGGCGTGCTGCACGGCCTGCTCCGCGTCCGCGCCTTCACCCAGGACGACGCCCACGTCTACTGCACCGAGGAGCAGATCGGCCCCGAGGTCGCTTCGATCTGCGAGGCGATCGACGAGCTCTACGGCCGCTTCGGCTTCGCCGACGTCCACGTCGAGCTCTCTACCCGGCCGGAGAAGTCGATGGGCTCCGAGGAGCAGTGGGCGAAAGCCGAGGCGGCGCTGGCCGAGGCGCTCGACAGCCAGGGCCGCGAGTACACGCTGAACCCCGGCGACGGCGCCTTCTACGGGCCGAAGATCGACTTCCACATCACCGACGCGCTCGGCCGCTCCTGGCAGTGCGGCACCTGCCAGCTCGACTTCCAGATGCCGGAGCGCTTCGAGCTCTACTACACCGGCGCCGACGACGCCGCCCACCGACCGGTGATGATCCACCGCGCCCTGCTCGGCTCGATGGAGCGCTTCGCCGGGATCCTGATCGAGCACTACGCCGGCCGCTTCCCGACCTGGCTGGCCCCGGTGCAGGCGATCGTCCTGCCGATCTCCGACCGTCACAACGAGTACGGCAGCCGCGCCTTCGCCGAGCTGCGCGAACTCGGCGTCCGCGTCGCCCTCGACGACCGTTCCGAGTCGGTCGGCAAGAAGATCCGCGACGCCGCCACGATCGGCCTCTACCCCTACATGCTGGTGGTCGGCGACCGCGAGCAGGAGAACGGCGCCGTCGCCGTCCGCTCCCGCGAGGAGGGGGACCTGGGGGAGATGTCCTTGGCCGAGTTCGCCGCCCGCGTCGAGGCCGAGACCGCAGCGCGCCAATGAACCGGGTTCACGAACCGCTCTCCGGTCTCTATACTGCGCCGAACTTGATCGCTGGCACGAAAAATCACCGCCGCCGCTGAGCGCCCCGTGCCCACCTACCGTCTCGTCCTCTTGAAGTCCCGCCTCCGATAGTGCCGGTCCCGCGAAGGTTCGATCGGCGCCCGCCAGAGCGCGACACCACCCGGATCAACGAGCGGATCCGGGTCCCGCAGGTGCGCCTGATCGGCGCCGACGGCGAGCAGTTGGGGATCGTCGACACCAGCGAGGCGATGCGCAAGGCCCAGGAGGCCGACCTCGACCTGGTCGAGGTGGCGCCGAACTCGAAGCCGCCGGTCACCCGCCTACTCGACTACTCGAAGTACAAATACGAGCAGGAGCAGAAGCAGAAGGCCGCCCGCAAGCACCAGCAGCAGGTCAACGTCCGCGAAATCAAGCTGCGGCCGAAGATCGCGACCCACGACTACGAGACCAAGAAGGGCCACGTCGAACGCTTCCTCAAGCACCGCGACAAGGTCAAGGTGACGATCATGTTCCGCGGCCGCGAGCAGGCCCATCCCGAGCGCGGCCGCGACCTCCTGCAAAAGCTCTTCGAGGACCTCGACGGCCTCGCCACGATCGAGTCGGCGCCGCTGCAGGAAGGGCGCAACATGAGCATGCTGCTCGGCCCCAGCAAAGAGGTCGACAAGCTCCTCGGCGACGATCAGGCCGGCGAGCCCACGGCCGACGACGCCGCGCCCGCCGAGCCCGCGCCGGACGACGCTGCGGCCGACGCTAGCTGAGGATCAGTTCGGCGATCCGCTCCGCGGCGCGACCGTCCCAGAGGGGCGGCGGCCCGGGCGGGGTCTGACGTCCCTCGGCGAGGACGCCGGGGATGCGGGCGATCGCCGCCGGGTCGAGGCCGAGCAGGGTGTTGGTGCCGGAGGTGACCGTGACCGGCCGCTCGGTGTTGTCGCGAAGCGTGAAGCAGGGGATGCCGAGGTAGGTCGTCTCCTCCTGGATCCCGCCGGAGTCGGTGAGGACGGCGCGGGCGTCGGCGATCAGCGAGAGGAAGTCGAGGTAGCCGAGCGGGTCGGTGAGGAGCAGGCCGGGCGCGTCGGGCTGCAGCCCCTCCATCATCTTGCGGGTGCGGGGGTGGACCGGGAAGACGACCGGGATCTCGCGCGCCAGGGCGGCGAGCTGGGAGACGGTCTCGCCCAGTAGCGGACCGTCGACGAGGGCGGGACGGTGGAGGGTGACGAGCAGGTAGGAGCCCGGGTCGACTCCGAGGCGCGCGGCGGAGCCGGCGGCGCGGAAGCGCTCTTCCAGCGCCACCAGGGTGTCGATCATCGTGTTGCCGACCATGTGCATGCGCTCGTCGGGGATGCCTTCGGCGCGCAGGTTGGTCACCGCCTCGGGGCTGTGGAGGAAGAGCCACTCGGCAAAGCGGTCGGCGACGATCCTGTTCACCTCCTCGGGCATCGTCATGTCGAAGCTGCGCAGGCCGGACTCGATGTGGGCGACCGGGATCCCCATCTTCACCGCGGTCAGGGCCGCCGCCAGGGTCGAGTTGACGTCGCCGGGGGCCATCACCAAGTCCGGCTCCTCGTCGGCCAGCACCGGCTCCAGCCGCTCCATCGTCCGCGCCGTCTGCGCCGCGTGGCTGCCCGAGCCGACCTCGAGCATGTAGTCGGGCGCCGGCACCCCCAGCTCCTCGAGGAAGACCTCCGACATCAGCCGGTCGTAGTGCTGGCCGGTGTGGACGATCGCGTGCCGCCCCCCGGGATCCCGGGCCTTCAGGGCGCCGATCACCGGTGCGGTCTTGACGAAATTCGGTCGCGTTCCGACGACGTAGAGGATCCGCATCGCGGCGCCAGCGTACCCGCGAGCCAGGCGTCTGCTTCAATAGCGGACCGCATGCCGAAGATGAAAACCCATTCCGGCGCCAAGAAGCGCTTCAAGAAGACTGCCAGCGGCAAGCTGCGCGGCCGTCGCGCCTACTCCAGCCACATCCTGGAGAAAAAGTCGCCGAAGCGGAAGCGGAAGATGGCGAAACCGGTGGAGATTTCCCCGAACGACGCCAAGAAGGTGCGGACCCTGCTCGGAGGCGGCAAGTGAGCCGCGTCAAGCGCTCCGTCCACGCGCGCAAGAAGCGCCGCAAGGTGCTGAAGGAAGCGAAGGGCTACTTCGGCCGCAAGCATTCCTCCTACCGCTTCGCCAAAGAGCAGGTGCAGCGCTCGGGGATGTACGCCTACCG
>CAMLHB010000240.1 GCA_946479725.1 uncultured Actinomycetes bacterium | reverse complement strand
CGGTCGAAGCGGTCGCGCTCGGCGAGAACGGTGGCGCCGCCCGCAGCCCAGAGATGCAGGATCAGCGCCACGCCGTGGATCGGCAGCGCCGATTCGGCGACCCCGCGGCCGGTCTGGTCGACGCCGGGGGCGAGCAGCCCTGCCAGGGGTCCCGCCAGGGGTATCGTCGCGATCGCGACGGGGATGGCAATCGCTCCCAGCGCCAGGGCGAACTCGCCCTGGCTGAGCCGCGGCCGCTCGCCGACCAGCATCGGCGCCGAGGTCACCCTGATGCTCTGGCTGAAGACGCCGAAGCTGGTGTAGAGCGCGAAGGCGACGAAGAAGCCGTCGGTGCGGGCGTTGACGCCGAAGGAGCTGAGGTAGAGCAGGGCCTGGATCCCGGAGGCCGCGCCCATCGCCAGAGTAGCCACCGCCATCGCGACTCCGGCGTGCGCGTGCTTCTCACGCATGCCCTCCCGTGGGACGACGGGCTTCGTGTCGACCCGTGGGGAGGTCGCGACCGCGGTGGTACTCATACCCCACCAACGGTTCAAGCGTCTCGATTCTTGTTGTCGGATCAGGGCCCGTAGCGTTCTTCGCCCGGGGCCCAATCGACCCCGGCGCCGCTGCGCAGGCGGTAATCGTCGGCCTTCGGGTTGGCGAAGGGCGGCTTGCACTCGCGGCGGGAGCTGCGGCTGAGCCGCGGCAGCGTCCCTTCCCACTGGCAGACGAGGTCGCCCTGCTGGCGGAACCGGGGCCAGCCGCCGCCCCAATCGCTCCAGGCGCGGAAGATCGCGTTCTTGGAGAAAGAGATCTTGCCGAACGGGCCTTCGCGCAGCGCCAGCGGCGACTCGTTGCCGGAGGTCCAGATCGTGTTGTCCTTGACCGAGATGCCGCGGGTCGGGCCGAAGACCTGGACGATCAGCGGCGGCCCGCAGCCGCTGTCGGGCGGGTCGCAGGGGGCGGCGTTGCGGAGCATCAGGTTGTCGGCGAGGACGATGCGGCGGACCGGCGCCGGCTGGTCGTTGACGAAGAACCCCTGGCAGCGGTTGTCGTGCAGGTAGTTCCGACGGAAATAGAGGCCGTCGCCGCCCCAGACAGATTGCAGGCAGTCGGAGTGGTTGCCGTTCTCGCGCACGTTGGTGATCTCGTTGCCTTCGACGAGGACCCCGTAGGGGTCGCGATCGCCGCTGTCGTGGTAGCGGTTGAGGCGAATCGCGTCCTCGCCGAACGGGCCGACGAACCTGTTGCCGGCGATCGTCGTGTCGGAGATGTAGGTGCTGGTGGTCGGCCCGGCTTCGACCCCGAAGTAGCCGCCGGAGATGCGGTTGTGGAGGACCGAGATCTTCCGCGAGCCGGGCTCGATCGTGATTTCGCCCTCGACGTCGAAGTCGGCGAGGGCGAGGTGGGAGCCGCGGAGGGTGGCACCGGCGATTTTCGCCTTGCCGGGATGGGCGGCGCGGACGGTGACGTCGCCGCCGGGGGCGCTGGCCGCGAGCCGCAGCTCGCCGTAGCTGCCGTTGCGCAGACAGAGGACCGACCCCGGGTCCGCCTCGGCGGCCGCCGAGCGCACCGCCTCGAGGCTGCCGAAGGTGCTGTCGCACTTAGCGTGCCCGACGTGGCGGGCGTCGACCGGCCTCTTGGCATCGGCGTTGCCCTGGCTGTCGCCGCCGCCGAGCAGCAGCACCAGGGCCGCCGCGGCAGCGGCCAAGGCGAGGACGACGAGGGTTAGCGACCTGCGGGAGGCGAGGCTTCTGCTCACACCCTGATCAACGATCAGGGACCGTAGTGAACTTCCGCGGGCGCCCAGTCGACGCCGCGGTTGCTGCCCGTGAGACGGTAGTCGTCAGCGGCCGGGTTGGCGAAGGAGAGGCTGCAGGCGATCGTCTCGCCGGGCCGCGAGGAGGGCCAGCTGCCTTCGCGGAGGCAGAGGGTGTTTTCGGTCAGCGAGATCCCGCTCATGTTGGTGTCGGTCCAGAGCCGGTAGATCACGTTGTTGGAGATCTGGGTGTCGGAGCCGGTGCCTTCGCGGAAGGCGGCGATCGAGTCGTAACCGTCGCCCCAGATCGTGTTCCGCTTCATCTTGAAGCCGGAGTAGGGGCCGAAGACCTGGAAGTACATCGGCTGCCCGCAGCTGGTCAGCGGCGGTCCGCAGGGTTCGTGGTTGCGGAGGAAGAGGTTGTCTTCGACGGTGATCCCGGCGATCGGGCCGGAGACGCCGCCGAGGCTCGCCTGGTCCTTGACGAAGAAGCCCTGGCAGCGGTTGTCGTGCAGGTAGTTGCGGCGGAAGACGATGTGGTCGCCGACCCAGACCGTCTGCAGGCAGTCGGAGTGGTTGCCGTTCTCGCGCACGTTGGTGATCTCGTTGCCTTCGATCAGGATCCCGACCCCGTCGCCGTTGGCGTCGTGGTAGCGGTTGAGGTGGATCGCGTCCTCTTCGAAGGGCCCGATCAGCTGGTTGCCGATGATCCGGGTGTCGTTGCAGGTGGTGGTCGATGAGGGGCAGCCGTCGATACCCTGGCCGCCACCCGTGATCCGGTTGTGTTCGACCGTCATCCCCGAGGCGCCGGGCTGGATGACGACGCTGGAGGTGGAGACGAAGCGGGCCAGGGTCAGGTTCGAGCCCTGCAGGCTGGCGCCGGCGATCGTCGCCCTGCCGGCGTGGGCGGCGCGCAGGGTGACGCCCGGCGCGGCCTTGGAGGCTTCGAGGCTGACCTTGCCGTAGCTGCCGTCGGCGAGGCAGACGATCGAGCCCGCGGCGGCCCCGGCGACGCTCGACTGAGCCGCGGAGACGCTGGAGACGGTGGTGGTGCAGGCTTCTTCGGAGGGCGGGGTCGGTTCGGCCGGCGGTTCTTCGACGGGCGGCGGGGTTTCTTCGGTCGGAGGGGGAGTTTCTTCGCCGGGGGGCGGGGTTTCTTCGGTCGGCGGGGGCGTGTCTTCGGCCGGGGGCGGAGCCGTGAGCGTCCAACTCCACGTCGCCGGGGTGGCATCCGTGTTGCCGGCCTTGTCGGTGGCGCGGACCGCGAACTGATGGGTGCCGAGCAGCAGGCTCGTGTAGGCCTTCGGGGCCTTGCAGCGGTTCCATCTGCCGCTGTCGACCCTGCAGGCGAAGGTGACGCCGCTCTCGTTCGAACCGAAGGCGAAGCTGGCGCTGGTCGCCAGGGTGATCGCTTCCGGGCCGCTGGTGATCGTCGTTTCCGGTGCGGTCAGGTCGCCGCCGCCGCCCG
>CAMLHB010000239.1 GCA_946479725.1 uncultured Actinomycetes bacterium | reverse complement strand
CGCACAAGGTCCTCACCGGCCGCCGCGACCGGTTGCCGACGATCCGCCAGTACGACGGCCTGGCGCCGTTCTGCTCGATCCCCGAGTCCGAGCACGACATCATGGGCGCCGGCCACGCCTCCACCTCGATCGGCTACGCGGTCGGGTTGAAGGAGGCGATGCGCAAGGGAATCGGCAGCGACGGCAAGGTGGCGGCGGTGATCGGCGACGGTGCGCTAACCGGCGGCGTCGCTTACGAGGCCCTGCACGCGGCCGGCGGCCTGCAGACGCCGATCGTGATCGTCCTCAACGACAACGGGATGTCGATCTCGCCGAACGTCGGGGCGCTCTCCCGCTACTTCAACCGGATCCGGCTCAACCCGCGCCTCTGGCACGCCCGCGAGGGCGTGGAGGACCGCCTGACCAAGCTGCCGCTCGGCCTCGGCAAACGGATCGAGCGCCTGGGCCCGGAGATCAAGGCTGCGATCAAGGCCTACTGGGCGCCGGGTCTCTTCTTCGAGGAGCTCGACCTCGCCTATATGGGGGTGATCGACGGCCACGACGTGCACGCCCTGCGGGAGGCCCTGCGCGAGGCCTTCGAAGCCGACCGTCCCGTCGTCGTCCACGTCCACACCGTCAAGGGCAAGGGGTTCGCGCCCGCCGAAGAAGGCGGCCTGGAGTCGATGGAGGAGTGGCACGCGGCGAAGCCGAAGTCGATCGTCGACGGCCAGCCGGTGGCGACCGAGGCGAAGCCGGTCCCCGTCACCGAAACCGACTCCCCGGAGGGGATCGAGGTGCTGGAGAAGCCGCCGGCCGCCGGCTCGCCGCCGCAGTACACCAAGGTCTTCGCCGAGGCGATGGTCGCCGAGGCCAGGGCCGACGAGCGGGTGATCGGGATCACCGCGGCGATGGCGGGGGGGACCGGCCTGCAGAAGCTCCTCGACGAGCTGCCCGAGCAGTACTACGACGTCGGCATCGCCGAGCAGAACGCCGTCCTCCTGGCCAGCGGCCTGGCCCTGCAGGGCGCGAAGCCGGTCTGCGCGATCTACTCGACCTTTCTCCAGCGGGCCTTCGATCAGATCGTCCACGACGTCTGCCTGCAGAACCTCGACGTGACCTTCGCGATGGACCGCGCCGGCCTGGTCGGCGACGACGGACCCACGCACCACGGCGCCTTCGACATCTCCTACTTCCGGCCGATCCCCAACGTGGTGGTGATGGCGCCCCGCGACGAGGCGATGCTGGTCCACATGCTGCACACGGCGATCGCCCATCAGGGGCCGGCGGCGCTGCGCTATCCGCGCGGCGCGGCGGAGGGCGTCGAGCTGCCAGCGAAACCGGAGCTGATCCCGATCGGCCGCGGCGAGGTGCTGGCCGAGGGCGAGCGCGTGGCGCTGCTGGGTTACGGCTACGGCGTGACCGTCGCCCACGAAGCCGCCGAGATCCTCGGCAAGCACGGCCTCGAGCCCACGGTCGCCGACGGGTGCTTCGCCAAGCCGATCGACGCCGAGCTGGTCGATCGTCTCGCGCGCGAGCACGAGCTGGTGGTGACGATCGAGGAGAACGTGCTCCCCGGCGGCTTTGGCTCGGCGGTGCTCGAGCACCTCGAGGACGCCTTCGCCGAGGGGCCCGCGGAGCGGGCACGGGTGCTGCGGGTCGGACTTCCGGACGCCTACGTCACCCACGGCAAGCCGGCGCTGCTCCGTGCCGAGGTCGGCCTGACCGGCGAGTCGGTCGCCGACCGCGTGCTCAGCTCGCTGCCCAGCCCGCAGCCGGCGCTGACCTGAGCGCCGCCACGCTGGCACCAGCGGTCACTAATCAATTTTGACGATTGATTCAATTGGCGCAATCGATTAGCCTGCGCCAGTCTCTCCGGTGAAGAAGCAGGCGATAGCCAAGCGCTTCTGGGGGAAATCACCATGGGGAGGAGAGGCGCGCATCTCTATATGTGTGGATCCGCTTGGGGAATCGGATCTCTCGCGCCCGCCGTCTAGGTCGGGGCGCGAGGCGCGTCTGCCGACGGTTGGAGGCTGAAAATGGAAGGGCGCCCATCGCGAGACGGGCGCCCCTCCATTGCAAGCGGGTTGCCCTACTGGTGGGTCCGCACGTATTCGGCGCTACCGAGGTAGCTGGTCCCCTGGAGGATTGCCGTGTTCTTGCCGGCTGCCGAGGGGGTGCCGAGGATCGAGTCGACGAACGGATCGACGGCCCAGGAGAACAGGAAGCCTCCGCATCCGCTCGCTCCGGGAGCCGAGAATGAGTTGTCGACGAGTTTGTTGTCTTTCTGCAGGATGATCTGGAATTCTTCGAGCCCTTCAAAAATGCCCGGGTCGCCAGAGATCGGCGTGTTGGGCGGTGGGGGCGAGGTCGTCCCGCTGGTTAGGTTGACTTTGATCGGGTTCGAGTTCGAACCGATGTAACAGTTGCTCCCGAGGAACGAGTTTTCCAGCTTGACCTTGACGGGCAGCGTGAGAGCCACTCCGCTTCCGACCAAGAGGTTGCCCGGGTTCAGTTTGATCCCGGAAGCAGGCCCGGCAAGTTCCATCGTGGCGTTGATGCCGGTAGCGCCATGGTTGATGGTTTCTTCCCAGATTTCCTTCAGCAGCGTCGGCCACCAGCTGGGTGCCGTGATCCCGAGCAGGCCACCCGGCACGGGCTGGGGAGATTTCGACAGCGTCACCCCGTCGGTCGGCGCGAAGAATTCCTCGAAACCGAGAGGTTCTTCGGGGTTGATGATGTGGCCGCCGCCCTTGAGGATCACAGGGTTTTTGACCGGCACGGTTTTGTTGCCGATGGTGATTGAGCCCGACGTGGTTTCTGCGTAGACGCAGATCGTGACGGCGGAGTTCGCCGTCGGGCATTTGCTGAATCTGACCCAGGGGCCGGTTAGTTCCGCTGACGCGGAGGAGGCTGGCACGAGCAAAATCGCAAGCGCAGCCATGGCCAGGAATATCCTTCTCATGGACTGGTCCTTTCGAACTGGTTTGGCGCCGAGAACTCTCCCTCCCGGCCACTGGAACACCCACGTTCCAAGTGAAGCCCTTCTACCAAACAAGAATCCCTGCGGCAGGTTTTGGAAACAGCGAGTTGCTTCGGGGTAGGGGGAAATCGGGCGATCTCGATGGCGCCGAGCGGTTCGGTGGCCATCCTGCAGGACCATGGAACCATTGCCTTTGCGGGGTTTTTTTAATCAGATCGAGGGAAAGCCGCTGACCCTCGACCGCGGC
>CAMLHB010000238.1 GCA_946479725.1 uncultured Actinomycetes bacterium | reverse complement strand
GCCGGCCGTCCATCGCACCTGATGTGGACCCCCCGGCTTGGTTTCTGGCCCGGGGTGCGGGGGGCGCCGGCCCCACCCGGGTGTCCGCCGCCGACCCCCTCACCCGGGTCCCTACACAGCGACCCGAAGCGTCTTCAGCTCCCGATCCGACCCACCCCGAACGTACCCACCGTGATCAAGACTTTCCCGGATGAACTCAAGCGTCTCCTCGCTCAGCCGCTCCCCCGGCAGCACATTCGGAATCCCCGGCGGATAGGCCGCGAGACCCTCGGCCGCAACCCGCCCCGCCGCCGCCTCGAAGGGAACCACCTCCTGCGGCCCGAGAAAAGCCTCCCGCGGAGTCAGCACCAGCTCCCCCCAGGGCGGCGCCGGCGCCAGCTTCTCGTCCGCCGCCCCCGGCGTCTCCTCCAGCTCGGCTACCGCGACCCGCAGCCCCTCGACCAGCCGCTCGCCGCTGCGCTCGGCCTCCTCGCCGACCCCGAAGATCGCGACGACGACGTTGCCCGAGTAGAGCTCGAGGTCGATCCCGGCGACGTGGAAGGCGGTCTTCCAGAGGCGCTGGGCGCTGGAGCCGGTGCCCCGCACGTCGATCCCCAGCCGCAGCGGGTCCCAGCCCGCGACCCCGGGCCGACCGAGCATCCGCTCGTCGAGCACGTCGAGGCCGGGGATCTGGCGGATCTTCTCGCGCGTCTTCGCCAGCCCGGCCAGCGCCTCGCTCAGCATCTCCTCGCCGTGGACGTACATGTGGCGACGGGCGGCGTCGAGCGACCCGGCCAGGAGGCCGCTGGGGCTGGTCGTCTCGACCAGGCTGACGCAGCGGTCGACGACGGCGCCGTCGATGCGGCCGCCGCGGCCGAGGTGCAGCATCGCCGCCTGGGTCAAGGCCCCGATGATCTTGTGGGTGGAGGAGGTGACGAGGTCGGCGCCGGACTCCAGCGCCGCGGTCGGCAGCTCGGGGTGGAAGTGGAGATGGGCGCCCCAGGCCTCGTCGACGACCAGCGGCACCCCGCGCGAGTGCGCGACCTCGGCCATCCCGGCGACGTCGGCGCAGGCGCCGAAATAGGTGGGGGAGACGACCATCGCCGCTACCGCCTCCGGGGTTTCGTCGAGGCCGGCCGCCAGCGAGTCCGGGGTCAGGCCGTGGGCGATCCCCAGCTCCGGGTCGAGCTCGGGGGCGACGAAGGTGGGCCGCATGCCGCTGAGGACGAGGCCGTCGATCACCGACGAGTGGACGTTGCGCTGGACGACGACGCGGTTGCCGCCGTGGGCGAGCGCCATGCAGGCGGCGTGGTTCCCCTGTGAGGCGCCGTTGCCGAGGAACCAGGTCCGGCCGGCCCCCCAGGCCTCGGCGGCGAGCTGCTGCGCCTGCTGGAACGGAGTAGGTTCGGGGCCGACGTCGACCCCCTCGGTCACCGAGGGGATGTCATTGCGCAGGCCCGGTTCGCCGACCAGCTCCAGCATCGCCGGGTCGGCGCCGATCCCACCCTTGTGCCCCGGCACCTGGAACCGCCCCGGGTCGCGCTTCGCGTAGGCGAGCATCGCATCGACGTAAGGAGTGGCGGCCTGACCGTCTCCTGGCATCGCGTCGAGTCTACGGGTCGTGCTCGGGGCGACTGGACAAATTCCCGCTCGATCTTTGGACAGAGCCGAGCAGCCGCTTTCGCGAGAATCCTGGGATGAGGCACACGCGCCTTGGCTACTGGATCGAGGAGGCCGGCGAGGCGGAGCCGCGCCCCTCGCTGAGCGGGCGACGCGACGCCGACGTCCTCGTCGTCGGCGGCGGCTACAGCGGGATGTGGAGCGCCTGGTACGCGAAGCAGCTGGAGCCGGAGGCGCGGGTCGTCCTGCTCGAGTCCGAACCGCTCTGCGGCCACGGGCCGAGCGGCCGCAACGGCGGCTTCTGCAACGCGATGTGGTTCTCGCTCGCCTCGATGCGCGCCCGCTGGGGGGACGCCGCCGCCCTTGCTGTGGCGCAGGCGGCCGAGCGGGCGGTGGCCCGGATCGGCGCCTTCTGCGAGGAACATGGGGTCGACGCCTGGTTCCGGTCCGCCGGCTACGTCCAGGTCTCGACCGCGCCCGCGCACGACGGTGCCTGGGAGCGGGCGCTGCGCGCCTGCGCCGAGCTCGGGGTGCCGGAGATGCTGCAGCCGCTGAGCGAGGCCGAGGTGCAGGAGCGCTGCCAATCGCCGGCCTTCCGCGCCGGCGCCGTCTCGCCGACCTCGGCGACGGTGCAGCCGGCGCGCCTGGCTCTGAGCCTGCGGGCGCAACTGCTGGCGGCGGGGGTGGAGGTCTATGAGGTCTCCCCGGTGGGCTCGTTCCGCGAGCGCGGCGACGGGGTCGAAGCCGAGACCGCTGGCGGCACGGTCCACGCCGACCGCGGCATCCTGGCGATCGGCAGCGCCGCAAAGGGGCGGCGGGGGCCGCTGCGCGGCCGCCTCACCGTCGCCTCTTCCCACATCGTCCTCACCGAGCCGGTCCCCGACGTGATCGAGCGTGTCGGCTGGATCGGCGGCGACTGCATCACCGACGCCCGCTCTCTCCTCCACTACTTCCGCACGACCCCCGACGGCCGCATCGCCTTCGGCTGGGGCGGCGGCCGCATCGCCTTCGGCGCCCGCACCCGCGGCCGCGCCGAGCTCGACCCCGCGGTTGTTGCTGCCGCAACCGAGCACCTCCACCACTACTTCCCCGCCCTCCGCGCCCGCCGCATCACCCACGCCTGGGGCGGCCCGATCGACGCCTCGCCGACCCACCTGCCGGCGATCCGCACCCTCCCCGCCGGCCGCGCCTGGGTAGCCGCCGGATACACCGGCAACGGCGTCGGCCCCAGCAACATGGTCGGCCGCACCCTGGCGTCACTGGCCCTGGGCCGCGACGACGAGCACACCGGCCTCGCCTTCGTCGACGCCAAGACCCCCCGCGTCCCCCCCGAGCCCCTCCACTGGCTCGGCGGCGAATCGATCCGCTACGCGATCGAGAAGAAAGAGGAAGCGGAGATGACAGGTCGCCGCCCCGGCCCAATCGCCGCAGCTGTAGCGAAGGTCCCAGACCTGATCGGCTTCCACATCGGCAGGTAGATCTCCGGGCAACCACCAACCGTTGTAGGAGGGGTGGGTACCCCCTCGAACGGGCGGATACTCAAAAAGCCGTGCTAATTTGCTCGGCTTTTGTCCGGGCGTGGGGGTACCCGCCCCTCCCCCACCACTAGGTCGCGGCCGG
>CAMLHB010000237.1 GCA_946479725.1 uncultured Actinomycetes bacterium | reverse complement strand
CCCAACGGCGTCCGCGCCCACCTCGAGCGCCTGCACGAGGACCGGCTCGTCGAGCGGCGCCGCGAGCGCCAGGCGCGCGGCCGGCCGCGCGACGTGTGGGTCGTCAGCGCCGCCGCCCGGCCCGGGGGCCGCCCGCCCACCGGCTACGACGAGCGCGCGCGCTGGGTGGTGGGGGGGGTGGGACCCCCCCTCGCCCCCACTCCCCAATCCGGCTCGTTTTGTCGCCCCCGGTGGGGACCCCCCACCCGCCCATGCGATCGGCTTCTTAGACTTTGGGGAGATGGCTGAGGCCCCGACCGTGGAGATAGATGCGCAGTACCGGCAGTTGCGGGAGGAATGCGGGCTGGTCGAGTGGCCTGGACGGGGGCTGCTGATCGTCAGCGGGCCGGAGGCGGCCGAGTACCTGCAGGGGCAGCTGACCAACGACACCGAGGCGATCGAGCCGGGGCGGTGGACCTACGCCGCCCTGCTCGACCGCAAGGGGCACATGCAGGCCGACATGCGGGTGTTGCGTCCGGGCGAGGGACCGGAGCTGTGGCTGGACCTCGAGCCGGAGGGGCTGGAGGCGGCGCGGCGACACCTGCAGATGTACAAGATCGGCCGCCAGGTCGAGGTCGCCGACGCCAGCGAGGAATACACGCTGCTCTCGCTGATCGGGCCGCGGGCGACCGAGATCGCCCGCGCGGCCGAGGGCGCCTCCCTGCGCACCGGTGCCGGCGTCGACCTGATCGTCCCCCTCACCGAAGGCGACCAGGTCCGCGACGCCCTCCTCGCCGCCGGCGCCGTTCCGGTCTCCCCCGAGGCGGCGGAGATCGTCCGCATCGAGGCCGGCCGCCCCCGCTTCGGCGCCGAGATGGGGACCGAGACGATGCCCGCCGAGGCCGGGATCGTCGAGGACGCCGTCAGCTTCACCAAGGGCTGCTACATCGGCCAGGAGACCGTCGCCCGCCTCCACTACAAGGGCAAGCCGAACCGCCACCTGCGGGGGCTGCGGCTGAGCGCCCCGGCGGCGGCGGGCGCGAGCCTGACGCTGGGCGACAAGGAGGTCGGGACCCTCGGCAGCGCCGCCCTCTCCCCCGCCCTCGGCCCCGTCGGCCTGGCGATCCTGCGCCGCGAGGCGGAACCGGGCGTCACCGTCGCCGTAGGTGAAGATGGCGTTACGGCTGAAGTGGTCGCCCTCCCCTTCGGTTAGATTCAGCCCCGATGGGCGCCGGAGGATTGAGAGCGGCGGCGATTGCCGCCCTGATCGGAGCGACCGCCTTGCTGCTCGGCTGCGGCGAATCCCGCCATGCCAACCAGCAGCGCCCGAACGTCTCGACCCGGGTCAGCGTCACCGTCGGCAGCGGCGAACTGCTCGTGCAGCCGGGCAGGATCGGCGAGCAGGCGGAATCAACGCAGGAGATCCCGCAGAACGTCGAACATCCCGCGCCACCGATCAAGACGACGAAGCCGCTCGACGTCACCTTCGTCATCGCCAACCAGACCGCCCACGCGACGACGGTGCAGGTGCTGCGCCAGTCGCAGCAGCTGGCGAGCGTCAAGGTCGAGCCGCGCAGCCCCGGCACCGTGCAGGCCGAACTGCCGACCGGGACCTACACGATCTCCGCCGCCGGCACCCAGGGCGCCCCGGCCAAGCTGACCGTCGGCAAGTACCGCGCCTCCTCCCAGAACGACGTCCTGCTGCCCTAGCGGCGGCGGTCCCGAAGAAGCCGCTGCAAGCGGCGTTTCAGAATCCCGGTGGCGTCTGAAGGCGTTGTCAGCATCGCTCCATGACCTTCGTTCTCGCCATCGCCGTCGCCGTCCTCGCCGCCGGGCTGATCTACGCCCTGCTGGCGCGCCAACCAGAGCCAGTCGAGCAGCCGGACCTCGCTCCCGCGATTCAGGAGGCGACCTCGCAGGTCGCCTCCCAGGTCGTCGCCGACCTGCTGCGGGTCAACGAGGAGTCGCGCAAGCTCGACGCGAAGACCGCCGAGGCGGCGCTGGAGAAGCGACAGGCGGAGATCAAGAGCCTCACCGAGCGGATCTCTCAGGGTCAGGAACGGATCGAGAAACAGGTCCAGGCGCGCGGCGAGACCGACGTCCAGACCCGGGCCCTGCTCGAACAGATGGGGCAGACGATCGGCAACCTCAACAGCGAGACCGCCGGCCTGAAGAAGGCGCTGCGCCAGCCGCAGACCCGCGGCCAGTGGGGGGAGCTGCAGCTGCGGCGCTGCGTCGAGATCGCCGGAATGACCGAGCACGTCGACTTCGAGCTGCAGACGACGCTGCGGACCGAAGACGGCTCACTGCGACCGGACGTTCTGTTCCGGCTGCCTGAAGGCCGGAGCTTCGTCGCTGACTCGAAGGTGCCACTTGACGCGTTTCTCGACGCCCAGGAGTCGGAGGTCGAATCGGAGCGGCGGGTCCACCTCGAGCGCCACGCACGACAGGCACGCGAGCACGTCCGCAGCCTCAGCTCGAAGAACTACCAGGCCCAGTTCAAACCCGGTGAGACGCCTGATCTGGTGATCTGCTTCATCCCCAACGAGCCGGCTCTCCACGCGGCCTTCGCCGCCGATCCCGAGCTCTTCGACTATGCGCTCGAGCGCAACGTCCTCCTCGTCAGCCCCACCTCCCTGATCGGACTGCTGCGGACGATGGAGATGGGCTGGCGACAGGAGCAGATGGTCGAGCAGGCGACGGAGATCGCCGACGCCGCCAAGACCCTGCACACCCGCTTCGCCAAATTCATCGGCGACTTCAACGCCGTCGGGAACAAAATTGAGGCAGCGAGAAAAAGCTACAACTCCGCAGTTGGCTCGATGGAGGGCAGACTGCTGCCCCAGCTGCGCAACGTCGAGAAGCTCGGGATCGGCAAAGGCAACGAGATCGAGGCGCCCAAGCCGGTCGAGGCGACGGTCCGCGAGATCACCGCGCCCGAGCTGCGCGACAAGGCCGCCTGACACGGCGCATACCGGCGTCCTCCCTCGCTTGCGTGCGAAGCACGCGGCGCTCGTTGGTCCTTGGTCTGCTTGGTCAGCCGACCTTGTCGTAGGATTCGGCGCCCCTATCTAGACGACCCGTGGAGGAGCCGAGTCTTGGCCGTTGACACCAGCACCGTTGCGAAGTTGGACGTGGAGCCCGGCACGCTGCCGGAGACGATGGCGGCGTGGGTGATTCGCCAGGAGCGCGAGGGCGAACCGAAAGACGCCTTCCAGCTCGAGCAGATCGAGGTCCCCGAGCCGGGCGCCTTCGAGGTGA
>CAMLHB010000236.1 GCA_946479725.1 uncultured Actinomycetes bacterium | reverse complement strand
TCTCTGGAGCTAAACCACTGGAACGGCTCGGTCGAGCCGCGAGTCGTCTTGCGCGAGCTCCACCCGCTCGAGGCGCCCGAGGCCGATGGTCCCGAAGTCGAGACGCCGGTGCTCCCTCATGCCTGCTCGAGCGACGAAGCCGCCTGGTGGACCCGCTTCGAAGCTGAGCTTTCGACGGACCCAACCGGCGAGTCCGCCAAAGCTGACGATATGCGTCAGGTTTCGCGGACTCGCGAGCGGCTGACGGGGGGAACTGCGCCGGCGACGGTGGTGTTGGCGGAGTTGGTTTCGAGTGGCGCGGGCGTCTTGGCGGTCTGTGCCGATGCGTCCCGGCGGGCCGCCTTGGCAAATGGGGCGACCGGGCTCGCCCGCTTCAACGGCGGGGCGGCGGTGATCGCCTGTCATCGCTGCTCCGACGAGGAGATCGGACGGCTCGCCAACCGGAGTGACTCCGGGCTGGCGCTGACTGACTACGCCGCCTTGGCGCGCCAGCCGGAGCTGGCGCAGGCCTTTGAGCACGTGGTTCTCGTCGATCCGCCTCGAAGCGAGGGTGACGAGCTGCGGGCCTCACTGCCCTGCGAATCGGGTGGCTTCCTCCACGTTCCCTGGTCCGAGGCCGAGCTGGAGTTCGCCGGCCAAGTCTTGGCCGAGCAGTGGGCGACGCGGGAGGGGGTGGCGGCCGCTTACCGGGCTCTGCGGCAGACCGGCGACACCCGCGGCAGGCGGCTGCGCGAGGCGCTGGCCGGGACCGGCGCCCATCCGCTCTGCCCCGAGGCTTCGGCGCGGCGCTTCCGGGTGTTGTGTGAGCTCGGGCTGCTGCAGGGATCGCCGCAGGGGGGCGCAGGGGTGGTCCGGGTCGTATCCTCCGTGAGGACGGATCTGCAGCGTTCGGCTGCTTTCCGTGCGTACAGTGACCAGCTTTCGGAGGCTCAGCAATTCCTCACAAGACCCAAACTGCCGTAGAGCACAAGGAGCTCCTCGCCGATCTCTTCGCGGTGGTCGAGGAGTTCGATTCGGCTGCGACCGAGTCCGGCGACGGCAATGGGAACGGCGGTGCCGGAGGCGGCGGTGCCGGCGGCGGCACCGCGGTGGCGGTGGCGACGATCGACCGCGCCAGGGTCGAGCGAGCCTTCGACTTCGCCTGCGAGCGCCACGCCGACCAGCGCCGCTACTCCGGCGACGAGTTCATCACCCACCCGGTCGGGGTCGCCCAGATCTGCGCTGGGATGAGGCTCGACACCGAGACCCTCTGCGCGGCGCTGCTGCACGACACCGTGGAGGACACGACCGCCAACCTGGAGGAAATCCGGGCCGAGTTCGGCGAGGAGATCGCCCAGCTGGTCGACGGGGTCACGAAGTTGACCGGGATCACCTTCGAGAGCCGCGACGAGCGGCAGGCCGAGAACTACCGCAAGATGATGGTGGCGATGGCCACCGACGTCAGGGTGATCCTGATCAAGCTGGCCGACCGGCTCCACAACATGCGCACGCTTGGCGCCCTGCCGAAGCAGAAACAGACGCTGAAGTCACACGAGACCCTGGAGATCTACGCCCCGCTGGCACACCGGCTGGGGATCCACGCGATCAAATGGGAGCTCGAGGACCTGGCCTTCGCCACTCTCCACCCGCGCAAGTACAAAGAAATCAAACAGCTGGTTGCCCAGCAGCGCGACGAGCGGGAAAACTTCGTCTCCGAAGCGGGCGAGTTCCTCGCCAAGGAGCTCGAGCAGGTCGGGATCGACGCCGAGATCTCCGGGCGCGCCAAGCACTTCTACTCGATCTACACCAAGATGGCCAAGAAGGGCCGCGAGTTCAACGAGATCTTCGACCTCACGGCGATGCGGGTGATCGTCCACTCGGTCAAAGACTGCTATGGCGCGATCGGGGTCATCCACTCGCTCTGGAAGCCGCTGCCCGGCCGTTTCAAGGACTGGGTGGCGATGCCGAAAGCCAACATGTACCAGGCGCTGCACACGACGGTGATCGGGCCCGAGGGCAAACCGCTGGAGATCCAGATCCGGACCGAGGAGATGCACAAGCTCGCCGAGTACGGGATCGCCGCCCACGTCGCCTACAAAGAGGGCACCAACGGCGACCCGAAGCGGGAGAAGATGACCTGGCTGCGGCAGCTGGTCGAGGCCGAGGGCGAACAGGACCCGGCCGAGTTCCTCGAATCGCTCAAGGTCGACCTCTTCGAGGACGAGGTCTTCGTCTTCACCCCGAAGGGGGAAGTGAAGAACCTCTCCGCCGGCTCGACCCCGCTCGACTTCGCCTACGCCGTCCACACCGATGTCGGCCACAGCTGCGTCGGCGCCAAGGTCAACGGCTCGATCGTGCCGCTGCACTACCAGCTGCGCTCCGGCGACATCGTCGAGGTGCTGACCGCCAAGCAGAAGCGCGGCCCCTCGCTCGACTGGCTGAAACTGGTGCGGACCAACCGCGCCCGCAACAAGATCCGCTCCTGGTTCAAAGAGGAGCGGCGCGAGGACGCCGAGCGCGACGGCCGCGAGAAACTCGAGGAAGCGCTGCGGACGCGCGGCATCCCGATGCAGAAAATCTCCGGCTCGGCCCTGCTCGCCGACGTGATCCGCGAGATGGGTTTCCGCAAAGGGACCGACTTCTACATCGCCATCGGCCAGGGCAAAATCGCCGCCAAGACCGCCGCCAACAAGCTGATGCAGCGGCTGAAAGCGGGGGAGGGGGTCGAGGAGCCCGCCACCGCCGGGGCGCCGGTCGGCCGCGAGGATCGCGCCCGCCGCACCAAGGAGGCCTCCAACTACGGGATCATCGTCAAGGGTGCCGACAACGTCGCCGTGCGGCTGGCCAAGTGTTGCCGCCCGGTTCCCGGCGACCGGATCGCCGGTTACGTCTCGCTCGGTCGCGGGATTACGATCCACCGCACCGACTGCAAGAACGTCAAGGCGCTGAAACGCGCTCCCGAGCGCTTTGTCGAGGTCCGCTGGGAAGGCGAAAACGAGGCTTCCTACCGGGTCGAGCTGCAGATCGACGCCTACGATCGCACCCGCCTGCTCGAGGACCTCTCGCGGACCTTCTCCGAGGCCGGGATCAACATCATCGGCGCCTCCTGTACGACCAACCATCCAATGGTCAAAAACAGGTTTGTGGTTGAGGTCGGCGATACGGAGCAGTTGAAGCACTGCATCAGTCGCCTCCGGAACGTCGATTCGGTGTTCGACGCTTATCGCGTGACTCCGGCCGCTTAGGGAGGGGGCGGGGGGCCCCCCCCCCCCACACAACCCATGGAAG
>CAMLHB010000235.1 GCA_946479725.1 uncultured Actinomycetes bacterium | reverse complement strand
GAGTTCCCCGGCGCGATCCCCTTCCGCGACGTCTACGTCCACTCGGTGATCCAGGCCCGCGACGGGCGGCGGATGTCGAAGAGCCTCGGCACCGGGATCGACCCGCTGGAGGAAATCGACGTCCACGGCGCCGACGCGCTGCGCTTCGGCCTCCTGGCGATGTCCTCGACCCAGGACGTCCGCTTCTCCGACGCCAAGGTCCAGCAGGGGCGCGACCTCGCCAACAAGCTCTGGAACGCGAGCCGGCTGATCCTGCTGAACGCCGCAGAGGTCGAGCCGGCGCCGCGGCCGACCTGCGTCGAAGACCGCTGGCTGCTCTCACGGCTGGAGCGGACGATCTCCTCGGTGACCGCGAAGCTCGAGACCTACGACTTCGCCCACGCCGTCGGGGAGGCCTACTCGTTCTTCTGGCGCGACCTCTGCGACTGGTACCTGGAGATCGTCAAGCCGCGCCTCTACGACGGCGAGGAGGAGGTCGCGGCGACGCTGCTCTACGCGCTGGAACGGGTGCTGGCGCTGCTGCACCCGCTGATGCCGTTCGTCACCGAGGAGATCTGGAGCTACCACCCGGCGCGCGAGGGTCACCTGGCTGTGCGCTCCTTCCCGGTCGCCGACGAGTCCCTGATCGACCCGGCCGCAGAGGAGGACGTCGAGAGCGGGATCCGGCTGACCCAGCGGCTGCGCGCCTGGCGCGACCTCGCCGGGGTGCCGGCGGGCGCGACGCTGGCGGCGGCGATCGACGGGGTCGAGCCGCCGGACTTCGTCCCCCGCCTCTCGCGCTTCGAGTTCGACGGGGTCGGCGCCGAGGCGGTGGCCTCGGTCGGGCCGGTGCGGGTGCTCGACTCCGACCAGCTCGATGCCGCCGCCGTCGCCGAGCGGCTCGACAAGCGGCGCCAGGAACTCCAGGCCGAGGTCGAGCGGGGCGAGCGCAAGCTCGGCAACGAGGGCTTCGTCGCCAAGGCCCCGGCCGAGGTGGTCGAGGAGGAGCGGGGGAAGCTGGAGCGCTACCGCAACGAACTCGCCGAGCTGAGCTGATCGAACCGGACGCATACCTCGACTCCCTTGAACCGGTCGGCTGGCGCCTTGGGCTCGAGCGGATGCGCAGGCTGACGACGGCGCTGGGGCTGCCGCAGCACCGCTTCGCCTCGATCCACGTCGTCGGCACCAACGGCAAGTCCTCGGTGACGCGGATGACCGCGGCGCTGCTGGAAGCGCACGGCCTCCGCGCCGGCGCCTGCGTCTCCCCACATGCGGAACGCTGGTCGCAGCGGACTCTGGTGGGTGGCGAGGAGGTGGATCCGGGCAGCTGGGCGGAGGCGGTCGAGCAGGTGGAGCGGGCGGCCGAGGGAGTCGACCGAAGCCTTGGGGAGGGGGAGGCGGTGACTCAGTTCGAGGCGGCGACCGCGGCAAGCTTCGTCGCCCTGGCCAGGTCCCGGGTCGAGGTGGCGGTGGTCGAGGCCGGGCTCGGAGGTCGGCTCGACGCGACCAACACGATTCCCTCCAAGGTCACCGTGCTCACCTCGATCGGCCTCGACCACACCGAGTGGCTGGGGGAGACCGAGGTCGAGATCGCGGCCGAGAAGCTGGCGGTGCTGCGCGATCAGACGACGCTGGTCATCGGAGAGGCCGCGCCGGAGGTCGCCGGGCTCGCCGAGCGGACCGCGCGCGAGCGGGGAGCGCGGATGGTCAGGGCGCCGCTCGATCCCGGCCCCGAGGTGCTTCTGCGGGCGCCGGGCGAGTTCCAGCGCCGCAACTTCGCCCTCGCCTGCGCCGCCGCCGAAGCGTTCCTCGAGCGGCCGCTCGAGGGGAAAAGGGTCGCCGAGGTTGCAACGACGCTCACGGTTCCCGGGCGGCTCGAGCTGCTCGCCGAGGGCCCGCCGACCTTTGTGGACGCCGCCCACAACCCCGCCGGGGCGGCGGCGCTGGCGCAGTCGCTGCCGAGCGTCAGCGGCGGCCTGCCGGTGGTCGCCTGCCTGGCGATCCTCGCCGACAAGGATGCGGAGGCGATGATCGCGGTCCTGGCACCGGTCCTCGACCGCGCCGTCTGCACCGAGCTTCCGGCGGCCGCGCTGGAGGGTCACGGCCGTCCCGGCGCCCGCTCGCGCCCCGCGGCGGAGCTGGTCGCGGCCTGCGAGGCGGCCGGCCTCGAAGCCGAGGCCGAGCCCGACTTCGCCGCCGCGCTCGCGCGGGGCAGGAGGCTGGCCAGCGAGGAGCCGGAAGGGCTGCTCCTCGTCGCCGGGTCCCACTATGCAATCGCCCCGGCGCGGGCGCTGATCGGCAACTGACTGTGCGAGGATTCGCGCATGGATCGCCCTCGCAGCGCCGGTTCCGAACTGCTCTCGATGATGGGGCTGGTCGCCGCCGTCGTCGCGATCGTGATCCTCGTCTTCTTCGGCGTCGGCTACCTGTTTGGAAGGCTTTTCCTCTAGCAACAGGGTTAGCGTCGGCCACGGCGAAGTAGACTGCCGCCCCCTCAGCGCGCCTGAGCCCCCACCTTTGCCTATGCCCCTAGCGATCTTCGGCATCACCAACGACGGCCTCAATCTGGTCGCGACCCTCTTCCTGCTGATGCTGGTCGTGCTCTGGCTGGCGCTGATCGTCTACACCTACCTCGACGCCCGCCGCCGCATCTCCGACCCCTTCCTGGTCGCCTGCGCGACGGTCGCCTCCTTCTTCCCGTTCATCGGCACCGCCGTCTACGCGATCGTCCGCCCGCCCGAGTTCCTCGAGGACGCCCACGAGCGCGAGCTCGAGATCAAGGCGGCGGAGCTGCGGGTGCGGCAGCTGCGCGAACAGAGCTGCCCGCACTGCGATAACCCGATCGAGAAAAACTACCTGCGCTGTCCGCACTGCCAGCAGCGGCTGAAGGACCCTTGCCCAACCTGCGGCAAGCCGGTCGACCCGCGCTGGGGCCTCTGCCCCTACTGCGAGACCAGCCTCGGCGGTGGCGAGCGGCCGCGCCGCAAACGTAGGAACCCCGAAGAGGGCGCGCCGCAGCAGCGTCAAGCGCAACCGCGCCGCAGGAAAGCACCGCCTGAGGCGGAGCAAGGGGACTCGGAAACCAAAGAGCAAAGGAGCCCCCGCCGTGAGCCGAACCCTGATCCTCGTCAAGCCTGACGCTTTCGAACGCGCCCTCACCGGTGAGGTGATCGCCCGCTTCGAGCGCAAGGGCCTGCGGATCGCCGCGCTGAAGTCGATGCGTGCCAGCGAGGAGATCGCCAACCAGCACTACGCCGAGCACACCGACAAGCCCTTCTTCGGCGAGCTGGT
>CAMLHB010000234.1 GCA_946479725.1 uncultured Actinomycetes bacterium | reverse complement strand
TCGAGGGACCCGGGGTGGGGGGCGCCGGGCCCTCCCCGCTGTTGCCCGCCGACCCCCACCCCGGGTCCCTCCCACCCCCAGCCGTACTAATCACCGACAGCATGGGACGAGCCTGGCGCCTAGGCCAAGCCGAGCTCGCAATCGGCTGCGCCGGCCTGACCCCGATCGACGACTGGCGAGGCCGAACCGACGCCCACGGCCGCGAGCTGAGCGCGACCGCGATCGCGATCGCCGACGAGGTCGCCAGCGCGGCCGACCTGGTCCGGGTCAAGGACTCCGGCGTCCCCGCCGCCGTCGTCCGCGGCCTCGGGCATCACGTGATGGCGGAGAACGGCCCCGGCGCCGCCGCCCTCCGCCGCCCCCGCGACCAAGACTTGTTCCGCTAGTCCCGGTCCCTGTCTTTGCCGAGCGCGTCCTTGACCTTGTCGGACGCCTTGTCGAGACCGTCCTTGACGGCGCCGGAGGCCCTGTCGACCTTGCCTTCGCGCTTCAGGTCGTCGTCGCCGGTCAGGCTTCCGGCGGCCTCCTTGACGCGTCCCTTGGCGTCGTCCTTGTTGCGGATCTCGTCACTCACGGCATCCCTCCTTGGCTCGGGTACGTGTCCCGTTCAGCTACCCGAAATCCGAACTGCATCAACTTGACTACCTGCTGGGTGGCGAAGTTGATGCAGTTGGGACTTGGAGGACCGCGGCGCCGCGAAAGCGGCCGGCGCGGAGATCGTCGAGCGCCTCGTTTGCCTGCCCCAGCGGGTAGACCTCGACCTCGGTCCGCACCGGCACCTGCGGCGCCAGGGCGACGAACTCCTCGCCGTCGCGCCGGGTCAGGTTGGCCACCGAGCCGAGCGTCCGCTCCCCCCACAGCTCTGCATATGGAAACGACGGGATGTCGCTCATATGGATGCCGGCGCTGATGATCCGGGCGCCCTTGGCGCTGACCCGAAGCGCCGCCGTCATCAGCGCCCCGACCGGGGCGAAGATGATCGCCCCGTCGAGCTCCTCCGGCGGCGCCTCCTCCGATCCGCCCGCCCACTCGGCGCCGAGCTGCCGCGCGAATGCCTGCGTCTCGGCGTCGCCCTCGCGGGTGAAGGCGAAGACCCGCCGGCCTTCGTGGACGGCGACCTGGCAGAGAATGTGGGCGGCGGCACCGAAGCCGTAGAAACCGATCCGCTCCGCCTCGCCGACCAGCCGCAGCGCCCGGTAGCCGATCAGCCCGGCGCAGAGCAGCGGCGCCGCCTGCAGATCCGGGTAGCCGTCGGGGATCGGGAAGCAGAAGCGCTCGTCGGCGACCGCGACCTCGGCGTAACCGCCGTCGAGGTCGTAGCCGGTGAACTTGGCCCGGTCGCAGAGGTTCTCGCGGCCGCTGCGGCAGTAACGGCACTCGCCGCAGGTCCAGCCCAGCCAGGGGACGCCTACCCGCTCGCCGGGCGCAAAGCGCTCCGCCCCCTCCCCCGCTTCCCGAACCACGCCGACGATCTGGTGGCCCATCACCAGCGGCAGCTTCGGCTCGGCGAGGTCGCCATCGAGGATGTGGAGGTCGGTGCGGCAGACCCCGCAGGCGCGGACCTCGAGCTGGACCTGGCCCGGGCCCGGGACCGGCTCGGACAGCTCAGCCGGCCGGAGCGGCTGCCGCTGCTGCTCGAGGATCATCGCCCGCATAGGTCTCGATGATCTCGTACAGCGTCGTTCGCTGCGCAGGTTGGCGCCCGGCCGCCCGCGCGGCGGCGATCAGCTGCTCGGGCTCCAGCCGCACCCCGTGCTGGGAACCGGCCATGCGGGAGATGTTCTCCTCCATCAGCGTGCCGCCGAGGTCATTGACCCCCCAGCGCAGCGCCTCGGTCGCCCCCTCCAGCCCCATCTTCACCCAGCTCGCCTGCAGGTTCGGGATCGTCCGCCCCAGGGCCAGCCGGAAGGCGGCGGTGTGCTTGAGGTTCTCCTCCATCGAGATCTCCTCGATCCCGTGGGTCCGTCCCAGCATCGTGTTGAAGGGGATGAAGCTGAGCGGGACGAACTCGGTGATCCCGCCGGTCCGCTCCTGCAAAGCGCGGACGACTCGCATGTGCCGCGCCAGCTCCCGGGACTCCTCGATGTGCCCGAACATCACCGTCGAGGTCGACCGCAGCCCCGCCCGATGTGAGGCCTCGATGATCTCCACCCAGCGATCGGCGGGAAGCTTGTTCGGCGAGATCCGTTGCCGCACCCCGTCGTCCAGGACCTCCGCCGCCGTCCCCGGCGTCGACCCGAGCCCGCAACCGAGCAGGTACTCGAACACCTGGGCGGGCGGCTTCCCCGAGCGCTCGCAGGCCCAGTTGATCTCCATCGGCGAATAAGCGTGCAGATGCAGCTGCGGCGCCACCTCCTTCGCGAGTCGCAACCACCGCCCGTACTCCTCCAGCGTCAGGTCTGGATGAATCCCCCCCTGCATGCACAGCTCCGTCGCCCCAAAAGCCACCGCCTCTTCCACCCGCGCCGCAAAGTCCCCCTCGCTGACTTCATAGGCATCCGGAGACCGCTTCCCCTGCCCGAACCCACAAAACGCACAACCGACCACGCAGACGTTGGTGAAGTTGATGTTCCGGTTGACCACGAACGTAACCCGATCCCCGTGCAGCTCCGCCCGCAGCTCATCCGCCGCGGCCCGCATCTCCTCGACGACCTCAGGCCGCGTCTCAGCGAACAGAGCAGTCAGCTCGTCCTCAGAAAGCTCCAGTCCCTCTCGTCCTTTCGCGATCGCCCTCGAAGCCAGACGGGAATTGATCACCTCTTCATTGCGACGCCCGGACCCCTTCCGCGGAATGAAGCTCCAATACTTCAACTTGACCACGTCGAGAACCCCCTGCTCCATCCACTCGGGGTCCATGTACTGCGGATAGACGCAGAGACGCTCCGTCAACGCATAGCCACGAGGGACCAGCTCCTTCCGCACCTGATGCGGCGAGGGAAACGGCTCCTCCGGCGAAATGTGATCCCCGTTCGCCGAGAGCCCGCCCAGATCCGTCGCGCCTGCCTCCACCAACTCCGGCCAGAACTCCGACAGATTCGGCGGCACCTGCACCCCAACATCAGGCATCAAACGACGACACTCGGAGATCAAGCGCTTGATCTCTCCCACATCAACCGGCTCCGCCCAGGTCGGTAGGGAGGGCGGGGGGGGGGAGCGGACACACACAGACAGTACCAGACGGGGACGGCCGCGGGTGGGGGGGGCGCCCCGACACCCCAAACCACCCCCGTCCCAGCGTCCTCGCAGACCCCCCCCCGGGACGGCAGGCACCAGAGGACCCACACGAAGCTGAGGCTGGCTGGGCAGGGGCGGGCCCCAA
>CAMLHB010000233.1 GCA_946479725.1 uncultured Actinomycetes bacterium | reverse complement strand
ACGACCGGGCGGCCGTCGACCTCGAGCCGGGTGTCGATCGCGTCGCGGGTGGTGCCGGCGAGGTCGGAGACGATCACCCGGTCCGAGCCGAGGAAGGCATTGACCAGGGAGGACTTGCCGACGTTGGGGCGGCCGATCACCGCGACCCGGGTCGCCTCGTCGTCCTCGCCGTGCGGAACACGCTCGCCGAGCGCGGCGACGGTTGCGTCGAGCAGATCGCCGGTGCCGAGGCCGTGGGTGGAGGAGACCGGCAGCGGCTCGCCCAGCCCGAGCGCGTGGAACTCGGCGGTGATCCCGAAGTCGTCGGCGCGATCGGCCTTGTTGACGACGACCAGCACCGGGACGTCGCCGCCGCGCAGCGTCTTCGCCAGCTCGGTGTCGCCGGCGCGGAGGCCAGCGCGGCCGTCGACGACGAGCAGGATCGCGTCGGCTTCGGCGATCGCCACCCGCGCCTGCGCCTGCACGTCGCGCGCCAGCTCCGCCTCGTCACCGAGGTCGATGCCGCCGGTGTCGACCAGCTCGAAGGCGACGCCGTTCCACTCGGTGGCGAGCCGCTTGCGGTCGCGGGTGACGCCCGGCTCGGGCGAGGTGACGGCCTCGTTGCCGCCGACCAGCCGGTTGACGAGGGTGCTCTTGCCGACGTTGGGGAAGCCGACGACGGCGACCGTGGGGACGCTCATCGAGGCCTCCGTGGCGACTTGCTCTCGCATAGCGAGAGGAAAGCGACACCCTTCATGCCAGGCCTCGCTTGCGAGCTAGGGCGACGACGCGGGCGACGACCTCATCGAGGCTGAGCCCCGTCGTGTCGAGCTCGACGGCGTCGTCGGCGGGGCGAAGCGCCCCGTGCTCGCGCTCGGTGTCGCGGGCGTCGCGGCGACGCTGCGCCTGCAGGACAACGTCGTAGTCGCCGCCGCTCTGCTCGGCGCGTCGCCGCGCCCGCTCCTCGTCGGAGGCGGTGAGGAAGACCTTCAACGGCGAGTCGGGACTGACGACGGTGCCGATGTCGCGGCCCTCGGCGACGTAGCGGCCGGCGGCGATCAGCTGCCGCTGGCGGTCAACCATCGCGGCGCGGACACGAGGGTGGACGGAGACATGGGAGGCGGCAGCGCTGACCTCTGGGGTCCGGATCTCCTCCGTGACATCACGCGCCCCGAGCAGAACCCGGTGCCCGTCCAATCCGATCTTCAACCCCTCGGCCAGCGCGCCGAGCGCCTCGCCGTTATCGAGGTCGGCGCCCGCCTCCAGCGCCGCCAGCGCCACGCAGCGGTACATCGCCCCCGAGTCGAGGTAGGTGAACCCGATCTCGCCCGCGACAGCGCGCGCGACCGTGGACTTGCCGGCCCCGGCGGGCCCGTCGATCGCGATCACCATGGCAGCAGCGTATTCGTCCGTCGTTTCCAGAATCGTGGCCCCTCTAGGAGGGATTGGCGAAACCCGCGTGTGCGGCTGGCGAGCGCCGGACCAAGCGGGGCAAGGACGCAGGGAGGCCGAATAGCAGCGCTATTTGGCCGACTGAGGACGCCGCACCGCGCAGTGTCCGCCGCCGCCAGGCGTGCGCGGGGGTTTCGCCAAGCCCTCCTAGGGGCCCAAAGTGTGGAAACGACATTCAGGAAGCGAGCAAAGAGCGGAGATCCGCCTCGAAGCCGGGGTAGCTGACCGCCGCGGCGTCCATGCCGACGACCTCGACGCCGTCGGTCGAGGCGAGGCCGGCGACGGCGCCGAGCATCGCGATCCGGTGGTCGCCGTGCGACTCGATCGTGCCGCCGCGCAGGCCGCCCGTGCCCTCGACCACCATCCCGTCCGCGGTCGGCTCGACCTTGCCCCCAAGCGCCCGCAGCGCCGCGGTCACGGTCTCGATCCGGTCCGACTCCTTGCGCCGCAGCTCCTCGGCGTCGCGGATCACCGTGGTCCCCTCGGCGAAGCAGGCAGCGAGGGCGACGAGAGGAAGCTCGTCGATCGCGAGCGGGATCTCGGCGCCGCCGACCTCGGTGCCCTGGAGGGGTGCGGAGCGGACGCGGAGGAGGGCGATGGGCTCGCCCCCGGCGTTCACCTCTCGTTCACGTTCGATTTCGACCCCCATTCGATCGAGGATGGTCAGCAGTCCGGTGCGGGTCGGGTTGACGCCGACCTCCCTCAGTTCGATCTGGCTTCCCGAGACGAGAACAGCAGCAATGAGGGGAAAGGCGGCTGACGAGATATCGGCGGGTACGAGCAGCTCTTCGGGTACGAGGGATTCGGCAGTCTGGACGACGACCGCGTTTCCTTCGGTTGTCACGGCGGCGCCAGCGGCCTCGAGCATGCGCTCGGTGTGGTCGCGGCTCGCCAGCGGCTCGACCACCCGCGTTTCGCCCTCTGCGAGGAGGCCGGCGAACAGCAAGCACGACTTCACCTGGGCGCTGGCGATCGGCATCTCGTAGGTGATGCCGTGCAGGGGGGCGCCGCGAACCTCGAGCGGCGGCAGGCGATCCTCGCTCGCACTGAGGTCGGCCCCCATCTCCCGCAGCGGCACCGCGATCCGGTCGACGGGCCGGCGCCGAATCGACTCATCGCCGTCGAGCTTCCACTCCCCTCCCACCTGCCCCGCCAGCCATCCCGGCAGCAGCCGCAGGAGCGTCCCCGCATTGCCGACGTCGATCTTCGCCGGCTTGGCGTTTCGCAAGCCGACACCGCGAATCCGAAGCTGAAGACCGCGTGCGCCCGCAACCTCCTCCCCCTCACCCAGCTGTTCTTCGTCTACCTCTGCGCCCAGTGCCCTGACTGCCGCCAGCGTCGAGCGCGTGTCGGCGGCGTCCAGGTACCCCTCGACGACCGTCTCCCCCTCCCCCATCGCCGCGATCAGCGCCGCGCGGTGGCTGATCGACTTGTCCGAGGGTGGGCGCATGGACCCGCGCAAGGGTCCCGAGGGCGCGAAGCGGGTAACGCTCATCGGGCGACCCTACGACTCGGGGGCGTCGAGGACGCTGACGGTGTGGCCGAGCCCGCGGACGAGGTCCGCCGCCTTGGTCGCCTGCTCCTCGCCGGCGACCCAGAGGGAGACGGCGCCGGAGGTCATGTCGGGGGCCGGGTGCAGGGCCATGTCCTCGATGTTGACGCCGGCCTCGCCCAGCGCCAGCGCCAGCTCGGCGACCGTGCCGGGCCGGTTGGCGACGACGACGCGCAGCTCGCGCAGGGGCCCGGCCGCGAGCTCGGCCTCGAGCAGCCGGCGGCGGTCAGCGCCGGCTGCCCCGTGCCACGATTCGACCGCCCCCGCCTCGCCCGAGGCGATCAGCTCGCGCGCCTCGCGCAGGCGAGCGATCGCGTCGTCGAGCGCGGCGGCGACCGCGTCGCCATTGGC
>CAMLHB010000232.1 GCA_946479725.1 uncultured Actinomycetes bacterium | reverse complement strand
CGCGGTGCCCGTGGAGGAGATCGCCGAGACGGAGTTCCTCTCCACCCGCGACGGCCTGGCGTCGTTGGCGGCGATCATGCACTTGCGGCCGCTGACAGTGCCGATGCCGGCGACGATCCCGGCCCCGGGCGCCGCGTCGTCGTACATCCCGTGGGCCGCCAGCGGCGAGAGCTCGAGGAATTCGGTGCTCTCGTCGCAGAGTCGCGCGACGCGCTCGCGGGCGGTCAACTTGCCGCGGGAGCGGTGGCGCTCGACCGCCTTCTCACCGCCGCCAGCGCGGACCCGCTCCAGCTCCGCGTTCAGCTCGGCGATCAGCTCGAGGTGCTTCTCCCGCGAACTCCCAACCTTCTCGAACTGCATCAACTTGGCCACCCAGCAGGTAGCCAACCTGATGCAGTTCGGTGGGGGGTGCTCATCGCGGCGGGTTTTCCCTGAACGGGTCGCGCTCGGCGTGCCACTCGACCGGGCCGGCGACGAGGGTGTGGGAGGCGAGCGGGCGGCCGAGAACCTCCTGAGCGGCGCGGGCGGTTTCGAGCAGCTTCCCGAGGTCGACGCCGGTCTCGATCCCCATCTCGTGCAGCATCGAGACCAGGTCCTCGCTGGCGACGTTGCCGGTAGCGCCGGGCGGGACCGGGCAGCCGCCGAGCTGGCCGAAGCTCGACTCGAAGGAGTCGACGCCGACCTCCAGCGCCGCCAGGACGTTGGCGAGCGCCTGGCCGCGGGTGTCGTGGAAGTGGGCGGTCAGCTCGACGCCGACGATCTCCTCGTGGGCGCGGCGGAAGAACTCGCCGACCTGGATCGGGTTGGCCATCCCGGTGGTGTCGCCGAAGCCGATCTCAACCGCGCCGGCTGCCGAGAGCCGCTTGGCGATCTCGAAGACGCGCTCGAAGGGGACGTAGCCCTCGTAGGGACAGCCGAAGCTGGTGCTGACAACGCCCTCGCAGCGGAGCCCTTCCTCGGTCGCCCGCGCCAGCACGTGTGCGACGCCTTCCAGCGACTCCTCAACCGAGCGGTTGACGTTGCGGCGGTTGTGGGTCTCAGAGGCGGAGAGGAAGACGTTGACCTCGTCGATCTTCTCCCGCACCTCCAGTGCCGCTTCCAGCCCGCGCATGTTGGGGACGAGGACCGAGACCGAGACCTCCTCGGGGATATCGGCCTGCTCCAGCACCTGCCGCCCATCGGCCAGCTGCGGAACGACGTCGGCGCGGACGAAGCTCGTCACCTCCAGCCGCCGCAGCCCGGTCCGGGCGAGCATCTCGACCAGCCGCACCTTGTCCTCGGTGGCAATCGTCTCCGGCTCGTTCTGGAAGCCGTCGCGCGGCCCGACCTCGCGGATGTGGACTGCCTTCGGGATCATCGGCTCAGCCTAGGCCCCGAGGGCGCGGGCGATGACCATCTGCTGGACCTCGTCGGTGCCCTCGCCGATCGTGAGGATCTTCGCGTCGCGGTAGAAGCGGCAGACCGGGTACTCCTCGATGTAGCCGTAGCCGCCGTGGATCTGCACCGCCTCCTCGCAGCAGCGGACGGCGAGGCGGCCGCTCTTCAGCTTCGCCTGGGCGGCGGTGAGGGAGAAGTTTTCCCCCCGGTCCTTCATCCGCGCCGCTTTGTAGACGAGCAGCCGGGTCGCCTCGATCTCGGTCGCCATGTCGGCGAGCTTGGCCTGGATCGACTGGAAGCGGGAAATCGCCTGGCCGAAGGCCTGACGCTCCTTCGCGTAGGCGAGCGCCTCGTCGAGCGCGCCCTGGGCGAGGCCGACGCCCATCGCGGCGACGCCGATGCGGCCGATGTCGAGCACCTGCAGGAACTGGCGGAAGCCCATCCCGCGCGGGCCGAGCAGGTTCTCCTCAGGGACGCGGCAGTCGGTGAAGGTGAGCGGGCGGGTGTCCGAAGCGTTCCAGCCCATCTTCCGGTAGGGCTCGCCCTGCTCGTAGCCGGGGGTGCCGTTGGCGACGATCAGGTTGGAGATCTCGTTCTCGCCGGTGCGGGCGGTGATGCAGACGACGCCGGAGATCTCGGTGCCGGCGTTGGTGATGAACTGCTTGGCGCCGTCGACGACCCATTCGCCGCCGTCGAGGCGGGCCATGGTGCGGACGTTGCCGGCGTCGGAACCGGCCTCGGGCTCGGTCAGGCCGAAGGCGCCGAGGATCTCCCCGGCCGTCAACCGCGGCAACCACTCCTGTTTCTGAGCCTCGGAGCCGAAGAGATAGATCGGCTGGGTGCCGAGCGAGGTGTGGGCGCAAAGCGTGATCGCCACCGAGGAATCGACCCGGGTCAGCTCCTCGACCGCCAGCGCGTAGGCGAGCGAGTCCCCTCCCCCGCCCCCGTACTCCTGCGGGAAGGGGATCCCCATCAGGTTGAGATCGGCGAGCTGGCGCACGATCTCGTAGGGGAACCGCTTCTCGCGATCGAGCTCCTCCGCGACCGGGGCAACCTCCTGGGTGGCGAAGTCGCGGACCGTGCGCTGGATCAGGCGATGCTCGTCGCCGAGGTTGAAGTCCATTGGCGCAGAATACCGAATCATCGTTCGGTTTTCCGCTACCGTGAGGCGATGCCGGTTCCCACCCCTCCCACGCGCCCGGCCCTGCGCGCTCGCTACGACGCCCGCCGCCGCGAGGTAGTCGCCACCGCGGCGGAGTTGTTCGCCGAGCGCGGCTACGACTCGACCTCGATCAGCGAGCTGACCGAGGCGACCGGCCTCGCCGCCGGCGGCCTCTACCACTACATCGAGGGCAAGGACGACCTCCTGATCGCGATCTGCGACGAGCTGCTGGAGCCGCTGCTGGCCCGGGCGCGGGAGATCGTCGCCGCCGAGGCCCCACCCGTGGACCAGCTGCGCCAGCTGGTCGAGGCCTGGGTCGCCCACGTCGTCGAGCACCGCCACCACATGCTCGTCTTCACCCAGGAGCGCCAGGCGATCGAGCGCGAGCCCCGCTGGCGCCGCGTCCGCTCCCAGCGCCGCGCCTTCGAGAAGATCCTCGACGACGTCCTCGCCCGCGGCGAGGCCGACGGCTCGATGATCTTCGCCGACCGCCGCCTCTCCCTCCTCGCCCTCCTGGGGATGGTCAACTACACCCCGCAGTGGGTGCGACCGGGCGGGCGTTTGGCGCCGGCGGAGATCGCCGACGGCTACTGCGGGATGGTGCTCAGCGATGATGGGACCGGATGAAGACCCTGAGGACGATCGGCGTCTACGGCTTCGATCAGGGCGCCTTCCTGCGAGCCCTCGCGGACGCGGAAGTCGACCTCCTGCTCGACGTGCGGCAGCGGCGCGGGGTCCGGGGCAGCGAGTACGCCTGGGCCAACTCCCAGCGCCTGCAGGCCGCCCTGGAGGAGAGA
>CAMLHB010000231.1 GCA_946479725.1 uncultured Actinomycetes bacterium | reverse complement strand
GGATCTCCTCGCCGTCGTGGGTGGTCGCGGAGCGCAGCGCCGGGTCGACCGAGGCGATGTTCTCCAGCCGCAGCTCGGCGCCGCAGAGCTCGGCCAGCTCGGCGAGGTCGTAGCGGAGGACACGGGAGGCGCCGTAGGGCTCGCCGACGGCGAAGGGCCGGTAGACGAACTCGCCGCGGCCGGCGCAGATCTCGACCCGCGCCCTGTCCCCGGCCAGGTCACCGAGGGCGATCGCTGCCTCCAGCGCGCCGACGCCACCGCCGACGATCAGGATCTTGGGCAGACGCTCCCGGTTCATTACCCGCAAGTGTGAGGGCGCCCGCCCAGCGCCCTATCCGGGGAAAGCCACGCGATCGGCTGCGGGTTTGCCGCAGGCCTTGGTGGCGGGCCGGTCCTAGGCTAGGGCGGTGACGGGAGAGCTGGCGATCGCGCTGGGGGTGGTCTTCGCGGTCAACCTGCTGCCCGCTTTCGGTCCCCCGACCTGGGCGGTCCTGGTCTTCTTCAGCCTCCAGTTCGACCTGCCGGCGGTGCCGCTGGTGCTCGGCGGCGCCCTCGCCGCGGCCGCCGGCCGCTACCTGCTCGCCAGCGGCGCCCGGCGCCTGCGGCCCCGCCTGGCGCCGGCGCGGCTGCAGCGGCTCGACCGGGCGCAGGGGGCGCTGCTCGCCAACCGCGGCCGCCCGGCGGCGGGGCTCGGGCTCTTCGCGCTCTCGCCGGTGCCCTCGGGCCAGCTCTTCGTCGCCGCCGGCCTGATGACGGTGCCGCTGCTGCCGCTGACCGCGGCCTTCTTCGCCGGCCGCCTCGTCTCCTACTCGATCTACGTCGCTGCCGCCTCGGTTGCCGAGCAAAACCTCGGCGACGTCGTCCTCGACGCCCTCACCTCGCCGATGGGGATGGCCCTGCAGCTGGCGATGCTGGCAGGCTTGGCGGTCCTGCTGGGGGGCTTGAGGCCGGGGAAGACCCCGACCCCGAGGCTGTGGGGTTCCCCGGATGGGAGGGCGGGTCGCCGCTCCTAGATTGGAGCGATGAAGATTCTCGTCGGCTACGACGGCAGCGACGGCGGGCGCGACGCGCTGGAGCTGACCCGGGTGCTCGCCGAAGCGACCGACGCCGCCGTCCTCGTCGTCACCGTCCTGCCCTACGGGCCGCTGCCGATCCCCTATGAGATCCTCGAGGAAGAGGAAGCCGAGCGGGCGCGGCCGCTGTTCGAAGAGGCGCGCGAGCGCCTCGGTGAGCTGGAGATCGAGACGCGGGCCTTCGGCGGCGGCTCGCCGGCCGGCGTCATCAACGACCTTGCCGAGCGCGAGCAGGTCGAGACGATCGTCGTCGGCTCGCCGCACCGGGGGCCGGTCGGGCGGACGCTGATCGGCAGCGTCGCCGACGGGCTGCTGCACGGAGCTCCCTGCGAGGTGGCGGCGGCTCCACGCGGGTTCGCGGCGGAGGAGCACGGGCCGTTCCGGACGATCGCCGTCGCTTATGACGACACCGAGGAGGCGAAAGCGGCGCTGGCGCGGGCCGAAGCCCTGGCGCTCGCCTGTCGGGCGACGATCGTCCTCTACACCGTCTCGGCGCCGCCGAACGTGATCCCCGGCGCGACCGGCTACACGCCGGCGATCGCCCCCGAGGCGGGCCCGATCGTGACCAAGGCCGTGAAGGCGATCGACGAGCGGCTGGCGGCTACCGGCCGCGCCCTGGCGGGGACGCCGGCGCCGACGATCGCCGAGGCCTGCGAGGAGGTCGGCGCCGACCTGCTGGTCGCCGGCTCGCGCGGCTACGGCCCGGTGATGCGGGTCCTGATCGGCTCCGTCTCCACCCAGCTCCTGCACAAGGCGCCCTGCCCCGTCCTGGTGGTGCCGCGGCCATGACCACGATCGTCGACTCGGTGCTGCCCTTCGACCGGCTCGGCCGCGGCGACGTCGAGTTCGCCGGCGGTAAGGGCGCCAACCTCGGCGAGCTGACCGCCGCCGGGCTGCCGGTGCCGCCCGGGTTCGTGGTCGGGGCGCCTTCCTACGCGGCCTTCTGCGAGGAGAGCGGTCTGCGCGAGCGGATCGCGGCGCGGCTCGACGGCCTCGACGTCGACGACACCGCGGCGCTGGAGCGGGCGGCGGCGGAGGTGCGGGCCGAGGTCGAGCGCGAGCCGCTGCCGGATTGGCTGGCGCAGCGGATCGGCGCCGCCTACGCGGAGCTGGTCGGCGGCGAGGAGGGAGCGCCGGTGGCGGTGCGCTCCTCCGCCACCGCCGAGGACAGCGAGTCCGCCTCCTTCGCCGGGATGAACGAGACGCTGCTGAACGTGCGCGGTACCGAGGCGCTGCTCGACGCGGTGCGCGCCTGCTGGGCCTCGCTGTTCGGCGCCCGCACCATCTACTACCGCGCCCAGCGGGGTTTCGGCCAGGCCGACATGGACATCGCCGTCGTCGTCCAGCGGCAGATCCGCTCGAGCCGCTCGGGGGTGATGTTCACGATCGACCCCGCCAGCGGCGACCGCGAGCGGCTGGTGATCGAGGGCGCCTTCGGGCTCGGCGAGGCGGTCGTCTCCGGCTCGGTCTCGCCCGATCGTTACGTGGTCCTCAAGTCCGG
Source organism: uncultured Actinomycetes bacterium (assembly GCA_946479725.1). The sequence goes on along the minus strand of CAMLHB010000231.1, from coordinate 787 downwards.
CCTGGGAATAGAGCGGCGCGAAGTGCGGCGCAAGGAGTTGGCGATCCTGCCGCTGGACGGCGGCGGCACCGAGACGCGGAAGCTGGACGAGGCCGAGGGCAACCGCCCCGTCCTCAGTGACGAGGAGGTGCGGCGGGTGGCGGAGCTGGGGGTGCGGATCGAACGCCACTACGGCTCCCCGCAGGACACCGAGTGGGCCTTCGACGAGTCCGACGCGGTCTGGATGCTGCAGTCGCGGCCGGTGACCACCGCCGGCGGCGAATCGCTCGATGCCGCCACCGCCGTCAGCGCCGGCGAGCGCGGCGAGGAGCTGGTCCGCGGCCTCGGCGCCGCCCCCGGCGAAGCCGCCGGCGCGGTTCGGGTCGTCTCCAAGCGCGAGCAGGCGGGCGATCTGCAGGACGGCGAGGTCCTCGTCACCCACATGACCGCGCCCGACTGGGTGCCGCTGATGCGCCGCGCGGCCGCGATCGTCACCGACTCAGGCGGCATGACCTGCCACGCCGCGATCGTCTCGCGGGAGCTCGGGATCCCCTGCGTCGTCGGCACCGGCGAAGCGACCCGCGTCCTCCGCGACGGCGAGGTCGTCACCGTCGACGCCAGCGCCGGCTTCGTCACCGCCGGCAACACCGCCCGAGCCGTTCAAGCTGCACGAGCCCAAGAAGCCGCAACGAGCGCCGAAACCACCCCCGGGGGGGTGGGGGGGTGGGGGGTGCGGGGTGGACGGGGGGGGGGCGCGCCACGAGAGGCGCGCCCCGGGGGGGGGGGGGCGGGGGGGGTTGATGGGAGT
>CAMLHB010000230.1 GCA_946479725.1 uncultured Actinomycetes bacterium | reverse complement strand
CCGACAGCAAGACCTTCGTCGACTGCGCGCCGCGGCGCCCTCCGGACGCCGCCGCCAGCAGCTGACCTGCGTTGGTCGTGGTGTCGACCTGGGACACGCTCCCCCTAACCGGCTTCGATCGCTTCGATCGCCGGGGTCACCTTCGCCGTCAGGGCCGAGGAGAGCGGAGCCGAGCCCGCCTGTTCGGCGGCCAGTTCCTGCCCTTCCGGGCTGATGACGTATTCGAGGTACGCCTTGGTCGCGCTGGCTTCGTCGGCCGAGTCGTACTTGCTGCAGGCGATCAGGTAGGAGGTGAGGACGATCGGATAGGTCCCTTCCGATTCCGTCTTGCGGTCGAGCTTGTAGGCGAGCGTGTACTTGCCCGGGCTCAGTTCCTTGTCGAGCGGGGACTCCTCGAGCACCTTGGCCGCGGCTTCGGGGCTCGGTTCGGCGTATTCGGAGCCGACCTTGATCTTGGCGATCCCGAGTTCGCCGGCCTGGCTGGCGTCGGCGTAGCCGATCGCGCCTTCGCCGGCGGCGACCGCTTCGACGACGCCGGAGGTGCCGGAGGCGGCTTCGCCGCCCTTGACGGGCCAGTCGCCGCTGACTTCGTAGCTCCAGACGCTGGGCACGACCTCGGAGAGGTATTCGACGAAGTTCTCCGTGGTGCCGGACTCGTCAGAGCGGTTGACCGGGGTGATGCGGGTTTCGGGCAGTTCGGCGCCGGGGTTGTCGGCGGCGATCGCCTTGTCGTTCCAGCTGGTGATTTCCTGGTTGAAGATCTTCGCCAGGGTTTCGGGGTCGAGCTGGAGGTCTTCGACGCCGGGGAGGTTGTAGATGATCGCGATCGGCGAGATGTAGGCCGGGACCTCGATCAGCTGGCCGGTCTTGCAGCGCTTTTCGGCTTTTTCGAGTTCGCCTTCTTCGGTCGCGAGGGCGGCGTCACTGCCGGCGTAGGCAACTCCGCCGGCGATGAACTGTTCGCGGCCCCCACCGGACCCAACCGGATCGTAGGAGATCGTCACGCTGGAGTTTTCGTTCTCGAATTCGGCGATCCAGGCTTCCTGGGCGGCCTGCTGGGCGGTCGAGCCGGCGCCGGCGATTTCACCGGAGACGCTGCCGCCACCGCTGCCACCGCTGGTTTCGTTGCTGCTGCCGCAGGCGGCGAGGCCGATGGCGAGGATCACCGCGGCGGTCACCGCCACGAACCACTTAGAGCTGGTCAACTCTTTCTCCTTCGGGTCGATTCACAGTTGGCGCCACCCTCGCAGCGGCCACCCGGAACCTTGTTACGTGCCTGTGTCGAGCATGTAAAAAAGATGTAAAAGCGACCCGGGTTCTTCACCCATCGGGCGAGAACCGGTAGCCGATCCCGTTATGGGTGTGGATCAGCCGCCGGTCGGGCAGCGCTTCGCCGAGCTTGGCGCGGAGCCGGCTGACGTAGACGTCGACCGAGCGATCGTCGCTGCGCGGGGTGCCGCCCCAGACCTCGGCGAACAGCTCCTCACGGGTCATGATCCGCTGCGGGTGCTCGGAGAGCGTCACCAGCAGCTGCAGCTCGCGGACGGTGAGGCTGAGGGGGCGGCCGTCGACGAGCGCCGCGTGCTCTTCGGGCTTGATCTCCAGCCGTCCCATGCGTGCGAGCATGGCGGCGGCTCAGGCAGGAGCGGTTATCCGGCCGTGAAGCTGTTGTGAACGGCTTGTGAAGAAGGCTCGGCCGCGGGCTCGCTGGTCGCCGGCTGCTCGGGAGCGGCGCGCAGCTCCTCGGGGACGATCCCGGCCGGTTCGGGATCGAAGCGGTAGCCGATGCCGAAGTGGGTGTGGATGTAGGTCCAGCTCGGCGAGAGGCCCTCGAGCTTCTTGCGCAGCTTTCGCACGAAGACGTCGACCGAGCGGTCGCCGTGGGCCATCGCGTAGCCCCAGACGCGCTGGTAGATCTGCTCGCGCTCCAGCACCTGGCCGCGTTCCTCGGCGAGCAGGTAGAGCAGCTCGAACTCGCGCCGGGTGAGGTCGAGCGCCTCGTTGCCGACGAAGGCCTGGTAGCGATCGGGGCGGATCTCCATCTCGCCGACGGCAAGTGGCGCGGCCTCGTGCTCCTGCCGGCCCCGACGGCGGCGGCGCGAGACCGCTTCGAGGCGGGCGATCGCCTCCTCGGGATGGCAGGGCTTGGTCATCCAGTCGTCGACCCCGAGCCGCAGCCCGCGCACCCGCTGGGCGACGGTCGAGCGGCCGGTGCAGACGACGAGGCCGAGATCGGGCAGCATCGAGGCGACCCGCTCCAGGTAGGGCCAGGCTTCGTCGCCCAAAACGACGGGGTCGACCAGAAGCGCGTTCAGCTTCATCGCCACCAGGTCGCGCGGCGGCACGGGGCCGGTCTTCTGGCTGAGATGCCAACCGGCCGCCTCTGCGCGGCGGGCGAGGACGGTGACGAAACCGCTGTCGGTGTCGAGGACGGCGATTCGGATGAACAAAGTGTATGCACCTCCGGAGGCGTTAACCCCCTGCGTTCACAGGATTTTCACGAGTCTGCCCGCAAGCGCCGCGAATTTGCGGGAAGCCGGGCTCACTCGCACGCGAGTCCGCGCCAAGCGTCGTATATCGACGCCTCTCGCGGACTCGGCCTCAGAAGGTCGCCGGCCGCAGGCCGGTGGCGATGACGAGGAGGATCGCGGCGCCGGCGAAGTAGCGGTAGAGGACGAAGGGGCGGTAGCTGGTCGTCCGCACCAGGCGGAGGAGGAAGGAGATCGCCCAGTAGCCGGAGACGGCAGCGGCGATCGTCCCCACCACCATCGGCTCGCCGACGCCGGGCGGCAGCCCTTCTTTGACCGCCTCCAACGCCTTGTAGACGGTGGCACCGGCGACGGCGGGGATCAGCAGCAGGAAGGAGAAGCGGGCGGCGGCGTCGCGGTCGAGGCCGAGCCAGCGGCCGGCGGTGATCGTGATTCCCGAGCGCGAGGTCCCCGGCGCCAGCGCCAGCACCTGGGCGAGGCCGATGTACCAACCGTCGCGGAGCTTGGCGTCGCCGAGATTGCGGCGCTCAGGCATGCGGTCGGCGTAGCCGAGCAGGAAGCCGAAGAAGATCAGCTGGATCGCGATCATCCAGGGCTCGCCGAGGTGTTCGTCGATGAAGCTGGAGCCGAGGCCGCCGGCGATCACCGCCGGCACGGTGCCGATCGCGATCGCCACGGCAAGGCGCTGCTCCTGGGTGCGGATCGCCCGCTGCCGCGCAGCCTCGACGAAGCCGCGGATGAGGACGACGACCTCGACCCGGAAGTAGGCGATCGCGGCGATCAGGGTGCCGGCGTGGAGCGCCACGTCGAAGGTCTTGTTGAAGGTCTCGTGGTCCTGCAGGAAGGTGTAGTCCTGCAGCCAGGGGACGATGATCAGGTGGCCGGTGGAGGAGATCGGCAGGAACTCGGTCAG
>CAMLHB010000229.1 GCA_946479725.1 uncultured Actinomycetes bacterium | reverse complement strand
TCCTTACCCCTGCCTGCCTTCCCGACAGGGGCAATTCGTGGAACTACTCATCTAGTTCTTCGCCTCGGACTGGCAGCCGCACCCCTCGGCACCGGGCGGGCAGCACTTCGCCTTCTCCGAAGGGGCGCAGCAGTCGGCCTGCTTCGCGGGATCACAGCAGGGGGCGGCGGGCGGAGAGCTGTCCGGATCGCTCAAGCCAGCCACGCGGCGACCTCCTCGAGCGCCCCGGGGATGACGTAGTAGTAGGCCCACAGCCCACGCCGCTCCGAGCCGACGATCCCGGCTTCGCGGAGCTTCTTGAGGTGATGGGAGACGGTCGGCTGGGAGAGGTCGAACAGCGGCACCAGCTCGCAGACGCAGACCTTGCCCGCGTGCTTTCGCAGCACGTCCACGAGCTGGAGGCGGATCGGATCGCCGAGTGCCTTGGCGATCGTCGCCATGCGCTCAGCCTGCTCGCGCTCCACGTCGGGATAGACAACCGGCTCGCAGCAAGGCTCGCCCGCTGGACGCTTGGTCTTCGGGGCGAGCTCAAGATCGACAGCCATCTATTTACATATATCTATTGAAATCACGACTGTCAATACATAGGATCACCGCCGCATGGACCCAGCCCCGCTGCCCCGGCGCCTTCTCGCCGAGTTCCTCGGTTCTGCCTTCCTCGCCGCGACGGTGATCGGCTCGGGGATCGCCGCCGCGCAACTCTCGCCCGGCGACACCGGAATGCAGCTCCTGGAGAACGCGGCGGCGACGGCGACCGGGCTGTTCACCTTCATCCTCATGTTCGGCCCGGTCTCCGGCGCCCACTTCAATCCGGTCGTCTCGCTGGTCGACGCTGCCTTCGGCGGTCTGCGCTGGCGCCATGCCTTCGCCTACATCCCCGCTCAGGTCGCGGGCTGCATCGCCGGGGCGATCGTCGCCAACCTGATGTTCGACCTCTCGGCGGTGAGCATCGCGACGACGCACCGCGCCTCGACCTCGCATCTGTTCGCCGAGGTCGTCGCGACTCTCGGCCTGCTGCTGGTGATCTTCGCCCTGGCGCGCAGCGAGCGGGGCAGCCTGGCACCGGCTGCGGTCGGCGCCTACATCGGCTCGGCCTACTTCTTCACCAGCTCGACCAGCTTCGCCAACCCGGCGATCGACATTGGCCGCATGTTCTCCGACACCTTCGCCGGCATCTCCCCGGCCTCGGTACCGGCCTTCGTCGTCGTGCAGCTGTTCGGCGGGATGGTGGCGATCGCGTTGATCCGCTGCCTCTATCCGAACCTGAGCGCCGAGGACGCGGCGGAGGTCATGCTGCCCCATGCCGGGCCTGGAGAGCGGGCGGCGGCTCGTTAGCCCGCGGCGGGCGGCGCCTTGGCTTTCGCGGTATCGCTTCCGGAACCCTCTAGACCGGAGTTCAGGCGCCAGGGCCTCTTCCGTCGACACTCACAACGCGGTGGTCGGAAGGTCCGGCCCGGAGGATGAGCACCTCGGCGGGCGCTTTCTCTAGCAGCCAAACCAGGTCTTCGCCTGAGAAGCCCGCCGTCCCGGTCGCCGTAGCTGAGACCACCACGCGGTCGAAGGTCTCCTCGTTGAGAAGCCGAGCGAGGGCGTGCCGGTAGGAGCGGCCGCGCTCGATCCGGGCATCGACCGGAACGTCCTGGGCGCTCGCGCGCTGTTCGATCGCCTCCAGCATCGACATCGCCCGGTCCGCCTCTTTTGGGATCGCGCATTCGAGTGGCAGCCTCTTCGGCACCAGGGCGAGGTAGGCCGGCATCAGCGTTGCGTCCTCGGCGCGCGCCAGCCGCAGAGCTGCGTCAACTGCCCGTCGTGAAATCTCGGCTCCGGTGAAGGGCAGAAGGATCTGGTGGACCGCGCCAGAATCGGAGGTGTTGCCGCGATGCCGGCCGCGGGCCAGCAGGAACCCCCCGGCCAGCCCCAGCACCAGGGCGAGGCCGACGAGGAAGTGCTCGATCACTTCCCCTCCTCCTTCAAACCGCGGTGGGCGACGATCCGCACGTCGACCCCCGGCGGGGTCGCTTGCATCAGGCGCTGCGGCAGCCGTTCCCGCAGGCGGGCAAAGCCCTTCGGCGGGTTCGATTCGCCGACCATGATGTAGGTGCTGTTGCGCTCGCGGACCACCCGGGCGACGGCAGCGACCAAGTCGTCGTGCTCCTCGACCAGGAAGGTCGCCCCCAGCACCGAGGCCAGCCGACGCAGCGCGGCCACCTGGTGCTCCAGTTCGCCCTCGATCTGCTGGCCAGGTGGCTTCACCCAGAGCAGGTCGAGGTCGGTGCCGAGGCGCTGAGCCGAGCGCCAGGCGCGGCGGACCAGGCGCTGCGAGCTCGGCTGCGGGCGCACCAGCGCCAGCAGCCGCTCCCCGACCGCCTTCGGCGCGTCGGCCGAGACCTTGTCTTCTTCCCGCCGCGTCCCGACCGGCTCCGTCTCGCGGTAGACGAGCCGCTTTGACTCCACGTCCTCGGCGACCTGGCGCAGGCTCACCTCGCGCAGAGCGGCCAGGTTCTCGATCTTGAAGAAGTTGTCGAGCGCGGCCTGGATGTTCTCGCCGGGGTAGATCTTGCCTTCGCGCAGACGCCCGATCAGCGCCTCGGGGGTGAGGTCGATGAGGACGACCTCGTCGGCGGTGCCGAGCACCGAGTCGGGCACGGTCTCCCGCACCCGAACTCCGGTCAGCTCGGCGACCTGGTCGTTCAGCGACTCAAGGTGTTGGACGTTGACCGTGGAGAAGACGTCGATCCCCGCCGCCAGCACCTCGGCGATGTCTTCGTAGCGCTTCTCGTGCTCGAGGCCCGCTGCGTTGGTGTGGGCGAGCTCGTCGATCAGGACCAGTTCGGGGCGGCGAGCGAGCACCCCCGGCAGGTCCATCTCCTCCACCTCGACGTCGCGGATCGCGACCCGGCGCCGAGGCACCGCCTCCAGCCCGCGGGCCTGGGCGCTGGTCTCCTCGCGCTTGTGCGGCTCCAGGTAGCCGATCACCACGTCGCGCCCGGCGTCCGCTTCGGCGTGTCCCTCTTGGAGCATCCGGTAGGTCTTGCCGACCCCGGCCGCCATGCCGAGGAAGACCTTGTAGCGGCCCCGCCGCTCCTCATTTGCCACCGAGGGCTCAGTGACAGCCTCTGGCCTTTCGATCGCCACGGCCCCTCCGTTCAGGCCCCCAACAGGTTGTGGACGACGAGGTCGATCAGCTTGATCCCGACAAAGGGGGCGATCAGGCCGCCGAGGCCGTAGATCAGCATGTTGCGCCGCAAGAGCGCGGTCGCGCCGAGCGGCCGGTAGCGAACCCCGCGCAGGGAGAGCGGGATCAGCAGCGGGATCACCAGCGCGTTGAAGATCACCGCTGAGAGGATCGCCGATTCCGGCGTCCCCAGCGACATCACGTTGAGCGCGTCGAGCGGCCCCTTTTCCCC
>CAMLHB010000228.1 GCA_946479725.1 uncultured Actinomycetes bacterium | reverse complement strand
GCCCGATAGCCGGCGCGCTCCATCACCGGGGCGATGGTCAGCGTCCTCGCCGTATCGATGCCGAGCGCGCCCCACAGGCACTGGTTACCGTCGCGCAGGCTGGTTTCGACGATTTGCAGGGTGGCCACCTTCAGCGTCCTCCTGTCGCGCCTTCGTCAGGCCGAACTTGTTTGCGCCATCCATCGTGCCGCTCGGTCGGACGGTGCGTCGCGGGAGAGGGGCCCTGAGCCAAGGCAAGGGTGACGCTCGAGGAAATGACGAGGCCTTGCATCACCCCTCGACCCGCACCCTGATGAGGGCTTCGCCTTCCTCCACCGCGCTGCCGTTCTGCGCCAACACGGCCACCACCGTACCGGAAACCCCGGCGCGGATCGGGTTCATCAGCTTCATCACCTCGATGATGCCGACGACGGTTTCCTCGGTTACCCGGTCGCCCGGCCTGACGAAAGGCGGGTCGCCGGGACGCGGGGCCTCGTAGAAGTTGCCGAGCAGCGGCGCGGGCACGTCGACCTCGCCCGCGCGCGCGGCGCCCGCTTCCTGGCCGAGCGGCATCGGCTCGGGCGAGGGGGCGGGAGGGGGCGCTTCGGCCTCCTCCTCCTCGTCTTCGTAACGCGGCGACCATCCGCTCCCGCTCCGCCGGATGCGCAGCTTCAGGCCCCCGGTCTCGAGCTTCAGGTCGCTGAACCGGCTCTCGTCGAGCAGCCTTGCGATTTCGGCGATGTCGGCCGCCGTCAGGCTCACCGCTTGCCCCCGCCGAAGATGCTCATCACGTGCTTGAGCGGGTTGTCCTCCGGCGGCTTGACCGGCGCAGCGGCGTCCTTCGTCGCCCACACCGTCTCGGGGCGCGATTGCAGCAGGCGGATTTCGCCAGCCTTGTCGATCGCCCACTCGATGTCCTGCGGCTTGCCGTAGTGCCGCTCGATCCGGCGCCCGATGTCGCGCAGCGCCTGCAGCTCGTCGTCAGACAGGCACGGCTGCGTGCGTTCGTCTCCCTCCAGCTCCACCTCGCGAATCCCGCCATCCTCGGCCGGCACCTGCTTGGCGTGCTTGTCCGAGATGTCGCGCACCGAAATCTCGCCGGTGATCTTGCCCAGGACCCAGCGATCCGGGGTCACCTCGCCCGAGACGACCGCGCTGCCGAGCCCCGGCGCGCCCTCGATGGTGATGACCGACTTGTCGCCGGTCGTGGGGCTGCGGGTGAACATCACCCCGGCGCAACGCGCGTCGACCATCGCCTGCACCACAACCGCCATCGCCACGCCGTCCTCCGGCAGACCTTGCCTGCGACGGTAGGTCATGCTCTCGACCGAGTAGAGGCTACCCCAGCACTCGCGCACCCTGGCGATCATGTCGGTGCCGCTCAGCACCCACAGGAAGGTGTCCTGCAGGCCTGCGAAGCTTGCGTCCTCGGCGTCCTCGGTCGTGGCCGACGAGCGAACCGCAACCGCGTGCGCGCCCAGTTCCCGGTAGGCGGCGAGGATCGCCCGCTCGACCTGCAAAGGCATCGGCTCCTCGATCACCCGCCGGCGAAGTTCCCCGGAGAGCTTCCTCGCCGCGGCGAGATCGTTTGGGTCGAGCCCCTCGACCCTCTCGCGGATCGTCCCACCCGCTTCGAGCGCTGCCAGGAAGGTCTCGAATGCGCTGGTCGTCACGACGAACCCCGGCGGCACGGGAATCCCGGCGCGCGTCAGCTCCCCCAGCGAGCCGCCCTTGCCGCCGACGGTCGGCCGGTCGGCGATGCCAACGTCCTTGAACCAGGCGACGGCGCTCATGAAATACTCCCCTTGACGGGGATGAGAATCGCACGAAGTGCGGCGACAGGGCCTCGCCCGAACCGCTGCGCCTCAAGGAGAGTCCCCTCCGTCACCCGCCTGCGGGGGGCGCCACCTCCCCGTGCCGGGGAGGAAACACCAGTCATCTCCATCACGCGTCTTCCAGCACCCGCTCATCGTCCAGAATGGTCACCACCCCGCGTCCGCCGTCGACGCGGATCCGCGCGCCGTCCTTGATCGTCTGCGTCGCCTTGCCCGTGCCGACGACCGCGGGCAGCCCGTATTCGCGCGCGACGATGGCCATGTGGCTCATCGACCCGCCGATATCGCTCACCGCCGCGCTGATCTTCTGAAACAACGGGCTCCAGGTGGGGTTGGTTACCTGGCAGACGAGGATGTCGCCCGCCTGGATGCGACCGATCTCGCTGACCGACTTGACGACCCGGGCCGTCCCTTCGACCACGCCGGAGCACGCCGCGAAGCCGCGCAGCTCGTTTGCGTTCTCGGTTCCGTCGTCGAGCCACTTGTCGAGGTTCTCGCGGGTGATGCCCCACAGCATGTTGATCGCCGGATCGTCGATCGCGTCGGGCACCGCGCCGAGCGCCGGCGGGCAGCCGTGCTTGCCCCATTCCTCGATCGCCGCCTTGCGCTGGGCGACGATCGCCGGCCAGTGCGCCGGCCCGCGCGGCGGGGCGCCGATGCCCCAGCTCAGCATGAGGTCGATGATCGCGCTTTCGAGCTCGTACTGCGTCAGGTGGAACACATCGTCCTCGCGGCCCTCGGGTCCAAAGAACCGGTGCTCCGCCAGCAGGGCGCCGAACTCCCTGATCTTGTTGAAGAACAGGTTGGTGTACCAGTGCTCGCAGTAGAACTTGTGCCCCTCGACATAGGGGAACACGCGGTGGGCCAAGGCGATCATCTGGTCGTAGGTCGCCTTGTCCTCCTCGGTGTCGAGCAGCTCGCGGTAATCGGCGACGAGCTGCTCGCGCTCCTTCACCAGCTGCTCGGTCGGCCGCTCGATGTTCTCGCCGGCCTTGATCTTCTCGATGTAGCCGGGAAGGGCGGCGAACGGCAGGCTGAGGTCGTCGTTCCAGCTGCGGTGATAGTGGTAGAACCCGTCGCCGCTGGACACGTTGAACCACGGGTTGCGGCTGGCCTCGAGCTCGCCAAGCCATTCCTTGCCGCTGTTGCCGACCCGGTCGAGCTCGGCGAGCACCTCGTCGATGTCCATGTTGTCGGTGAAGTGCTGGTCGACCCCCAGCTCCACCGCGCGGCGGGCGAGGCGCTTCACTTCCTCGTCGGGCCGGAAAATCTCGGCTTCCATGCCGGCGACCATGCGGCTGATCGCCTGGTCGCTGATCTCGGGGAAGGCCTTCTTGCAGAAATCGAAGAAGGTCATGTACGCGCCGTAGCCCAGCAGCAGGAACTCGAAGTGGTGATGCCACATCCGGTGGTACCCCTCGATCTGCTTCTGGTAGATCTCGAGCAGCGCGTGGTTGGAGGCGACACCCTTGCCGGTGTGGGTCGTCTCAATCGGTTCGTAGTCGGGCAGCGAGGGCTTGGGCAGCGCCTGCGCATCGGCAATCAGCGCCTTCATCTTGTCCTTCCACTGGTCGTAGAGCCGCTCCCAGTGCTC
>CAMLHB010000227.1 GCA_946479725.1 uncultured Actinomycetes bacterium | reverse complement strand
GCATCGCCGGCTCATCTTTCGGCGGCGTCAAGGGCCGCGACCAGGTCCCGATCTTCGTCGACCGCTACCTGGCCGGCGAGATCGACCTCGGGCCGTTCGTCTCCCACCGGATCGGGCTCGACGAGGTCAACCGCGGCTTCGCACTGATGGAGGCCCAGGACGGGATCCGCAGCGTGATCGAGTTCGCTTAGCTCCGACCGCGGCGCTTCCGATTTCGACCACACCCCAGTGGGTCGAAGCTCGGCTGCGCCCGGGACGAATCGGGACACTCGACTTCAGCGCGGCCAAGATCCAGTTCCGCGCCAAGGTCCGGCTTACTCCATGACCCGCAGCGTCGAAGGCACGTCCATGCTGCGGATGCGGCGGGCGCTGAGGAGGGGGGCGAGGGCGACGGAGGCGATGCCGACTGCGGCGGCGACGAGGAGCGAGGCGGGTGCGATCTCGGTCAGGAGGCCGAGGTCGGGGAGAGTTTCGGGCAGGGTCTCGTTGACGACCCAGCTGGTGACGAGGTAGCCGCCGGCGAGGCCGGCGAGGGTGCCGAGGAGGCCGGCGATCAGGCTCTCGGCGACGGCCAGCGCCATGGCCCGGCCGGGGGAGACGCCGAAGGCGAGCATCGTGGCGTTCTCGCGGCGGCGCTCGTCGATGCCGATCGCCGAGGAGTTGAAGGCGATGAGGAGGGCGAGGGCGAGGGCGAAGACCTCGATCAGGCGGAGGACGCCGACGAAGTCCCCCATCCGGTCGCGGACGAATTCGGTCGTCGCCGTCGCCCGCTCGACGGAGGCCACGGCCGGGTTGCCGAAGAGGGCGCGGGCGATCCGCTCCTCGCTCGCACCCGGCTCCGGGGTGGCCGAGACCCGGTTGGCCAGGCCGGGGAAGCCGGCCAGCGCCGCCACCGAGGGATCCATGTAGGCGAAGCTGCGGAAGGGGTCGGGGTGGAGGCCGCTGACCCGGACCCGAGCCCGCGCCTCGCCGTAGGCGCCCCCTTCCCGGCGCGGGTAGGCGACCTCGATCGTCCCCCCAACCCCGACGCCGAGGTCGGCCGCCGCTTTCTCGGAGATCACCGCTTCCGGGCGCCCCGGCGACGGTGCGCTGCCGGCGACGAGCGTCGGCGCCCAGACTCGGCTCGCGAAATCGAGCAGCGTCACCGACCCCTCGAAGGCTTCCGCGCCGGGGGCCGAGAGGGTCACCGGCAGGGTGAGCTGGGGTTCGGCGGCGGCGATGCCCGAGGTCCCGGCGACGAGCCGCTTGGCGGCCCGCGCGCCGCGGAACCCGTCGAGCGAGACGACTACGCGATCCGGGTTGCCCTGGGCGACCTCCCTTTCACTGCGGTCGACGGTCGCGTCGAAGGAGTCGATCATCGCCATGAAGGCGACGAGGACGCTGAGCACGGCGCCGATTCCGAGCACGGTCAACAGGGTCCGGCGGGGCGCCCGCAGCGCGTTTCGCAGCGGCATCTGGGCGAGGCTCGAACCGGGCAGGCGCAGCCGCTTGGCGAGGCCGGCGACGCCGCTGCCGCGGGCGGAGCGGAAGCCGACGCGGATCGCCTCGACCGGGGTCCGCCGCAGCCCGCTCCAGACCGGGATCGCGGTGGCGAGGATCGGCAGCACCAGCCCGACGGCGGCGGCGCGGATGAAGACGGCCGGCTCGAACGGCGGCCGCATCACCGGCAGCGGCAGCAGGTCTTCGAGCACGCCGCGGAAGATCTCGCCCATCGCCAGGCCGAGCGCGAGGCCGAGCGCGGTGCCGGCGACGGCGATCTGGACCCCGAGCAGCAGTGGCCGGATCGCCAGCTCCCGCGGCGGCACCCCCAGCGCCATCCCGATCCCGATCTCGCGCCGCTGTGCCTCGACGATCCGCGTCGCCAGGTTGAAGGCGGCGAGCGCGGCTCCGGCCAGGATCAGGAAGGCGAAGACGTCGAACATCTTTTGGTCGCCGTCGGCGTCCTTGTAGAGGACGCGGTGGGCAGTGTCTTCGGCGAGGGTCGTCACCTCGCCGCTGAGGCCGGCAGCGGCCAGGGCCCGTTCGAGCTGCTGCTTCACCGCAGCGGTCGAGCCGCCCTCGCGCAGCCGCAACACGGCGTCGTTGGCTCGCCAGTCGCCGGCCACTCGCTGAGCCGTGCGGAGCGAGGTGAAGACGATGGCGAACTGCGCCTCGGCGCCGCCGAATTCGCCGCCCCCCGTGCGGGTGACCATGAAGTACTCGGGGGAGCCGCCGACGCCTACGTAGCGCAGGCCCTGGCCGCCGGGGAGGCGGAGCCGACCCCGCGGAGGGAGATCTCGCGTGGCCGCGAAGCCGCGCTCGAGGACCGCCGTCGCCCGCCCTTCGTCGCCGCCGTGCTGGGTGCGGCCGGCGGAGGCGTAGACGGCGTCGACGGGCGAGCCATCGGCTGCGAGCGGCGAGCCGACGATTTCGGCCGGGACGAGCAGCGGTTCCCTTCCCGCGCGCGGCACTTCGACCTGGGTCGGCAGCAGCAGCCGCTCCTCGCTCGCGGCGATCTTCGCCGCGGCGGGGATGCCATCGACCAGGCGTTGCAGCGACCCGGCCGGTGCGCTCGTCCCCTCGGTCAGGGAGACCTCGACGTCGTGAGCGCGCAGGGCCTCGTAGCTGGCGTCGTTGGAGGCGATTCGCCAGTCCCTCATGCTGCCGAGGCCGGCGTAGACGCCGATCCCGATCGCCAGCACCAGGCCGATCGCCAGGACCAGGGCCCAGCGGCCGCGCAGGTCGCGGAGCGACCACCGCAGCCAGAGCCCAAGCCGCCCCATCTTCACCAGTGCAGCTCGGAGATCTCGGCCGGGCCGCCCGGGTTGGCCCGGTCGGCGACGATCCGCCCGCTGGAGAGCTCGACGACGCGGTGGGCGACGCGGGCGATCTCGCGGTTGTGGGTGACGACGAGGACGGCCGTTCCCTCGCTGTGGGTCTGCTCGTGCAGGAGCTCGAGGATCTGCACGCCGGTGCGAAAGTCGAGCTCCCCGGTCGGCTCGTCGGCTAGCAGGATCGGGTTGCGGGTCGCCAGCGCCCGGGCGATCGCCACCCGCTGCTGCTCGCCGCCGGAAAGCTCGTGCGGAAAGTGGCCGCCGCGCCCTCCCAGGCCGACGCGCTCCAGCGTCGCGGCGGCGATCTCGCGAGCGTCGGAGCGCCCGCAGACGTCGGCGCCGAACTCGACGTTCTCCAGCGCCGTCAGCGCCGGGAAGAGGTTGAAGGTCTGGAAGATGAAGCTGACGGTGCGGCGGCGCAGCTCGAACAGCTCGGTGCGCGAGAAGCGGGTGACGTCCTCGCCGAGGATCCTGATCGTCCCCTCGGTCGGCGAGTCGAGGGCGCCGATCATGTTCAGCAGCGTCGTCTTGCCGCTGCCCGAGGGGCCGAGGACGACGACGAACTCGCCTCGCTCGACCCGCAGGTCGACCTGCTCCAGGGCGGTCACGGTCACCTTGCCCA
>CAMLHB010000226.1 GCA_946479725.1 uncultured Actinomycetes bacterium | reverse complement strand
TCAGCACCCCCAGCCTTCAAGGAGGCCCGGATGAACAACGTTGCTAGGAACTACATCTAGCGGCGCTTCTGCAGCGTCCGCCGTCCGACCTTCATCAGCGGGCCCATCCCTTCGCGCAGCGCTTTGGCACGGACCTCGCCCTTGCCGTAAAGGATCTTCGCCGAGGCTTTCACGGCCTCGCCGAGGATCTGGTCGTAGGGGTGCCACCAGAAGTCGCGGGTGAGGCCGGGCTCCCAGGCGTTCATCTTGATGTTGACGCACTCGTAGAAGCCGAATTTGGAGTGGGAGCGGCCGAGGCCGGAGTCCTTGACGCCCCCCCATGAGCACTGGCAGGCGCCGTGGCTGAAGGAGTGGTCGTTGACCCAGACCATCCCCGACTCGATCCGGCGGGCGATGCGGGCGCCGCGCTGGCGGTCCTTGGTCCAGACCGAGGCGCCGAGGCCGAACTCGGAGTCGTTGGCGAGGTCGATCGCCTCCTGCTCGGAGTCGACGACGACGATCGGCAGCACCGGGCCGAAGATCTCCTCGCGCATGATCCGCATCTCGTGGGTGATGCCGGTGAGGACGGTCGGGGCGACGAACTTGCCGGATAGGCCGGGGACCTCGACGGCGCCGCCGCAGCGCAGGGTCGCGCCGGAGGCGACCGAGTCCTCGATCAGGTCGCAGACGATCCCGTACTGCTCATCGGAGGTCATCGGGCCGATCGCCGTGTTCCAGTCGAGCGGGTTGCCGAGCTGCAGCTTCTGCGCCTCGCGGACGACGCCCTCGACGAAGCGGTCGGCGACGTCGCGCATGACGTAGACGCGCTCGATCCCCGAGCAGGTCTGGCCGGCGTTGGCGAAACCGCCCCAGACGGCGCCGGAGATGGCGTTGTCGAGGTCGGCGTCCGCGCAGACGATCATCGGGTCCTTGCCGCCGAGCTCGAGGACGGAGCCCTTGAGGTCGGCGGCGCAGACCTCGCCGACCTTGCGGCCGACGTCGACGGAGCCGGTGAAGAAGACCTTGCCGACGCTGGAGCGGCAGAGCGCGTCGCCGATCCGGCCGCCGCCGTGGACGACCCGGACCAGGCCCTCGGGCAGTCCGCCCTTCTCGAAGACCTCGCGGATCTTCTCGCCCAACAGCGGCGTCAGGCTCGCCGGCTTGAGGACGACGCCGTTGCCGGCCATCAGCGCGATCGCCACCTCGCCGAAGGGGATCGACCAGGGGTAGTTCCAGGGCGCGATCACGCCGACGACGCCGATCGGCTCATAGGTGAAGCGGCCTTTCTTTGAGAGCGTGAAGGCCTGGGTCATCGGCACCTTCTCGTCAGCGAGGATCTTCGGCCCCGCCTTCGCGCACCAGTGCAGCGCGTCGACCGTCGGCAGCAGCTCCATCGTGTAGGCCTCAGTCAACGGCTTGCCCTGCTCTTCGGAGAGCAGCTTCGCGATCTCGTCGATGTCGTCGAGCAGCGCGTCGGCGGCCCGCTTCATGTACCCGGCCCGGGTCTTCGCCGGCAGCTCCGCCCAGGTCGGCTGGATCCGCGCCACGTCGTCGACCACGCCCTGCACTTCCTCGGGGACGATCGTCGGCACGCTGCCGATCAGCTCCCCGGTCGCCACGTTGAACGACTCCAGGGCCGCGGTTGACGGGGACGTTGGGACTGCCGTTGCGCTCTCCATATTGGGCAATTGTACGGCCCCTGCTGGGGAGAGTTCGCAGCTCTCAGCCCTTGGGAGGGGGTGGTTGCTACCCCGCGAGAAGTGCTGCAGAAGATTGCACCTGGTGTCCGCGTTCGCTACCTGCGCAGCGAGCCGCCGCCCCCGTATACCTATGCAGTCACTGTTGAGGCCGAGGAGAGTGGTGTCTGGCAAACGGTGCGGCTATGGGACAACGCCGACGATGTGCATGAGCATCACATGCATCAATACAGTCGGCAAGGGGAAAAGGAAGAACCGATGATCCTCAAGTTCAACTCCATCAATGAGGCAATGGCTGCCGCCAAAGAGGAAGCCCGGCTGAGTGCGGTTGAGATCGTGAGACAATGGCGGGAATTATGAGTGGGACGTATGAAGGTGACTCGGCATCCCGGCGATTTGACGTCCTCTGGACCTCCCCTGAACTCGATGCCTATCCCAGTCCTATGCATTTGGTCGCTGCCGAGAATCCTCAGCACGATGAGTTGGCGACCAAGGCGCTACTTGACGGGGAGTCTGTCCTGATCGTGTACCCCGACGGGCACGAGCTGCTGATTCAGCCCGAGCCGACCGGCGGTGCTCGGCTCGAAACGCGCCATCCGTCGAGCCATCCGGCTGCGGCTTAGCCTTTACGGCCACGGTGGCCGATCAGCTCTTCGATACGGGCGACACCCCAGCCGCAGAGCCGGGCCGAGCCGCGGACGTTCCTGCCGACGCCCCTCTCGCCGTCCGCATGCGCCCGCGCAGCCTCGACGAGGTGATCGGGCAGGAGCATGTGCTCGGTCCCGGGTCGGCGCTGCGGAGCGCGATCGAATCGGGCAAGCCGCACAGCGCGATCCTCTACGGGCCGCCGGGGGCCGGGAAGACGACGCTGGCGCGGATCGCGGCGGCGGGGGCCGACGGGGCCTTCGAGGAGGAGTCGGCGGTCAACGCCGGCAAAGCCGAGATCCGCGGGGTGATCGAGCGGGCGCGGGAGCGGCGGCGGGCGAACGGGCGGCCGACGATCCTCTTCCTCGACGAGATCCACCGCTTCAACAAGGCCCAGCAGGACGCGCTGCTGCCGGCGGTCGAGGACGGGACCCTGACCCTGATCGGCGCCACCACCGAGAACCCCTACTTCGAGGTCAACTCCGCTCTGCTCTCGCGGGCCCAGGTCTACGAGCTGCGGCCGCTGGAGCCGGCGCAGGTGGAAGAGCTGCTGCGGCGGGCGCTGAGCGACCCCGAGCGCGGGATCGCCGATCCACCCGAGGTGACCGACGAGGCGCTGGAGATGCTGGCGCGGCGCAGCGGCGGCGACGCCCGGGTCGCCCTCGGCGCCCTCGAGCGGGCGGTCGAACGCGCAGCCGAGATCGGCCCTAGCGGGGTGGGGTCAGAGCCGGCTGCGGTCGACCTCGCCGCGATCGAGGACGCGCTGCAGCGCAAGGCGATCGACTACGACCGCCAGGGCGACCGCCACTACGACTTCGTCTCCGCCTGGATCAAGGCGACCCGCGGCTCCGACGTCGACGCCTCGCTCTACTACCTGGCGGTGATGCTGGAGGGCGGCGAGGACCCCCGCTTCATCGCCCGCCGGATGGTCATCCTCGCCTCCGAGGACGTCGGCAACGCCGACCCGCAGGCGCTGCTGGTCGCCGACGCCGCCGCCCGCGCGGTCGACCGCGTCGGCCTCCCCGAGTGCGCGCTCAACCTCGCCCAGGCCGCCGTCTACCTGGCGCTCGCTCCGAAGTCCAACGCTTCCTACAAAGCCCTCTCCGCCGCCCGCGCCGAGGTCCGCGCCAAGGGCGCCAAGACCCCG
>CAMLHB010000225.1 GCA_946479725.1 uncultured Actinomycetes bacterium | reverse complement strand
CGCCGGTTTGGTCCCACCATCCCTGCGCTGCAGTAGCTGCTCGGGATGGTCCCCCAAATCCGCGCCACCCCCCGGCAGGAGCGTTACCCCCAGACACAGTAGGAGCGAAGCGGCGATCAGGGTACCGGCGTAGAAGAGGCCGAAGGTTCCGAGAATCTCGGAGAGCCAGATAACGATCGCAACCCCGACGATCGACTCGACCAACCGCGCCGGCGCTCCCTCCCACCCTGGCAGCAACCGCCCGCGCAACAGGTAAGCGCTGAACCCAACCGGCACGACCACCAGGACCAGCTGGACGACTCCCAGGAGGTAGCCGCCGAGATCAACCATGAGAGCCCCCCCGAGGCGCTTCTAGCCGCCGATGTCGCCGTGGATGACGACCGGCGTTTCGCCTTCGGCGACCATCCCCTGGGCCCGCGCCTCGCGAGCGACGACGAGCGGGTCGTCGGCCGACTGGATGCGGTTGTGGAGGCGCCGGTTTTCCTTCAGCAGCACGTGCAGCTTCGCTTTCGCGGCCGTCGTCCCCGTGTAGGTCTTGACGAAGGTGATCGAGGGGCCGAAATAGGAGTAGAGGACGGCGACGAGGACCAGCGTCAGGGCGACGCGGCCGACCCGGTCCCATTTGATCCGGCTGCCTCCCGGGCGCGCGGCGGGACGGATTTTGCGGGCGGCGGGACGGCGGCGGGTCGCCGCGGGTGAGCGAACGGCGTGCGCACGCGTTGCCATACCCGGAGCTACGCGGCCGGGCCCCGCTTTCCTGCATCTAAGACCGGCGCTGGACGAATGCCTGCAGGCCGGGGAACTGCGCAGCGTCGCCCAGCTCCTCCTCGATTCTCAGCAGCCGGTTGTACTTGGCGACCCGATCGGATCGCGAGGGGGCGCCGGTCTTGATCTGGCCGGCGCCGGTGGCGACGGCGAGGTCGGCGATCGTCGTGTCCTCGGTCTCGCCGGAGCGATGGGAGATAACCGCCGTGTAGCCGGCCTCGCGGGCGGTCCGGATCGCCTCCAAGGTCTCGCTCAGGGTGCCGATCTGGTTGACCTTGACGAGGATCGAGTTGCCGACGCCGAGCTCGATACCGCGGCGCAGGCGCTCGGGGTTGGTGACGAAGAGGTCGTCGCCGACCAGCTGGACCCGCTCGCCGAGGCGCTCAGTGAGGAGCTTCCAGCCGTCCCAGTCCTCCTCGTCCATCCCGTCCTCGATCGAGACGATCGGATAGCGCGAGCAGGCGTCCTGCCAGTAGGCGGCCATCTCCTCCGAGGAGAGGCTGCGGCCCTCGTGCTCGAGCTTGTAGGAGCCGTTCTCGAAGACCTCGCTGGTCGCCGGATCGAGGGCGATGAAGACGTCCTTCCCGGGCTCGTAGCCGGCCGCCTCCACTCCCGCGAGAACCGCCTGCAGCGCCGCCTCGTTGGAGTCGAGGTTGGGGGCGAAGCCGCCCTCGTCGCCGCCGGCGGTGGAAAGGCCCTGCGAGGAGAGGGACTTCTTCAGCGCGTGGAAGACCTCGGCGCCGACCCGCAGGCACTCGGAGAAGCTCTCGGCGCCGGGCGGGACGATCATGAACTCCTGGAAGTCGACCGAGTTGTCGGCGTGGGCACCGCCGTTCAGCACGTTCATCATCGGCACCGGCAGCAGGCTCGGCTCACCGCCGCCGTAGAGCTCGGCGAGGTAGCGGTAGAGCGGCTGGCCGGAGTCCGCCGCGGCGGCCTTGGCGGCCGCGAGAGAGACGCCGAGCAGCGCGTTGGCGCCGAGCCGGCCCTTGTTCGGGGTCCCGTCGAGCTCGATCATCGTGCGGTCGAGCGCGCCCTGCTCGGCCGCCCGGGCGCCGGTCAGCGCCGCGGCGATCTCGCCATTGACGTTGGCGACGGCGCGGCCGACGCCCTTGCCGGCCCAGGCGTCGCCGCCGTCGCGCAGCTCGACCGCCTCGAACTCGCCGGTCGAGGCTCCGGAGGGGACAGCCGCCAGACCACGGGCGCCGGACTCCAGCACCACCTCCACCTCGACGGTGGGGTTGCCGCGCGAGTCGAGGATCTGGCGCGCGTGAATCGAAGAAATCGTGCTCACGGGCGCGCCAGTCTATTCACCGCTGTCGGCGGTACGCGGTGCGCTATTCGCCGGTTTCGGCGGGGGGCGCTTCGGCCGGCGGTGCGCCTTCGGGCGTGGCACCCGGCGGCAGTTCCGTGGCCCCTTCTGCACCCGCCGATTCCGGAATCGGCCGCTGCGGGAACGGTTCGCCTTTCGGTTTGGTCAGGGTGACCGTGCCGGGGAGAGCCGGGGAGATCGGCGTCACCGGCGAGGGGCATTCTTTCGCCGGGGTTTTCGGATTCGCTTCGTAGCAGGCCGGCGAGGCGTTGGCGGGGCGCCCGTCGCCGACGAAGTTGCCGCACTTTTCGATCAGGAAGGCATCGGCGCAGGTGGTGCGGCTGCTCCACCTGCTTTCGAAGCTCTTGACGAATTCGGAGAGATATTCCTGCTGCGTCTGCTGCCCCAGGGTCGATTCGATCTGCGGCTTCGCTTCGGCCAGCGTCTGTTCTTTTTCAGGCGTAAGTTTCACGACTTCGACCAGAACCCAGTTTTTTTCGAATTTGACCGGGCCGACGAGTTCGCCGGTCGGGCTGTCGAAGATCGCCGTCTTCAGCGGCCCTTTGAGGAATTCTTCGGTGATCCCTTCCTGCAAGCCGCCTTTGGCGGCGCTGGTGGGGTCGCTCGAATACTTCTTTGCGACTTTTTTCCAGTTCGCGGGCGAGCTGTCTTTTTCCAAAGCCGCCTTCGCCGCTTCGACTTCGCCCTTATCTTCGTTGAGGATCAGACGAACGTCACGGCTTTCTTTGGTCGTGAACTGAGCTTCCTTTTCGGCTTCGTAATAGGCGTTAACCGCATCGCTCGACGGTTTCGGCGCTTCGCTGCCGACCTTCGCCTGGATTTCTTTGGTGAAGATCTGCAGTTCGACCAATTCGTTCACTTCCGCTTCGCTGAAGTGAGATTTCTTGAGGAATTCCTGAAAGGATTTTTCCGTTGGGAAGTTCTGTTTCTTGATCGTCGCGAGTTCGTCTTCGACCTGTTTTTCGGTCACCGAGACGCCCATTTCTTCGGCCTGACCGCGGATCCAGACGCCTTCGATCTGTTCCCTCACCGCGGCTTCCTTCGCTTCTTCGTATTTTTTCGTCCCCGGTTTCGGCGGCGTTTCTTCTTTTTCGCCGCCCTGCCGCGCAATCGCCCGCTTGACCTGGGCTTCGCTGATGCTGCCGTACTTGTCGGGGACGTTGGTGACGTGGGCGGCGTCACCGGAGGGGACGCTCGGCCCGGTCAGGCCCTCGGCGATCGCGAAGCCGGCGAAGAGCACCACGAAGAGGGCGCCGAAGATGACCAGCGCGAAGCGCTGCCGCCCGGCCGCTTTCTCGCCGCGGCCGGCTTTACCGCCCCGGCCCGGCCCGCCCCTCTGGCCCGCTTTCGCTCCCATCGAGCGGGCAGCATAGTCAAAACCGTGCG
>CAMLHB010000224.1 GCA_946479725.1 uncultured Actinomycetes bacterium | reverse complement strand
TTGCCGGCCGGGTAGCTGTCGGAGTCCCAGCGGGCGATCAGCCGGTCGCCGTCGACCCGCGTCGGCAGCGGCTCGTAGCGTGCGCGGGTGCCGGCCAGACGGACGCCGATCGAGCCCCGGTCGCGGCTCGGGCCGGAGAGCGCGTCGCTGACGGAGGCTTCGATCCGCTCCGGGTCGGCCGGGTCCTGGGCGGGGGCGAACTCGACCCGCGGCGGCGCTTCGTCGATCCGCACCAGCGCGGCCTGCGGCGCCGGCGCGCCCGGCGAGCCGTCCGCCGCGTTGCCGGCGGCGTCGCGGGCCCAGTAGGCGACGGTGTGGGTGCCGCTGCCGCTCACCCAGCTTTCGGCGGTGGCGCCGGGAGCGGCGGTTGGGGTCCCGCCGTCGACGGCGATCGCCGTGAACGGCCCGGCCGGCCCGGTCGCCGTCATTCCCGAAAGGTCATCTTCGGCGTTTGCGGTCAGCTTCACCGGTGTCGCGCTCCAGCCGGCAGGGACGCCGTCGAGAGAGACGCGAGGACGGGTGGCGTCGACTTTGAAGACGGCCGTCGCAACCGGCGAGGCCGCCCCGGCGCCGGAGACGGCGGCGACCCGAACGTAGTTGAGACCTTCGGGGAAGGTCCCGAGCGAGATCTTGTCGTCGCCAATGCCACCATTGAGATCCGTCTCGGCCTCGGTGCAGGCCGTGGGGTTTGCGCAGGGGTTGGCGACCTCGCCGCGGTCGACGGCAAGGGCGTAGCCGCGGATCCCTGACAGCGGGAACGGCGCGGCGGGGTGGCCGATTCGGAGTACTACGGGATCGGAGGAGAGGAGCCACCGCTGCGGTACTTCCGGTTCTGCCGCCGAGGGCGGCACGTTGTCGAAGTAAAGCGGCGCGGTATCACGCAGAACCTGCTGACCCTGGGCGTTCTCGAGCCAGGCTTCGACTTCGTAGACGCCCGGAGTCGACGGAACTTCCACCGTCGGCAGGAGCGCAGTCAAGGGATATTCCGCCGCTTCCCCCAGCGGGTTGCCTTCTGGGTCGCGGAGGAGGAAGTAGGACTTCGCCGCGTCAGGCGCGTTGGGCGACTGCCATTCGAGGTCAAAGG
Organism: uncultured Actinomycetes bacterium; assembly: GCA_946479725.1. Next base: position 2,415 of record CAMLHB010000224.1, on the reverse strand, counting down.
CCCTGCTCGCTTGCCAGCCGCCGGCCGCTGCCGCGGCGGGAACCGTCCCGGCGACGATCAGCGCCAGCGTGGAAACCATCACCAGAGATCGGGCAAGGCGTGCTCTACCGCGCATTCCGATCACGGTCCGAACTCCCCGGCGGGGCTGCCGCCGCCCCCGCTCGTGACCGGGGCAGGTTCGGGTTCGGGGGCCGGCTGGGAGACCACCGTTTCGTTGACGGTGATCGGGGCAGGTTCGGGAGTAGCCGGTTCGCTTTCGGCGGGCTGCTGCTTCGGCTGTGGTTCGGGCTTCGGCTGCGGATCCGGTGCCGCCGGCTCGTAGTCGACCCTCGCGACTGCGGCGAGGCGCTCGGCTGCTGCCTGCGCCACCGGTTCGATGCGAGCGGGCCGCTCCACCCACGCCTGGCGCTGCTGGTCGCCGGAAAGTGGCGATGGCACAACGCCGCCGGCGACGCAGGCCGCGGCGCCCCCCGCGGCGCCGATGCAGATCGCGGTCAGCTTGGCGATGCCGGCGACCCCCATCCCGCCGGCTCCGCCCCCAGCCGCGGTGCCGGAGGCAGACTCGCCGCCGAAGCGCGCGCCGAGTTCGCCGATCGCATCGCGAGCCCGTTCCCAGAGCGAGCGGTGCAGCGGCAGCAGCGGCGCCAGCGCGGCGGCAGCCGAGGGCGCCGCCCGGTAGGCGCGCAGGGTCGCCCGGCAATAAGTGCAGGCCCGCAGGTGCTCGCGTAGCTCCGCGACCTCGGGGGATGTCGCCTCGCCGTCGCAGAAGGCCGAGATGACAGGCTTCATCTCCTCGCAGCGACCGCCGCTCTCGCTGCGCGCGACCATCTTCCGGAAGCGCTCGCGCCCTGCCGCCAGGGTCTTGTTCACCTTCGATTGGCTGAAGCCGGTGATCTCTCCGATCTCCAGGTAGGAGTAGCCCTCCGCCAGCAGCGTCAGCGTCCGCAGCTCGTGCGGCTTCAGCGCCGACAGAGCCTCGCGGCTTCGCGCCATCGCCTCCCGCCGCTCAGCCTGCTCCGGCGGGCCCTGCACGGTGGCGGGGAGGAGGGCGACCCAATCCTCCGCGCCCCGCTCGGGCTCGATCGCGGCGGGTCCGGCGAGCGTCCGCTCCCGCTCGTGCCGCACCGCCATCGCCTCCCGCTTGACGACGATCTGCATCCACTTGACCAGCTCCCGCGGATCCTCGCTGGGGGCCTTGCGGAGGAGGATCTCCAGCCCCCGCTGCAATGCGTCCTCAGCATCCTCGCGGCAGAGCGAGAAGCGACGCGCGGTTCGTTGCAGTTCCGCCTCGTACCGCGCGTAAGTCTCCACTGCCACCCGATTCCGGGCCGCATCGATGTTCACTGATCGAATCCCCCTGCCGTTTGAGCTCTCTGTATCGGACAGTGCCAGCGTTAAGAACCGGGGCGGCATTTCTCTCCCCCCGGTTGGACGGATGCTCCAACCGGAAAGCTCGGAAATTGCAACGTAGGTCCGAGGAACGTCCAGTCACTCGCCGGGTCGGTAGGATCGCCCCGTGAGCACCTGCGTAGTCACCGGCGGCGCCGGCTTCCTCGGCTCCCACCTCTGCGAGCGGCTGCTCGAGGACGGGCACCGGGTGATCTGCCTCGACAACCTCGAGACGGGGTCGTTGGAGAACATTGCCCACATCCGTGACAATCGGTTTGAGTTCCGTCACACGGACATCACGACCTACGTCGACATCCCCGAGGACGTCGACTTCGTCTACCACCTCGCCTCGCCGGCGAGCCCGATCGATTACCTGCGGCTGCCGCTGCACACGCTTAAAGTCGGCTCCCACGGCACCCATCACATGCTCGGCGTCGCCAAGTGGAAGCGCGCCCGCTTCCTGATCGCCTCGACCAGCGAGGTCTACGGCGACCCGGAGGTCCATCCCCAGAAGGAGGACTACTGGGGGCACGTCAACCCGATCGGCCCGCGCGGCGTCTACGACGAGGCCAAGCGCTACGCCGAGGCGCTGACGATGGCCTACCACCGCCAGCAGGGTGTCGATACCGCGATCGTCCGCATCTTCAACACCTACGGGCCCCGCATGCGCGCCCACGACGGCCGCGCGATCCCGACCTTCCTGCGGCAGGCGCTGCAGGACCGGCCGCTGACCGTTTTCGGCGACGGCAGCCAGACCCGCAGTTTCTGTTACGTCGACGACCTGATCGACGGCATCGTCCGCCTCGCCGAGTCCGACGTCCACACGCCGGTCAACATCGGCAACCCCAACGAGTTCACCCTGCTCGAACTGGCGAAGACCGTGGTCGAGCTGACCGAATCCCGCTCGGAGATCGTCTACGAGGCGCTGCCGACCGACGATCCCAAGCAGCGCCGCCCCGACATCGGCCGCGCTCGCGACCTGCTCGGCTGGGAGCCCACGGTCGCCCTCAACGAGGGCCTGCGCCG
>CAMLHB010000223.1 GCA_946479725.1 uncultured Actinomycetes bacterium | reverse complement strand
AATCGGTCAAAGTCATCTCCGGCCCGCTCTCCGACTTCTCCGGCGAGATCGCCGAGATCAACGAGGACGCCGCCAAACTCAAGGTCCTGGTCTCGATCTTCGGTCGCGAGACCCCGGTGGAGGTCGGCTACGACCAGGTCAAGAAGATCTAGGTCGCAAAGACCGCTACCCTCTCGAACCCGCTGATGGCAAAGAAAGTCCTAACTCTCATCAAGCTGCAGATCCAGGCAGGCAACGCCAACCCGGCGCCGCCGGTCGGTCCGGCCCTGGGTCAGCACGGCGTCAACATCATGGATTTCTGCAAAGCCTTCAATGCCCAGACCCAGGGCGAAGGCGGGACGATCATCCCGGTCGAGATCACGGTCTACGAGGACCGCTCCTTCACCTTCATCACCAAGACCCCGCCGGCCGCCGTCCTGATCAAGGAGGCGATCAAAATCCCGAAGGGCTCGGGCGAGCCCCACGTCAACAAGGTGGGGACGATCTCCGACGCGCAGATCCAGGAGATCGCCGAACGGAAGATGCCCGACCTCAACGCCAACGACATCGACGCCGCGAAGAAGATCATCGCCGGCACCGCCCGCTCGATGGGCGTCGACGTCGCCTAGGAGACTTTCATGGCCCACGGCAAACGATTCCGCGCCCAGTACGACAAGGTCGACCGCGACCGCGCCTACCCGCCGGCCGAGGCGATCGCCCTGATCAAGGAGACCGCCAGCGCCAAGTTCGACGAGACGGTCGAGCTGCACGTCCTGCTCGGGGTCAACGTCCGCCACGCCGACGAACAGCTGCGCGGCACCCTGGCGCTGCCGCACGGGCTCGGCAAAGACGTCAGCGTCGCCGTCTTCGCCCAGGGCCAGCAGGCGCGTGACGCCGAGGCCGCGGGCGCCGACTTCGTCGGCGGCCAGGACCTGGTGGAGAAAGTCCAGGAGGGCTGGACCGGCTTCGACGTCGCGATCTCCACCCCGGAGATGATGAAAGCTGTCGGCCAGCTCGGCCGCGTGCTCGGCCCCCAGGGCAAGATGCCGAACCCGAAGGTCGGCACCGTCACCGACGACGTCGAGAAGGCGGTCGGGGACTCCAAGTCCGGCAAGGTCGAATACCGCACTGACCGCCAGGCGATCGTCCACATGGCGATCGGCAAAGCCAGCTTCGACCAGAGCCAGCTGCTCGAGAACTACCAGGCCGTGATCGAGGAGATCATCCGCGCCAAGCCTTCCTCGGCCAAGGGCAAATACGTCGTCTCCGCCACCCTGGCGACGACGATGGGCCCCGGCATCCGCGTCGACGCCGGCGCCAAAGCCGGCGACCGCGAGGCTGCACCGGCGGCGGAGGAGAACGCAGAGGAGCTGGCGACCGCTTAGACTGCGTCGCCGCTAACCGCAGACCACCGGCGGGGCAGTGCCCGGAAGCCCGGTGCAGGTAAGACGATGAACCGCGAGGAAAAGTCAGCAGCCATAAAAGAGATCGTCGCCGAGATCGAAGGATCTGAGGCGATTTTCGCTGTCGACTACCGCGGCATCAGCGTTCCTCAGGCAGCCGAGCTTCGCTCGAAACTGCGCGAAGCCGACGCCAGCTTCCGCATCGTCAAGAACCGCCTGACGAAAATCGCCGCCGAGGAGGCCGGCGAGGAAAGGCTGGCGGAGCTGCTGACCGGGCCGACCGCGCTCACCTTCGTCCGCGGCGACACCGCCCAGGCGGCGAAGGCGATCACGACCTTCAACAAAGAGCATGAGGTGCTCACCTACAAGGGCGGCTTCATGGAGGCGACTTCGCTCGACGAACTCGCCTTCAAATCGATCGCCAAACTGCCCGGCCGCGAAGTGCTGAACGGGCAGCTGGCCGGCGTCGTCGCCAGCCCGCTGACCGGTCTGGTCCGCGGCCTTGGCTCGATGATCCAGGGCCTGGCGCTGCAGCTCGGCCAGATCGCCGAGAGAGGCCTGGTCAGCGGCGAGGCTCCGGCCGAAGAAGAGACTTCGAATGAAGATTCAAACGAGGAAGAGGGGTAGCGACTGATGGCAACCAAAACTTCAACCGAGGACTGGATCGAGGAGCTGAAGAGCATCTCGGTCCTCGAGCTCTCCGAGCGGATCAAAGCGCTCGAGGAGGAGTTCGGCGTCTCCGCGACGGCTGTGGCGGCCGCGGCTCCGGCCGCCGGCGGCGGCGGTGGTGGCGGCGGCGACGAGGGCGGCGGCGAAGAGTCCTCGACCGTCGACGTCATCCTCAAAGAGGTTGGCGGCCAGAAAGTCCCCGTCATCAAGGTGGTTCGCTCGGCGACCGGCCTCGGCCTCAAAGAGGCCAAGGCGCTCGTCGACGAGGCTCCGAAAGCGATCAAAGAGGGCGTCGAGCGCGACGAGGCCGACAAACTCAAAGCTGAGCTGGAGGAGGCGGGGGCCACGGTCGAACTCTCCTAGAGTTCGGCTGGGCCCTTCTCGAGCCCGCTCGGGAAGCCAAACTTGAAGGTGTCGATCGCGGTGTGTTATTTTCCGCGGTCGCGCGCTTTTTGAGTGTCCCTGCCCATACCTGCGCAGTATCCACGTCCCTCTGACCGTCCGAGGAGTCGCCGACTTTGGCACGTTCCAACGCTGCCCCCGTAACCCGTAGGAGCTTTTCCCGCCTAGACAACCCTCTCGAGGTCCCACACCTGATCGACATCCAGCGTCGTTCCTTCGAGGAACTGACGGATCCGAAAGCGGGTGGGCTGAGAGAGACCATCAACGACATATCCCCGATCGAGGACTACACGGGGAACCTCCAGATCGTCTTCGGCGAGTTCAAATTCGAGGAGCCGCCGCACTCGATCGAGGAGTGCCGCGAGAAGGACATGACCTACTCGCGCCCCCTGACCGCGACCGTCGCCTTCCAGAACAAGGAGACCGGCGAGATCCGCGAGCAGGCCGTCTTCATGGGCGACTTCCCGTGGATGACCGAGCGCGGGACCTTCATCATCAACGGCACCGAGCGCGTGGTCGTGACGCAGCTGGTCCGTTCTCCGGGCGCCTACGTGATGGCGCCGAAGGACCCCGAAAAGCAGGTCTTCATCGCCAACCTGATGCCGGCCCGCGGCTCCTGGCTGGAGCTCGAAGTCGACAAAAAAGGCAAAGTCTTCGTCCGCATCGACCGCAAGCGGAAACTGCCGGTCACGGTCCTGCTGCGGGCGATGGGCTACGTCGAGGACCAGCAGCTCCTCGACCTGTTCGACAACTCGGTTTACCTCCGCCACACGATCGAGGCGGACACCGAGGCGACCCGGACCGAAGAGGGCGCGCTGATCGAGCTGTTCAAAAAGCAGCGCCCGGGCGAGCCGCCCTCGGTCGACGCCGCCAAAGCGCTGCTCGAGCAGCTCTTCTTCGATCCCAAGCGCTACGACCTCACCCGGGTCGGCCGCTACAAGCTCAACGCCCGCCTCGACCTCGACATCGACCTCGACAACCGGGTGCTCACCCACGACGACATCATCGCCCTGATCAAGGAGCTGGTGAGCCTGCCGAAGCTGCTCGGCATCCCCGAGGAGATCGACGAG
>CAMLHB010000222.1 GCA_946479725.1 uncultured Actinomycetes bacterium | reverse complement strand
ATCCTGCAGCTCTGGGCTGCGGGCGGCGCCACCGTGCTCGCGGTGCGCGACCGCTTCGACCGCATCGCCGGCGCCTACATCGCCGGCGCCCTCAGCGGGCTCGCCGTCTACCTCGTCGTCTCCGGCCCGGCCGGCGAGCTCTCGCTCGGCTGGTCGATGCTGGCGATGGCGGTCGTCACCAGCGTCGCGATGCTCGACGGGGTTCGGGCGAGCCGCAACCCGGACGCCAGCAAGCCCCCGCGCGCCGGCGGCCTGGTGCGCAGCGTCCTCCTCGTCCTCGGCAGCACCGCCGTCTACCTCGCCTTCAACGGCCTCTACGTGATCACCCTCGCCTTCGCCAGCAACTACGGCGAAGGCGGCGCCACCGTCCTCTCCTACGCCTACCTCTTCGCCAGCTACCTGGTCGCGGCGACCGGTTTCGCCCTCGGCATGTCGCGGATCGCCGACATGCGGCGCGGCGCCCTCGCCGACTGGCGCGAGGTGATCGCCGACACCGTCCCCGCCGGCTTCCGCTACTCGATGCTGATCGTCGCCCCCGCCCTGGCGGCGCTGATCGCCGGCGGCGCCACCCTGGTCGGCGAAGTCCTGCCCGCGAGCTTCGACGCGACCGCGGTCGACCAGCTGCGCGCCTTCGGCGCTCTGCTCGGCGCCTGGACCGTCGCCGCCCTGCTGGTCAACCTGCTGCTGCCGGCGATGTTCGCCCTCGGCCGGGCGAAGCTGGTCAACGCGCTGGCGCCTGTGTTGGTCCTCTGCCACATCGCCGCGACCGCCCTCGGCGGCGCCCTCTTCGGCGTCAACGGCGTCGTCGGCGCCTTCTTCCTCGCCCCGGCGACCTTCGCGGTCGTGCTGCTGCTGGTCGGGGCCGGCCGCGCCAGCGGCGAGATCGCCCGCGAGCTGTCCCGTGACGGGCTGCGCTTCGTCCTCGCCGCCGCCGCCTGCTTCGGGCTCGGGGCCGCGATCGGCGACGCGGTCGGGTCGGGAATGCTGGCGCCGGCGACGGCGATCGGGGTCGGCTCGCTGCTCTACGCGCTGCTGACCCCCTGGCTCGCACCCGACCAGGTGCGCCTGCTGCTCGGCGCCCTGCGACCCGCCGCGGCATGAACGTCGCCGTCCGCACCCCGGCCGCCCGGGCCGGAGGCGCCTCCCGCACTCGCGCGATCGCCGCCGGCGCCGACGCCCGCGCCGTCGCCGGGCTGGCCCTGATCTTCGCCTTCCTCGCCGCGCTCAGCTGGCGCAAATGGGGCGTGCCGACCGTCGACGCCGGCCACGAGCTGACCGTCGCCGCGACGATCGCCGAAGGCGGCGAGCCCTACCGCGACATCCGCTACTTCTACGGGCCGGCCGGCGTCTATCCGCTGGCCGGCGCCTTCGCGATCTTCGGCGTCGGCTTCACCACCGCCTTCGCCTTCGGCCTCTGCCAGGCGGCGGCGATCGTCGCCGCCTTCTACGCCCTGGCGCGGCAGCTGCTGCGGGCCCTCCCCGCCTTCCTCGCCAGCGCCGTCGTGATCGCGATCGGCTTCTCCGGCACCGCCTTCAACTTCGTCCTCCCCCACACCAGCTCGGCGACGATGGGGATCCTCTTCACCCTGCTTACGCTGCTCGCGCTTTGCCGCGGCCGCCTCGTCCTCGCCGGCCTGGCGATCGGCTGCGCCTGCCTGACCCGGCCGGAATTCGCCGGGATCGCGGTGCTCGCCGCCGCGGCCTACCTCCTGGGAGAGGGACGCCAGCACGGCGCTCGACAGGCGCTGCGGGCGCTGCCGCGACTGGCTTTGCCCGCGGCGCTCGTCGCGGCGCCCGTGCTGGCCTGGCTCGCCGCCGAAGCCGGCGCCGCCAACCTCTTCACCGAGAACCTCTGGCCGGTCGACTTCCTCCGCGTCGGCGGCCTCAGCTCGCAAAAGCAGTGGGCGCCGCTGGATCTCGAAAGCTTCGCCGAGACCCTGGCCCGGGCGGCCGTCTATTGCGGCATGCTGGCGGCGGTGGTCGCCAGCGCGGTGATGTATTCGCGGAGCGAGACGCGGACGGCGCGGCTGCGGGCGCTCTGGCCGCTGCCCTGCGCCCTGGGCGTCCTCATCCTCGCCGACCTGACGATGCGGTTCTTCGGGATCTGGCCGGCGGCGCGGGACGGGGTCCAGTACGAGACCTCACACCTGATCATCGGGATGAGCTGGCTGCCCGCACTCGGCTTCGGCGCCGCGGCGCTGGTCGCGGTCCGCTTCTTCCGCAGGGACCCGCCGCCGCTGAGCGGCTCCTGGGGCTTCGACCTCGCCCTGGTTGGCGTCGCCGCCGCGCTCGGCGCCCGCGCCTACGACGCCTTCACCGCCGAGGCCTCCTACGCCCCCTACTATGCGGCTCCGCTGGTCCTCCTCCTCGCCGTCTTCCACCAGCGGCTCGCCCAGCGCTGGCCGCAGGCGCGGACGGCCTTCTTCGCCGTCCTCGCCGGCGTCGCCGTCGCCCTCGCCGTCTACGCGCAGGTCGGCCTCTACCGCGACGACGGCGCCACCGTCCACACCCCACGCGGCAGCTTCGTCACCACCGCCGCCTCGGCGCCGGCGCTGCAGGAAACCGTCGACTACATCACCAGCCACACCGAATCCGGGGAACCGCTGCTCGCCGTGCCCTCTGACGCCGGCCTCAACTTCATGACCGGCCGCCGGCCCGCCCTCTACAACCCGATGTTCCTGCCCGGCCTGCTCGACAGCCGGGCCGACGAACTGGCGGCGATCCACCGCATCGACGCCGAGGGCGTCCGCTACGCGGTCGTCAGCCGGCGCCGCTTCGACGGCTACAACCACAGCTACTTCGGGGTCGACTACAACCGCCTGCTGGCGGCGCGGATCGAACGCGAAGGGCCGCCGGTGGCGGAATTCGGCGGCGGCGTCCCGGTCGGCGGCACCAACCCCGCGACCGCCTTCGCGATCTACGAGCTGACTCCGCCGCCGCGGTGAGCGAGCCGGTGCGGCAGAGGGTCGGCGTCTTCCCCACCTCGGCGCTACCGCGCTCCCAGCGCCTGCTCGCCGCTTTGGAAGAGGCCTATCCGGTTCGCTTCGAGGCCCGCGGTCCGGGTGAGCTGCGTGATCTCGACGCCGTCCTGGTGCTCGGCGACGGCGAGGCGGGCGAGGCGGCTGCTGACAGCGGGCTGCCGGCGCTGCGACTGCTTGCACCGGAGCCGGTAGCCGCCGGCACGGTCGCCAACCAGAGCCTCGCGGCTTCCCCTGAGCTGGACCGGCGCCTGCACCGAGCGGAGCTTCCCGACGCCCGCCTCGCCGGCGCACTCGACGCCGCGGCGCCGGCGCCACCGGGGGCCACCGTGATCGCCACCAGCGAGGGGACCCCGACCTGGACCCGCAGCGGCCAGCTGCAGACGGCCTTGCTCTGGCCCCATGAGCTCGGCCCCGAGGAGGCGCTGCGGGAGCGGCTCTGCGGGGAGCGCAGCGCGGCCCTCCTGGCGCTCGTCCACTTCCTCCGCGAAATCACCGGAGAGGGGGACCGGCAGCCCCCCGCCACCCGGGCGGCGTTCCTCTTCGACGACCCCAACCTGCACTGGCCCAGCTACGGCTTCGTCAAGCTCGGCGAGCTCGGCG
>CAMLHB010000221.1 GCA_946479725.1 uncultured Actinomycetes bacterium | reverse complement strand
GGTGCACCAGCGGTAGTAGCGGTCCTGCTCGAGGAACTTGAGGACGCTGTCGGGGGGGTTGACCGAGTCCCTCCCGATCGCCATATCGAGCAGCGGGAAGATGACGAAGACGAGGACCGGGCCGGTGTACCACATGCCGCCGAAGCCGGTCAGCGACCAGTAGAGCCAGGCGAAAAAGGGCGAGAGCGGGACGACGATCCCCAGCAGCCAGGCATAGCGCTTGCCGTCAGTCCATTCCGCCGGGTTGACCTCGACGTCGTCGTGGTGATGGTGATGAACCTGCTCCGCGTGCGCCTCCACCGCTCCTCCTTGTCAATCGAGCCGAATACGTCGCACAGCTTTACACAGATCCCGGACATGTCAAATACAGCTACAGGGCAGCGCGAAATGTCCGCAGCTGGCGGATATCAACGGCAGGAGAGAAACGCTTCTAGATCTTCAACAAAAGGAACGTGTTCAGCACGAACAGCACGCTGAAGAAGACGGTGGCGCGGTCGAGGTTGCGCTCGACCATCGAGCCGCCGCCGAGGCCGCTGCCGCCGGCGCCGCCGATGCCGAAGGCACCGGAGAGGCCAGCGTCTTTGCCCGAGTGCAGGAGCACCAGGAAGATGACGACGACGGCGATGATCACCTGGATGACGGCGAAGAACGTGTACACGGTCAGGGAAGTCTAGGCGATCTAGCTCTGCTCGACTTTTTCCGGCTCCTGGGGGTGGGCACCGTTGCCGTTGCCATTCCCGTTGCCGTTCTCGCCGTCGAGGATCTCCAGCGCCTCGCGCCGCAGCTCGGCGTCGACCAGGGCGAAGTCCTCGTCGGAGAGCTTGCCGGTGGCGTGGTCGAGCTCGGCGTCGCGGATCTCCCGGTACTTGGCTTCCTTGCGGGCGTCGGCTTCGGTGCGGACGAGGGCGCCGCGGCGGCGGCCGCGTGAGGGCCAGAGCGCAATCATCGCCCCGGCCAGGGCGATCAGGCCGCCACTCCACATCCAGGTGACCAGCGGGTTGACGATCACCTTGAAGGTCGCCGCCGCCTTCGACGAGAGGAACGATCTCGCCACCCGCGCCGCCGCCCCGCTCTGCACCTGTTCGATCTGCGAGAACGCCTGCGCCCGCAGCGACGGGTTGGCCGCCGCGGCCTGCATCACCGCTCGGAGCGCGTTGCACTGCTGGGGCGTCCCCGGCGCCCCCCGCATGCATTCTTGGAAGCCCTGGTCGGCCAGCCGCGCGCCGCGCTCGACGCCGGAGATGTCCGGCTGCTCGGCGATCCAGAGGTCGTGCCCGAGCCCGGCCCGCAGGCCGACCTCGCTGGTCGCCTCGCCGTCGAAGTAGCGGCTGATCATCCCCGCCCGTTCCCCGGTCGGGCGGAAGAAGCGGCGGCTCGGCCGCAGGTAGGCGATCGTATCCCCCCCTTCTTCGACCCGCAGCAGCGAGCCGAAGGTGAACTTCTCCGCGTCGACGCCGACGGTCGGCTTCACGTAGGTGATCTTGCGGCCGTCGACGGTGGCGCTTTCGCCCGGCCGCAGCTCGACGTTGCGGTTGGTCTGGAAGCTGGAGGAGGCGGCGATCCCGATCAGCAGGACAATGACGCCGACGTGGACGATGTAGCCGCCGTAGCGGCGGCGGTTGCGGGAGACGAGGCCGACCAGGGCCCGGGCCCCGGACTCGTCGCGCAGCCGCTTGCGCGCCTGGGCCCCGCGCCAGAACTCCTGCGCCAGCCCGGTCAGGGCGAAGGCGGCGAAGGCGAACAGCGCCAGCGCCCAGGGGTTGGCGGCGGCGTCGGTGAAGACCGCCAGCGCCAGCGCCGCCACCGCGGCAACCGCGAGCGGGACGCGGAAGACCCGCCGCGCCGACTCCCAGCTGACCCGCCGCCAGGCCAGGAGCGGCCCGACGCCGGTGAAGAGGACGAGCAGGATCGCCAACGGGGTCGTGTAGCGGTCGAACCAGGGGGCGGCCAGCGAGGCCTTGTCGCCGGTGAAGAGCTCTGAGATCAGCGGGAAGAAGGTCCCCCAGAAGATCACCGCGGTCATCCCGACCAGGAGCAGGTTGTTGACGAGGAAGACCGACTCGCGCGAAGCCAGCGAGTCGATCCGCTTGTCGGAGCGGAGGTCGTCGAGGCGGCTGACGATCAGCGCCGTGGAGCCGACGAGGACGACCGCGATCAGGCCGAGGATGTAGGGGCCGACGGTGTTGTCGCCGAAGGCGTGGATCGACTGGAGGACGCCGGAGCGGACCAGGAAGGTGCCGAGCAGGGCCATCGAGAAGGTGCCGACGATGAGGCTGGCGTTCCAGACCTTCAGCATCCCCCGCTTCTCCTGGACCATGATCGAGTGCAGGAAGGCGGTGCCGAGCAGCCACGGCATCAGCGCCGCGTTCTCGACCGGGTCCCAGGCCCAGTAGCCCCCCCAGCCGAGCTCGGTGTAGGACCAGCGGGCACCGAGCAGGAGGCCGAAGCCGAGGAAGGTCCAGGCGATCAGGGCGAAGCGGCGGGTGGCGCGGATCCACTCGGCGTCGATGCGGCGGGTGACGAGCGCCCCGATCGCGAAGGCGAACGGCACCGTGAAGGCGACGTACCCCGAGTAGAGCATCGGCGGGTGGATCATCATGCTCGGGTGCTGGAGCAGCGGGTTGAGGCCGACCCCGTCGGCCGGGGCCGGGTTCAGCGTCGCGAAGGGGTCGACGTCGGGGGCGAACAGCATCAGGCCGGTGAAGAAGGCGGCGACGCCCATCATCACCGCGGTCGCCCAGGGAACCAGCTCGCGCAGCTTGCGGCGGGTCGCGTAGAGGGCGGCGCTGGAGGCGATCGAGAGCACCCAGGCCCAGAGCAGCAGCGAGCCCTCCTGGCTCGACCACATCGCCGCCAGCTTGTAGCCGGCGGGGGTCTCGATCGAGGAATGCTGCTGGACGATGTTGAAGGAGAAGTCGTTGCGGGCGAAGGCGAGCTCGATGATCACCACGCAGGCGGTGAGCAGCCCGCAGAAGGCGTAGACCGTGCGGCGGGAGATCGTCAGCCAGCGCCCGTCCCCGTTGCGCCCGTAGAGCGCCAGGGCGCCCGCGGCGAGGGCGGCGAGGAAGGCAAGCCCCAGGAGGGCGCTGCCGAGGCTAGCCATCAGACTTGGTCGTGAACTTCGATGGGCACTTGGTGATCAGGGTTTCCGGTTCGCCGACGAACCCGGCCGACTCGACCGTACCGGTGAGGACGATCTCGCGGCCGCCGCGGAAGGGGTCGGGGATGGTGCCCACATAGGTGACCGGCAGGCTCTGCCCCTTGCCGTCGCGGTCGACGACGCGGAAGGCGATCCCGTCGCCCCGGTGCTTGATCGATCCCCTGACGACCTTGCCGGTCAGCTGGGCGCGGGTCCCAGGCGCCGCGTTGAGCAGTTCCGAGGGCTCCTTCGCCCCAGTTGCGGCGGAGAAGGAGGTGTAGATCAGGGCGACCGAAAGCAGCACGGCCACGGTGAGCGCGACGACGAGCCGGATCTTCCGCTTCCGCTGAGGGTCCACAGGCAGCCGGGATTATCGCAAGCTGACGACCTGGGAGAATGGCGGGCGATGGCCGACGACCCCGTTCTGCTGATCACCGGCGCCA
>CAMLHB010000220.1 GCA_946479725.1 uncultured Actinomycetes bacterium | reverse complement strand
TCGATCGCGGTCGAGACCGACCGCGGCGTCCTCTCCGCGCCGATGGTCATCGACGCGCTCGGCTGGCGGCGGATGCTGGCCAGCGGCGACGGCTACCAGCCGCCCGACGCGCCGCTCTCGCGCGGCCTCGAGGTCCATCCCGGCGGCGAGTCAGAGGACCTGGCGATCTGGATCGACCGCAAATATGTCCCCGCCGGCTACGGCTGGTCCTTCCCCGCTCGCGACGAGCTGCGGATCGGGATCGGCTCCTTCGACCCCCGCTTCCACGTCAAGGACACCACCATCGAGCTGACCCAGGACCTCGGCAAGGAGCCGAACGAGTACCAGGGCAACTGGATCCCCCACAAGCTCCGCCACGGCACCGAGGGCGGCGTCTTCTTCGTCGGCGACTCGGCCGGCCACTGCCTGCCGCTCAGCGCCGAGGGGATCCGCACCGCCCTCTACTTCGGGATCGCCCTGGGACGGGAGCTGCGCGGGGTCGTCGAGGGTAGGCAGTCGCGCGAGGAGGCCGCCGCGACCTACGCCTCCTTCCACGACTCCCACGAGTGGAAGTTCAAGTGGATGCTGCGGGTGCAGAAGCTGATCCCGCGGGTGCCGCCGCGGATCCTCGCGCCGGCGATCCGGCTGATGGCCTCGAAGCGGTTCGTCGACTGGTCCTTCGAGCACTACCTGCGGATCGCGCCGCCGGAGTTCGCCGGCGAGGGGCGGCCGGGCGGCTCAGCGCACGACCAGAACGGTGCCGGCCAACAGCAGGACGACGCCGAGGACGCGCTGCGGGCTGAGCGCGACCTGGTCCAGGCCGAACAGGCCTAGGCGGTCGATCACCACCGAGGCGGTGAGCTGGCCGAAGACGGTCGCCGCGGCGACCCCGCCGGCGCCGATAGTGGTGACGGCGACCAGCGCGTTGAGGACGTAGAGCGCGCCGAGGAAGCCGCCGAGCAGGTAGTACCAGCTGACGTCGAAGGTGCTGGTCAGCCCGCCCGCCTTGCCGCTGAGGACGACGACGGAGGCCAGCGCCAGGGTCCCGACCGAGAAGGAGACCAACGCCGCGGCCATGCTGCCGGTGGCGCGGCCGAGGCCGGCGTTGATCGGCGCCTGGGCGGCGATCAGGCCGCCGGCGACGGCGGTGAGGAGGACCGCCAGGCCCCTATCCATTCGTCTGTTCCTTTCCGTTGCCAAGGACCGACAAGGAACAGACGACATGGATTTTCTTTTCGTATCGCGTGATCTTTGCCGTGGACATGTGTTGGTCGATTCGTGCGGGATTGAACCTTCCCGCCCTCATATCAGTAACGCAATAGGCCCGATCGGCCGATTCCGAAACCAGTCACATGTCTCCACCGCCCGCAGAGCAGTTCGCCGCCCGAGTCTTCCTCGGCCCGACCCTGCGGGCGCAGCCGGATCGTCGCCTCGTCGACCTGGTGCGCGACGGCTACGACGCCGCCTTCGAGGAGATCGTGCGCCGCTACCGGCGCCAGCTCGACCGCTTCGCCGCGGCGATCGTCGGCGGCCGCTCCGAGGACGTCACCCAGGACTCCTTCTCGAAGGCGCTGCTGGCGCTGCGGGGCTCGAAGGCGGCGATCGAGCTGCGGCCCTGGCTCTACCGGATCGTCCGCAACACCGCCCTCAACGACCTGCGCGACCGGGGGCCGAAGACCGAGCAGCTGGCGGAGACGATGCCCGGCGCTCGCAGCGCCGCCGCCGAAGTCGAGACGCGGGAGGAGCTGCGCGACCTGATGGAGCGGCTTGGGGCGCTGCCGGAGCCGCAGCGGGCGGCGCTGGTGATGCGCGAGCTGGAAGGCCTGAGCCACGAGGAGATCGCCGCCGCCCTCGGGGTCAGCGGCGGCGCCGCCCGACAGGCGATCTTCCGCGCCCGGGCGACGCTGCGCGAGGGCCTCGGGCTCTTCCTGCCGCTGCCGGTGGTGCGGGCGTTGGCCGAGCACGCCGACGACGCGACCCGGGCGGGGGGCGCGATCGCCGCCGGCGCCGGCGCCTCTTCGGCTGGCGGCGCCGTCCTCGGCGGGGTCGGAGGCGGAGCTTTGAAAGCGGGAATGGCGGCGGTCCTGATCGCCGGGACGGTCGGCGCGGGGGTGGCAATCGACCACCACCGCGGCGACCGTCCGGGGCCGGAAGCGGCCGCGGCGGCGACGCTGCCGCGTGACGCCCGCGGGGGCTCTCGCTCGGCGGGTGGGACGGGAAGCGGAGCCGCAGCCGGAGATCGACGCGGCGGTCGCCAGTCCCGGGACGATCACGGCGGCGAGGGCGCTGGCCACGGCGGCGGCAACGGCAGCCGCGGCGGCTCGGGCGACCTCTCGGGAACCTCCGGCGGCTCCGGTAGCGGCGGACACAGCGGCTCCGGCCCCAACTCCGGGCCGGGCTCGCTCTCCGGCGACCACGGGGGCGGCGGGGACGACGGGGGCGGCGACAACAACGGCGGCTCGGGGTCCGGCTCGGACGGCGGTGGTGCCGACGACCCCGGCGGCACCTCGGGCGGCTCCGGCGACGGCGGCAGCCTCGAGAGCGGCGGCGGCGACAGCTCCGGGTCCGGGTCGGGATCGGGCGAGATCGAAAGCAACCAGACCGAACCCGAAATCACCACCAGCGACGGCGGCTCCGACAGCAGCGACGGCTCGGGGTCCAGCTCCGGCAGCGACAGCTCAGGCTCCGGCAGCGATGACCTCAGCGGCACCGAAACGACCACCCTCGACGGCAATCCATAGCCGCGTGATCTTTGCCGCCCGCTCGGGTTTCAGCGGCATCAAGTTGTTACTCACGAACCCAGGAGGAAAGGCATGACCCCGAAGAAAGCACGGCGATCCCGCCTCGGCATGACCTGGTTCGCGCTGGCGCTCGCAGCGCTCGCGCTCCTGGCCATGCCCAGCCTGGCCGCCGCCAAGGACCGCAACCACGACCACATCCCGGACCGCTGGGAGAAGCGCCACCACCTCTCCCTCAACGTGAACCAGGCGCGTCACGACCAGGACGGCGACCACCTGCGCAACCGCGCCGAGTTCCTCGCCGGCGACAACCCGCGCGATCGCGACAGCGACAACGACGGGATCGCCGACGGCCAGGAGCAGGCCGGCACGATCGCCTCCTTCGACGGGGAAACCGGGAGGCTCGTGATCGACCTCTTCGGCAACGACACGGTCGCCGGGATCGTCAACGACGAAACCGAGATCAAGTGCAACGACGAAGCAGGCGCCACCGTCAGCAGCGACGGCTCCGGCGAAGGCGAAATCGAGCCGGGCGACGACAACGGCGGCGAAGGCGAAATCGAGTCGGGCGACGACATCGGGGGCGAAGGCGAGCAGGGCGACAACTCCGGTCCCGGCAGTGAAAGCTCCGGCCCGGGCGAGGACGGCGAAGACAGCCACGGCGACCACCTCTGCACCACCGCGGCGCTGGTCCCGGGCGCCGTCGTCGAGCAGGCCGAGCTGCAGCTCGAGAACGGCCAGGCGACCTTCCACGAGGTCGAGCTCTCGGGCAAGGAAGTCTCCGACAACTAGTCAGAGAGAGGGAAGAGGAAGTCGACTACTTGGCGTCGAGCCAGTCCTGGCCGACGCCGACGTCGACCTCGAGCGGCG
>CAMLHB010000219.1 GCA_946479725.1 uncultured Actinomycetes bacterium | reverse complement strand
GCGATCGCGGGCTAGGTCGCCGCGGCGGACAGCGACATCCTCCTGGCCGGCTTCAGCGCGTTCGCGAAATTCAGTCGGGATCGCCAATATCGCCGTCTCGATCGAGTCCCTTAGCTCTTGATCAAGCTCGGAAAAGGCAACCTTCAGGTAGTCGCCTAGCGGCTCGCTGAAGACGGGGTGCGCGAGCGCCAAGCCGCTCCGCAAGAGCGGTTCGATCCGCGAGCCAATCACCTCAGAGTGGCGGGCTGCGAGCAAAACGACGCGTCGCCATATTGACGCTGGCACCTCCCTGGTGGCGAGCGCGTCGATCGTCGTGTCGATCGCCTCGCGGTCTTCGAGAGCCAGAGCGTCGAGGTGCGCCTCGAAGGCGTCAAGAATCTTGACCTCATCGTCATGTCCGAGCGGCTCTCGGTCCCAGACGCTGCTGCCGTCGTCGAGCATGAGGATCTCTCTACTTCCGTTCCACGGAAGATTCTTACTGCCCCCCGAACTGTGCTCAAACCGACGTCGTCCATAAGCGGCCCGGACCGCAATCAAAGCGTCCAGTGCTTGCCCAGGCGCTTTGGCGAGGAATTCTGGATAGGCGCGGGAGAGGCTGTAGCCCGCAGCGGCGTAGTCTTGGCTACGGTGCGAGCTCAGAGGGAGGATCACCGTTCCCATCTGCGTCTTCTCTCTAGACGTCTCCTCAAAGGCGAAGGTGGCTCGGTAGACCTCACCGGCAAACTCAGGGTCGGCGTCGATCAACTTCTCGATCTCCATCGCAAGGTCGGGGACCTCATGGAAGGCGAAGCGCTTCATGGGCTCGGGTTCGAGGATCCGGGCGAGCAGTTTCCGGGAGGCCTCGGGGTCGCTCGAGTAGGTGGCGACGACGGCGCTGATTCCATTCCAGGTGAAGGCGCGCTCGGAGTGCTCTTGGTCGAGCGCGTGGCCTAGGAGCGCCCGGGACGCCTGGCCGAGCGCGGCGACTTCCACCTCGCCCAGTGCCGAAGCGTTTTTGGAGAGCTCGGCGATCAGCTGGTTGAGAGAGAAAGCGATCACCCGGCTATTGAGGTCTTGACGCGCCAACTCTGCCGCGAGCCCGGTCCAGGCTGTCCTCGCCTCCCCGCTTCGTGTCGTGGCGGACGGATTCGAACCCACCGCCGCTCCGACCAGGTGGCGAAGCATTTGCTCGGCGCGCGCTCGGCGCTCCGTCTCGTCGGCCCGCAGCGCCAAGAGCAGGGGCTCCCCGTCTGCCGCTGCACCGAGCAATTCGGCTGCAACAGCGGGAGCGATGATCCGAGCGATCTCTGGAACGCCGCTGGTCGCAGCCGTGACCAGGCAGGTCTCCCAGAAGCGGGCGCGTGAGTCGTCGATCTCCCAGAGGTACCTGTAGTGGAGGTCGAAGCTCGGACGGGCGAAAAGGATCAGATCGGGATCGGCAGCTAGCGCTGCGGCGAGGCGGTCCTCGGTGCCACGCAGCATCGACCTGTCGACCGCGTAGTCGAAGAGGACGTGATGAGAGAAGGCGAGAATCTCGTGCTCCGCCAAGCCGGAGGACGTCTCGACCTCAGTGATCACGTTCCCACTCAGGAGCTCGGCCAGCGCCGGCGAGGCCACGGCGTTCGCGACGTCGGCCCTACTCACCTGCAGCCGTTGCACGGAGACCATCCGCTGGACGATGTCCCGTACGACAGCCGCGCGCGCGTCGCCCTCACCGTCGAAGCCGATCACCCTGTGCTCCCAGTATTTATCGAGCAGTTGGACCTGGGTGGAGATCGGCTCGAGCTCGGCGCGGTCAACGTCGAGCTCAATTAGCTCAGCCAGCAAGCGCAAGTTAAACGGGATCCGGGCTAGGTCGCGCAAGTCCTTCGGCGCCGCTTCCAACAGCTCATGGAGCGGCGGCGCAAGTTTGGCGAGCTGGTCCAGCTCATCGTCGGCGAGAGCCGGGACGACGATGTGGCGAAGCGAAGAGAACTCAGCGGCGGTGAACTCCGGTGAAACCGCCACTTCGTCAACCGCAGTGAAGAGGTCGCGCAGTTTGCCGTTGTAGCGGAGGTCGAAGCGCCGCACCGAGGCGGTCACATTCCACCGGAGTGCCCCGACCTGGACCGCGGCGATCAGGTCTAGCAGGGCTTCTTGGGTCCCCTCTCCCCTGGCCGCGTCAAGGCCGTCGACGACCAGCAGCGCTCCGCCCTCTCCTGGCCAGTTGCGTAGCACCTCAACGAGATCGTGTTCAAGGCCGAGCTCCGTACGCAGCTCGCCGAGGCTGCCAGAGGCAAGCGCGTCGGCGGAGAGAGCGAGGACATCGGTGCCTTTCTCCAAGGCACCGGCCAGTAGACCGAACAGCTCCGCCGACTTCCCCGTCCCGGGCTCCCCGGTGATCAGAAGCGGCCCGGCCGAGGCGGCCGCGATCGCCTCGGTCAACCGGTCGCGGCGGATCCTCAGCTCCGACCCACCGAGGCGGATGTTGGAGAGCGGCGCCAGTCTTGCCGCCGTCGCCTCGGTCTGCTGTTGCAGGCGGCCGATGTCGTCGCGATAGCTGGGTGGGGCCTTGAGCGCGAACCCTTTAGCACTAAGCAGTTGCTGCAAACGCTCTCGGTTGCCGCCCGACTGGGCCTTACTGAAGCCGACCGCGGTCGCGATGAGTGAGTCCCATGCGCTACCTGCCTCGCTCGATTGGGCCAGCACCGTGGTGCGCAGGAGCCCGCGTGCAATTTTCGCCTCCGAACCGTCGTTCTCGAGGTCATGGACAGAGACCCGAATCACGCCTAGAAGGGCACGCAACTCGCCTTCGGAAGGCTCCGTTCCCGTCTGCGCCCGCCAAGCCCGTGAGACGTGGGCGGTCACCGTCTCAAGCACCTCTTTGTCTCCGGTCGCAAAGTCCAGCTGCTCGATCGCCTCGTTGGCGGGGAGCCCGGTGACCCGCTCAAACACGAAGGGGAGTCGCTCCCGGATCTGCTTGCTCGCTGGCGGACCAACCGCGAGTACCAGCAAATCGGAGTTCGAAAAGCCGGGATCGGGCTTGCCGTTGGTCAGGTATTGCTCGACGAAGGATTCGAGGGCCTTGGCAAGCTCAGAGTCGGTGGCAGCGCTGAGTCGCAGGCTGAGTTTTGCCTGGATGTAGGCGTTCGCCCCGAGCGAGTTGACCGCCCGAAGGTCGTCGACCGCTTCCCCGGTCTCGAGATGGATGCTCTCAAGCGTGGCGTGCTCCGACCATCCCCATAGGGGAGTCGCATCAGCCTCCGCGAGGACGTCGCAGGCCAGCGCGGCGGCCAGCTTCGCTTGGAAGTCAACTCCACCCGCCGTACCTGGACCCCCACGCCGCCCTTTTCGCCCCGGCGACGACATTGCCCGGACCTTAACGGAACCATTTCCTTACGCCGAGGCAACACCGACGGTCCACCAGCGGATCGGAGCGATCCACTAGGTCAGGGCGAAAACGCACAGGCTGCAACGCCATCGCTGCCGATGGGTACCCACACTGGTACCCATGCAGCCACAATCCAAAGGCATCGTGAGATAGGCATTCCGCTCACAATGCAGACCAAGGAGCGGGAGCGACGGGACTCGAACCCGCGACCTCCGGCGTGACAGGCCGGCGCTCTAACCAACTGAGCTACGCCCCC
>CAMLHB010000218.1 GCA_946479725.1 uncultured Actinomycetes bacterium | reverse complement strand
GGGGACGTAGGCGCACTCCGGCAGCCAGAAGCCCCCGTCCCAGCCGAAGCGGCGCCGGTGCGAGCTGATCCCGGTCTGCATCTGCAGGCACAGCCCCTCCCGGGTCGCCAACAGCGGCAGCACCGCGTGGGTGGCGGCGGAGGTGGCAAGCGCGATCCGACCCTCGACGGCGGCCCGCTGGAAGGGAGCGAGCGGGTCGCCCCCGGCGGCGTCGAGCAGCTCCAGGGCGTGGGAGTACCGCTGCCGCTCGCCTTCGCAGGCTGCCCGGCACTCCTCCGGCACCTGCGACAGGTCGGCCTCGGCGGCGCCGATCCGCCACTCGAGCAGGAAGCGGCGCAGGCGCTCGGCGGCGCCGGCGTCCTCGAGCTGGTCGGCGAGGACGGGCGTGACGGTCATCGTCAGGTCGCGCGCCATCTCCAAGACGGGCAGGTAGGAGCGGATAACCGCGTCGAACAGCCACTCCTCGCCGAAGGGGTAGGTGCCGAAGCCCTCGACGTAGGGCATGTGGCTGTGCAGGACGATCGCCAGGTCCCCGGCGGTCCCCTCCCGGCTCATCAATCCGCGTGGCAGACCGCGAGGAAGTCGAGAGAGCGGTCGAGATCGCCCTGCCGCAGGCAGAAGTCGGAGGCGGCGATCGCCGGGGTGAAGCGGTCATAGAAGGGCTTGGTCAGCCGCAGGGCCTTGTGGACGGGGTCCCAGCCGAGCTTGATCGCCAGCTCGTGGGCGCGCAGCTTGCGGGCGTGGAAGAGGCCGAGCAGCTCCACCCGGGGGAAGTGCGTCTCGCAGAGCGCCCGGAACTCCTCCGCCCGGTACTCCTTCACGTGCCAGGGGTTGTCGGACTTCTCCGCCCCCGGGGGAGCCAGGGTCAGCAGGTTGGGAGTGGAGACGAAGGCGACGCCCCCCGGCGACAGCATCGACTTGAAGTGCTCGAGGATCGCGCCGGGATCCTCGACATGCTCGATCGTCTGCAGGAAGACGACCGCGTCGCACGGCTCGGCGAAGCTTTCGACCAGGTCGCGCTCGAAGCGCAGGTTGGGGCGCGGGTAGCGGAGCCGCGCGTGCTCGTGCGCCGCCGGGTTGGCGTCGACGCCGACGACGCTCGCGGCGCTCTCCGCGAGGACGTCTGACCCGTATCCCTCGCCGCAGGCCATGTCGACCACCCGCTGCCCCCTCACCCGCTCGGCGATCCACTCGTAGACGACGAGGTGGCGGCGAAACCAGTAGTTCTCCTCGGGCACGTCGGGCAGCGTCCGCTCGCCGGTCAACGGCAGCGGCGGCACCCCGGGCGGCTGGTTCGACTGTAGGTACTGCTCAGCGATCCGGGGACCGTATTGCAGCGGTGCGACTTATGCCCCCTATAGGGGTGAAAACTCGCACCGCTGTGCCTTCGGCATAGAGTTCCCGCCTCATGCCAGCCTCCCCCACCGCCACCCACGAGCACATCAAGGACGTCAACACCCGCTACCACGACGCGGCCGCCCACGAGTACGACGCCAAGTGGGGCATCGACTTCGGCGAGGTCGGCCAGCGCCAGGTGAGGCTGAAGTTGATCAAGGCGTTGGGCGGGCAGAAGGGGCGCTCGTTCGGGGACGCCCTGGAGATCGGCTCCGGCACCGGGTACTTCTCGCTCAACCTCGTCCAGCTCGGGGTGATCGAGCGCCTGACCGCGACCGACATCTCGCCCGGGATGCTGAAGCAGTTGGCGGCGACCGCCGACGCGCTCGGCCTGGAGGACGTGACCACCGTCGAGACCGAGGCCGAGGTCCTGCCCTTCGAGGACGAGAGCTTCGACCTCGTCCTCGGCCACGCCGTCCTCCACCACATTCCCGACCTCGACAAGGCCTTCGCCGAATTCCGCCGTGTCCTGCGGCCGGGCGGGATGATCGCCTTCGCCGGCGAGCCCTCTCGCTACGGCGACCAGCTGGCGGCGCTGCCGAAGCGCGCCGGCCTGGCGCTGGCGCCGCTCTGGCGCCGCCTCGTCGGCGCCAGCGAGCGCACCACGCCCGAGCACGAGCAGTCGGAGGGGCACTCGCTCGAGGGCGAGGTCGACGTCCACGCCTTCGCCCCGGCAGATCTCCGCCGCCTGCTCAAGGACGCCGGCTTCGAGCAGCGCCACGTCGGCGGCGAGGAGCTGCTCTCCAATGCCTGGGGCTGGGGCCTGCGCACGGTCGAGTCGAGCGCCGAGCCGGAATCGATCTCCTTCCGCTGGCGCCGCTTCGCCTTCAACAGCTACATCGCCCTGCAGAAGGTCGACACCAGAGCCCTCGAGCCGTACCTCCCCGCCGAGCTTTTCTACAACCTGCTGGTCTCGGCGCGGAAGCCCGCCTAGTAGGCGCACCTCTATTAACGCCGGCCGCCGTCCTTCCGTTCACCCGGCGTCCGCGCCCGGAACAGCTTCACCCGGTAGTCGAGCCCCTTGAGGCGGCGTTCGCCGACGTAGGAGTAGTCGAAGCCCTCCTCCGCGGCTTCCTTGGTCGCCTCGTCGAGGACGACGCTGCCGGGGCGGGCGACGTTGGTGATGCGGCTGGCCAGATTGACGGCGCGGCCGTAGTAGTCGCCCGACTGCGGCAAGGTCGGGCCGCTGGCGATGCCGGCGCGAAGCCAGGGGAACTGCTGGCCTTCCTGCTCGGCGGCGTGGATCAGGGCGAGGGCGGCGCCGACCATCGGCGCCGCCTCGGAGGAGACCAGCATCACCGCGTCGCCGATCGTCTTCACCAGCCGCACCGGCGGCTCGGCGACTGCGGTCGCCATCTCCTCCAGCCGACCGGCGACCATCCCCAGCTCCTCCGGCGCGATCTCCTCGCCGAGGCGGGTGAACTCGACCAGGTCGGCGAAGCAGACGGTCAGCTCGACCGCGCCGCCCAGCTCGCCGGCGGCAAGGTCGGTGGCCCCGATCACGTCGCGGCGGATCTGTTCCAGCAGGTGCGCCTGCAGCGCGTAGACAACGGTGGGGCCAGCCAGCGGCAGCATGTACTCGGCGGCGGCCGCAAAGCGGAGGGCGACGTCACGCTCGGTGTCGCCAGGCTGGGTCAGGGTGCGGATGATCAGCTCGCGGTTGGCTTCGGCCATCCGCGCCGTACTCATCCCGATCGTCCGCGCCACCTGCAGCATCCCGTCTTCGGGCAGGCCAAGGGCGAGAAACTGTTTCATCGCCTTCGCCGCCTCGACGTCGGCCTCCGTCCCCAGGTACTCGTCCGGGTCGGTGACCGGGATTCCCAGGGCCGAGCGAAAGCGCAGCAGCATCTCCAGCTCGATCCCGGCCAGACCGGCGATTTCCCGCGCGGTGTAGCGCGGCCCGGCCCCCGCCAGCGCCCGCTCGACCGGCAGCAGGGTCAGCCTCCCCGCCCCCACCGCCTCCTTCAGCTCCTCCAGGGTGCAGCCTTCGCTGGCCAGCTGTTCGAGCAGCTCCAGTCGCGCCCGCCGCGGCTCCCCTTCAACGCCCTCCAGCAGCCCCTCGGCCTCGAAATCAATGGTCGGCTCGTCCGCCATCTGGCGCATTCTTTCGCTTGCTCGCGATATTCGTCCCCGCGGCAAGCCGTTCAGGGCACGAAGAGACTGAGCCTAGGTGTAGTTCCTAGCAACGTTGTTCATCCGGGCCTCCTTGAAGGCTGGGGGT
>CAMLHB010000217.1 GCA_946479725.1 uncultured Actinomycetes bacterium | reverse complement strand
GGTCGAGCAACCGCGGCGACGCCGAGTTCGGCGAGCCGCTGGCGCGGATCTGCGGCGAGATCGAAGAGGACCGGGAGACGCTGATCCGGGTGATGGAACGGCTCGGCGTCGAGCGCAAGTCGCTCAAACCAGCGCTCGCCGTCCTCGGCGAGCGGTTGGGGCGACTGAAGCTGAACGGGCAGTGGCGGGGTTACTCGCCGCTCAGCCGGGTGCTCGAGCTGGAGGTCCTCGCCTCCGGGATCGGCGGCAAGATGCAGCTCTGGAACGGGCTCGAGCAGAGCTTCGGCGAGAGCCTCGACGGCTTCGACTTCCACGCCCTCGCCGAGCGCGCCGACCGCCAGGGCCAGCAGGTCGAAGACCTGCACCTCGCCGCGACGAAGCGATCGCTAGGCGACCGACATTGAGACAGGCCACTGGTCGGCGACCGATTTCGCCGCCGCCTTCTCCTCGGTGAGGATCGATTCGGCGAGGGTGACGGTCTCGGGGTCGCCGGCGCGGCGGGCGACCCGGAGCAGCAGCTCGTAGGCCGCGACCTCGAGGTTCTCGACCGCGTAGGCGAAGCCGGCGAGCTTGGCCGGGGTGTCCGGCTGGGAGGCGAAGAAGATGCCCCAGTTGAGGGCGCCGAGGCGCAGCATCGCGTCCTTGACCGCCGAGGGGGTGGCGCCGCGCTCGTCGAGCCGGCGCTCGATCTTCTCCAGGTGGCCTTCGGTCTCCTCGAGGTGGTGGTCGAAGGCGGAGCGCAGCGCCTCCGGCACGTCCAGCTCGCGGCCTTTCTCCAGCAGCTTCTTCGACTGCCCCTCGAGGGCGTGGACGTCGGCCAGGTAGGTGTTGAGCGTGTCGGCGAGGTCGTCGGGCTCGATCCTCGCCAGCGACTGCTCCACCGCTTCGTCCCAGCTGGCGGCGATCCGGCCCGCCATCTCGCGCTCCTCGTCGGCGATCGCCGCCGCCATCGCCACGGTCTCCTCGTCGCCGGCTTCGCGGGCGGCGATCCCCAGCAGCTCGTAGGCGGCGAGCTCCATGTGCTCGTAGGAGAAGGCGTGCATCGCCAGCTTCCCCGGCGTGTCGGGCTGGGAGCGGGCGAAGAGGACCATCCCGAAGCCGCCAGCGGCGCCGGCAACGTCCTTGATCTTCGAGGGGGAGGCGTCGTGCGCCTCGAGCCGCTCGCGCACGCGCTGCTCCTGGGATTCGGTCTCCCCGAGGTGGCGCTGGAAGGCGTCCGAGAAGGCGCCCCCGACGAGCATCGGCGCGCGTTCCATCTGGATTCGCGCCTGTTCCTCGATCGAGTGGACGTCGGTCAGGTACTTGACGAGCTGAGTCTGGGGATCGTTGTCGGTCATGTCCCCCCGACTACCCGTGCGGGAGCGATGCCACGCCTCGGCCGAGGCCTTCAGACGTAGGCGACCTGGGGGGCGAGCAGGTGCAGGCGAACCGTCGTCCCCTGCTCGCCGGAGCGGATCTGGACCAGGTCGCAGAGCTCGTTGGCGAGCCAGAGGCCGCGGCCTCCCACCTGGGCCACGTGGGGCCGTACGCGTCCCGCCAGGGGATCTTCGATCCGGCCCCGGTCCTCGACCTCGACCAGCAGCCGCTCGCGGTCGCACCAGAGCCGCAGGGTGCCGCCGCCGCCTCCGTGCATGACGCTGTTGGCGGCCAGCTCGCTGGTCGCGATGACGATGTCGTCGACCTCGCGCTCGTCCATCCCGGCCGCTTCGGCGGCCGCGGCGACCCGGCGGCGGACCTCCCCGAGCCCGCTCACCCCGAACCCGCAGACCTCCGGCTCCTCCCCAGGCGTCGGCAGCTCTCCGGCGAAGCAGTCAGGCCGGGCCTCGTAGATGGCGCTGGGCTCGCGCCGGCCCTCGCGGTTGAGGCAAGGATGCGAGTGGGCCACCTTCTCCATGATCTCGTCTCCGATCGAGACAGCGTCGTAGGGACAGAGCAGGTCGAACCGGGGCCCCCCGTCGAACGCGACGTTGAGCAGGGACTCGTGGCGGCGGCACTCCTCCAGCGCCTCGTCGCTGCGGGCGGCCCAGACCGGTTCGCCGATCCCGCGCACCGGGGCCCCTGCCGCCGCCTCGACGAACTCCCGCCAGAGAGGGATGATCGTGGCCGGGTTGCGGCCGACCTCGCGCATCTCGACGAAGCGGACCTGGTCCCGATCGCCGCCCAGCTCACCCTGCAGCCACTCGGTCTGCGCGGGGCCGACAGCGACCAGGATCTCCTGACCCGAATCGATTCCGGCCTGGAGAAAAGGGAGGGTTCCCGCCAGGTACTCGTCAGAGCCATCGTAGAGAAGAGCCTCGTGTTGAAAACCGGCGTCTGCCATTGCGCTGCCTCCTGCCGGTCCGTCTTCCCGCCTCGTGGGGGATCAAAACGGGTTTGTGCGCCACGTCACCCCGCGAGCTTTGGATAAATCGGTTTGTGCACCGGATCAGTGGGTAATCAGACTTTCGGCACAACGGTCACAGCGCTGTTTGTGTCGGGAGGAAAACCGCTCACTTCTCACGGCATCGCACGGAGATTGGGAGAGGTACCAGATCGAGAGATCACCCAATTTCCAAAGTTGGAGGAAGAAAGATGACCGCCCCACCCCCCAGCACCGAAGCTCCCAGCCGCCCCCGAGCCGAAGTCCGCGGACCGGAGATCGGACCCGCCCTGAAGCGCGACGTGCTGCTGCAGCGAGTCCGCGCTGCGCGGAAACGGCTTTCGCCGATTCCAGGCGCGGTGCCCCGACTGCGGTAGGATCCCTACGTGGGTCTTGCCGGTCCGCAATTACCGACCGGCCGACACTCAGCCCCAAGGTAAGACCGCGGGCGTCCATCGTGCGGCGTTTCGGGACTTCCAAACTTTTCAAATGGAGGTCCCCCAGTGTCAACCGCCGATTCATCCGTTCAAGACGGCTTGCTCGTCGTCGACCAGCAAGACGAAGGCCACCGCCTCCGCTTCTGCCTGCGCGGTGAACTCGATCTCTCCAACGTCTGCACGGCGGCGCTGAAGCTCGAGGAGGCGCTGGGCTCGAAGAGGCCCGTGCTGATCGACCTCAGCAAGCTGGAGTTCCTCGACTCGACCGGCATCGCCCTGCTGATCACGACGCTGGACAGGCCCGATGCCCCCCGCGTCCGCTTCCTCGCCAGCGAGGCCGCCGGCGTGCGGCGCGTCCTCAGCCTGACCGGGCTCGAGGAGAGGCTGCCCTACGTGTCGCTCGAGGAGGGCCAGCCGCTGTCGGCCGCGGCCTGATCATCCGCAGCTGCCGCTCGGAGTGGGCGGCGCGGGTGATTACGGAGTCGCCGTAGCGGACGCCGCCGTAGCGGAGGCGCTGGAGGACCGCGAGCCAGGCGCAGACGGCGCGCTCGAGGATCCAGATCGGCGCTAAGAGCGACGAGGACGCGGGAAAGATCGCCGCCCCGCCAGCACGACGGCGCCCCCGCTCCGCCATCGCAACCGAGAACGCAGCCGCTGCCAGCCAAAAACCCCGCCGA
The DNA here is from genome assembly GCA_946479725.1 of uncultured Actinomycetes bacterium. The sequence goes on along the minus strand of CAMLHB010000217.1, from coordinate 154 downwards.
CGGGACGATTTCGGTCCATATAGGACCGTTTTCGTCCCGGCGGCACGGGGGAGGGCGAGGAGGGGCAGGAGCGCCAGCCAGATCGCCATCCGCAGGGGGAGGGCGAAGTCGTCGTAGGCCTGGCGGGTGCGCTGGCCCCAGAAGTGGGCGGAGG
>CAMLHB010000216.1 GCA_946479725.1 uncultured Actinomycetes bacterium | reverse complement strand
CACAAGCCGCCCGGGGCTCGGCTCGCCGAGCTGAACAACGTTGCTGGGTCTTACATCTAGGGACATGGCGTTCTCCGCAAGTCTCCTTGATTACATCATGCCGCTTGATACCTAATTTTCTTCCTTTCGCTGTAATCCCTAGACCGAACGAGCCGGTTTTAGCGATCCTTAACCGGGGTCGCGGGGAGCCGGCCGCGGGCCTGCGGCCTCCATTGGTCCTGCTGCGGCCGCCGGGGAGGTGGAGTCGCATGCAGATCAACCAGATCGGCGTTCTGATGCCGATGGCTACGACGCGCAAGGGCGCCTAGTCAGTTATCGGCCTGGCCTGGCCCGAGCTTCCTCGGGCCAGGCCTACATTCCGGTTCGCAGACCGTTCCCGTAGGCACGGCCACATTGGTTCGGTCGAACCGTTCTAGCTAGAGATTTTCAGCACTACACAGAATACTTCTTGTACTCATGGCTTTCGCGAGAAGGAATCTTTCTTATGGCTAAACCGAAAGGTGCTCCAAGTGGGCTCCACAAGGCGCTTGCCCATCCCTTGCGGACGGCGATTCTCCTGACGATGGAGGCGAAGGGAAGGTGCAGCCCAAACCAGTTCAGCGCCGCTACCAAGGGAACCGATAACGAGGTCCCCCTGAACGTCGTCGCCTATCACTTTCGAGCGCTTCTGCGGTATGAGGCGATCGAACTCGCGGAAACGATCCCACGCCGAGGTGCCACCGAGCACGTCTACCAGATCGATCCGAGTTCCCAGGTTCTCGATCTGGTCCGAGCGGCCGATCTTCTTCAGCAGGTAACCGACGTCCCGCTTGCCGAAGGCCTTGCTGACGCCGAGCGCGTGGCGATCCTTCCGCTCGAGGTCGACGATTCGGGTCAGAGGGAACTCCAGGAGATCATCGCTGCCCTGAAGAATGGCCTGATCCAGCTTGGTGAGAACTGCAGCAAACGGCTTTCCGAATCGGCCGAGCCACCGATAGCAGTGCGAGTAGGGATCGCAATGCATTTGTTCCATGGTCCAAATTGGTCACCGCCTCCAATTGTCAGCTGATCCAAAGAATCCACCTTCCAGAGGGACTCTCGGTAGCGGGAAACCGAATACGGCGGACGAGATGCAGCGAATAGTGCAAACGCTCAACCATCCTCTCAGGCGTAGGCTCATCTGCTTCGCAGTCGCCGAGGGTGAACCTGTGAGTCCGGCTTCAGCGAGCCGGGGGCTTGAGGAGAAGTTGTCGAATGTCACCTACCACGTGAAAGAGCTGTCGAAGGCAGGGGTCCTCGAACTCAGGTTCACCCGCCCTGTCCGCGGAGCCGTCGAGCATTTCTATGCCCCGGTCACCACTGCTCTCGCGCACCCGATGATCAAGGCTGTTCTCGACGAAGGTGGGGGCTGACCCCAGGTGACCGACGGGTGGCTTGGCGGCGACTCGCCGCCGGCTCGCCGCCGGACATCTCTCAAGGCTCCTAAGCCCGCTGCCGATAAACGGGGGAGTGCGCAGGGGCATCTCATCTCTTCTCGCGGGGGCGATCGCCGCAGCGCTGGCGCTCGGTCTCTGCTCCATCGCGGTTGCGGCAATGCCGACCGCGACGCTGACGCGCGACGGCCGCGCCGTCGCCCCGCCCTCGGCGCCGCCGGCGGTAAAGGCGATGATCGAGGCCGCCAACCGGATCCGCCACCGCCCCTACGTCTGGGGCGGCGGTCACCGCGACTGGAACTCGCGCGGGTACGACTGCTCGGGCTCGGTCAGCTACGTGATGCACGCCGCCGGCCTGCTCGAATCGCCGCTCGACTCGACCGGCTTCATGCGCTGGGGCGGCGGCGGCCCCGGCTCCTGGGTCCGCATCTACGCCAACAAGGAACACGTCTTCGCGGTGATCGCCGGCCTGCGCTGGGACACCTCCTACAGCGAAGACGGCGACCGCAGCGGCCCCGGCTGGAGCGAGCAGCTGCGCCCCACCGGTGGCTTTCGGGTTCGCCACCCGCTCGGCCTCCTCACCGCCACCCCTCTCTCGTAAAAGCGCGCTTCCGGTACCGGAAGCGACAGCGGGGACAACCACCTTCGTCCCAGCTTTGTACGGCGGTACAAAAGCGCGATACGGCAGCCGCTATTAGGCTCTGTGGCGCTCTTTTCGAGGGACCGAGACTTTCAATCAATCGCGCCGGGAAGACCGAGCGCGCGCTAGTGGGGGAGAAACCCGAACCGATGACCCGCATTCGCCAGCAGAACGTGACCGCAGCCCAGTGGAGCTCCAACGGAGGAGCCCTCGGCGCCCAGGACCTGACCATTCCGGAGAACAATCCCTTCGGGCAGAACGTCTTCTCCGCCGAAGTCCAGAAGGAACGGCTGCCCGGAGACGTCTTCGAGAAGCTGCAGACGACGCTGGCCGGCGGCGAGGCGCTCGACCCCAGCCTCGCCGATGCGGTCGCGGAGGCGATGAAGGAGTGGGCCCTGGAGAACGGCGCCACCCACTACACCCACATGTTCCAGCCGCTGACCGGCTCGACGGCGGAGAAGCACGACTCCTTTTTCGAGCCCGGCGGCGAAGGCAACGCGATCGCCGACTTCTCCGGCAAGGAGCTGATCCAGGGCGAGCCCGACGCCTCTTCGTTCCCGACCGGCGGCGTCCGCGCCACCTTCGAGGCCCGCGGCTACACCGCCTGGGACCCGACCAGCCCCGCGTTCATCCTCGAGAACCCGAACGGGGCGCTGCTCTGCATCCCCACCGCGTTCGCCTCCTGGACCGGTGAGGCGCTCGACGCGAAGATCCCGCTGCTGCGCTCGATGGACGCGCTCAGCCGCTCGGCGATCAAGGCCCTGCGGCTGCTCGGCGACGAAGAGGCCCAGCGCGTCTTCACCACCGTCGGCCCCGAGCAGGAGTACTTCCTGATCGACGAGCAGTACTTCTTCGAGCGGCCCGACCTGATCGCGACCGGTCGCACCCTCTTCGGCGCCAAGCCGCCGAAGGGGCACGAGCTCGACGACCACTACTTCGGCTCGATCCCGGAGCGGGTGCTCGCCTTCATGCTCGAGTCGGAGCTGGAGATGCGCAAGCTCGGGATCCCGGTCAAGACCCGTCACAACGAGGTCGCGCCGGCCCAGTACGAGATCGCTCCGATCTTCGAGAACTCCAACGTCGGCTCCGACCACCAGCAGCTGCTGATGCAGACGCTGGAAAACGTCGCCCGCCGCTACGGCCTCGTCTGCCTCCTGCACGAGAAGCCCTTCGCGGGGGTCAACGGCTCCGGCAAGCACAACAACTGGTCGATGGGGACCGACACCGGCGACAACCTGCTCAACCCGGGCGAGACGCCGTCGGAGAACATCCACTTCCTCTTCTTCTGCACGGCGGTGATCCAGGCGGTGAACAAGCACCAGGGGCTGCTGCGCGCCTCGGTCGCCAACATCGGCCAGGACCACCGACTCGGCGCGAACGAGGCGCCGCCGGCGATCATCTCGATCTTCCTCGGGGGCGAGCTGGAAAAAGTGTTCGAGGCGATCGCGACCGGCGAAGGCGACCCCAACACGCCGGCTTCCTTCCTCGACCTCGGGGCGCAGGTGCTGCCACCGCTGCCGCTGCACGGCGGCGACCGCAACCGCACCTCGCCGTTCGCCTTCACCGGCAACAAGTTCGAGTTCCGCGCCGTCG
>CAMLHB010000215.1 GCA_946479725.1 uncultured Actinomycetes bacterium | reverse complement strand
CAGGTGCAGGATCGCGTGCTCGACGCCGCCGATGTACTGGTCGACCGGCATCCAGTGGTCGACCGCGGCGCGGTCGAAGGCCGCTCCGTCGTTGCCGGCATCGAGGTAGCGTAGGAAGTACCAGGAGGAGTCGACGAAGGTGTCCATCGTGTCGGTCTCCCGCCGCGCCGCGCCGCCGCAGCGCGGGCACTCGGTCGCCACCCACTCCTCGGCCGCGGCCAGCGGGCTCTTGCCCTGCGGCGCGTAGTCGTCGATCTCCGGCAGCTCGACCGGCAGCTGCTCATCGGGCACCGGGACGATCCCGCACTCGTCGCAGTAGACGACCGGGATCGGCGCCCCCCAGTAGCGCTGGCGCGAGACCAGCCAGTCGCGCAGGCGGTAATTGACCGCCGGCTTGCCGCGGCCCTCGCCCTCGAGCCAGGCGACGATCTCGCCGTAGGCCTCGCGGTTGTTCAGCCCGTCGAAGCGCCCGGATCCGGTCATCCGGCCGTCACCCGGATATGGCAGACCCTGGACGTCCTGCGCGGCCTCGGGATCCTCCCCCTCGATCACGCGCTTTACCGGCAGGCCGAACTTCTGGGCGAATTCGTAATCGCGCGAGTCGTGCCCCGGCACCGCCATGATCGCCCCGGTCCCGTACTCCATCAGCACGTAGTCGGCGACGAACATCGGGATCTCCTCGCCGTTGACCGGGTTGACGACGCAACGGCCCAGCGGCACCCCGGTCTTCTCGCGGTCCTCCGCCCCCCGCTCCTCGGCCGACTCGCGGCCGACCCGGTTGACGTACTCGCGGACCTCCGCCTCGGCCGCCGTCCCCGTTATCAGCCGCTCCAGCTCGGGGTGCTCGGGCGCCAAGACGAAGAAGGTGGCGCCGAAGAGGGTGTCGGGGCGGGTGGTGAAAACCGGGAAGTCGAGATCGACCTCCTCGCAGCGGAAAACCACCTCGGCGCCCTCGGAGCGGCCGATCCAGTTGCGCTGCATCGTGATTACGTGCTCGGGCCAGGACTCGAGCGCCTCGAAGTCCTCCAGCAGGCGGTCGGCGTACTCGGTGATGCGGAAGAACCACTGCTCGAGGTTGCGCTGGACGACCTCGGTCCCGCAGCGCTCGCAGCGGCCGTCGACGACCTGCTCGTTGGCCAACACGGTCGCGTCCTTCGGACACCACTGGACCGGCGCCTCGGTCCGGTAGGCGAGCCCCTTCCCGAATAACTGCAGGAAGATCCACTGGGTCCAGCGGTAGTACTCGGGCGTGTGCGTCGCCAGTTCGCGCGACCAGTCGATCGAGATCCCCCACTCGCGGAACTGGCGCCGGAAGGACTCGATCGAGCGTTCGGTCGCGACCCGCGGCGGCTCGCCGGTCTTGATCGCGTTGTTCTCCGCCGGCAGGCCGAAGGAGTCGTAGCCCATCGGGTGGATCACCTCGAAGCCGTGGCGGCGGCGGAAGTGAGCGATCGCGTCCCCCACCGCGTAGCACTTGAGGTGCCCGACGTGGGGCTCGCCCGAGGGATAGGGCAGCATCTCCAACACGTAGGACTTCGGCTTCCCATTGTCGAAACCGGGCTGGCCGGGGTTGGCGACCTCCCAGGTCTTCTCCTCGGCCCAGACCGCCTGCCACTTGCGCTCGATCTCTTTCGGCTCGTAGCCCGCCATCGCGGCAGCGATCTTACGAGGGCGGGGCGGCGCCGCGGCGTCTCAGGCCGGGTAGGAGTAGGTGACGCTGGAGATGCTCTGGAGGATGTGGGGCCAGACGTAGACCTCGATCGTCGCCGCGAGCACCAGCACGGGGATCGCCAGGGCGACGGTGATGAAGGTGGCGGCGAGGAGCTGGCTCCACTCGCCGCGGCGGCTGGCGATAAGCCAGGCGGCAAGCGGCAGGAAGAGCGCGGTCAGCTCCGGGATCGCGTGCGGGAGGACGCTGAGGATCAGCTCGAAACGGGAGATGTGCAGCTGGTAGGCGATCGTCGACCCCTGGAAGCCGAGGTAAAGCGCCTGGGTCGAGAGCGAGAAGAGGGTGACCGCGCAGACGAAGAGGATCGCGAACTCGCCCGCCTTGACGTGGATCCAGCGGCTCAACCCGGTCCGTTGCGCCGCCGCGATCGGCATCGAGGCGCCGGCGATGAAGCCGGCGACGCAGGCGGTGCCGTGAAGGGCGAGGACGAGCGAGTTGCGCCAGAGGATCGGCAGCAGGTCCGCGGGTTCGCTGGGGCTGGTGAGGCCGGCAATGTGGACCGGGGTCAGGTCCGGCGTCAGCAGCCCGGCGACGACCCAGGTGCCCGTCAGCAGCGCCAGCGCGATCGCGATGCTGAGCGCCAGCCAGGCCCGCAGCACCTGCCAGGGCCGCCCGCGCCACGATTCGAGCGTCTCGCGGGTGTCCCGCATGCCGTTGCTGAGGACGTGCTGGTTGGCGGCGCTCACAACCAAGGGCATCGGCAGCCGGGCCGGGGAGGTTGAGTGGGTCAGGCTTCGCCGAGCGTGCGCTCGATCTCCTCGGCGAGGGCGGCGAGCTGCTCCAGCGGCACCTTCAGCCCCTTCGCGATCCGCCGCACGTTCCCCCAGGTCGGGTTGATCCGCCCCGACTCGATGTGGGAGATCCAGGTCGGGTGGATTTCTGCCCGGTGCCCGAGCGTCTCCTGGCTCAGCTCACCCTCTGTGCGGAGGGCCCGAATCGCCTTCCCGAGACCGATCTGGGGGTCGTCGCGCCGCGGCATCTAGCGCAGGGAATTGGGGACCCGGCCCAAACTCCATAGAGATGAACTCAACCACGGTAAAGGAACCCGCCATATGCGCTTTCCGGTACGTCCGGAGGCGGCTAGTGCCGGGTGGAAAGCCGGCGCCGCCGAGCTGGTGGGCTCGGGAGGAGAGTGGAGCTGAGGGGGCTCGAACCCCTGACCTCATCGCTGCCAGCGATGCGCTCTTCCAGCTGAGCTACAGCCCCATACATGGGGGTCAGTTTAGCGACGCTAGGCGGCGCGTTGCTCTGGCCCCTGATCCTCGTCGACGTCGAGGATCAGGTTGTCCTGGGCGATGTGGCGAACCTTGAAGTCGAGGTTGGAAAGCTCCTCGAGTTCCCGCACCAGGTCGGTTGGCTGCTCGAGGTTCATCGAGAAGGTGGCGCGACCCTCGGAAAAGCGCTCGACCGAAATCTCCGAGGCGCCGATCCGCCCGACTGCGTCCTCGAAACCGACCAGCTGCGAGAAGTCGTCGAGGGGCCCGATCTCGAGCTTGACGCGACCGGCGTGCAGACCCTGGACGCCGATTTCGGGCGGTTCGGCCCCCTCGAGCGCCGGCTCGGCGTCGGTCAGGGCCTTCACCTTCTTGCTCACCTCAACCGCCTCGCGCAGCGCTTTCATCCGGATCCGCGTCGCCTGTCCGCGCGCCTGCGCCTCCAGCTCTTCGAGCCGGCCGGTGATCGAGTCGAGCGAGGCGATGCTGCGGTCGTGGCACTCGTTGGCCTCCCGCAGGCGCTGGTCGAGAACCCTGATCTCCCGCTCGCGTTCGAGCACCATCCCGGAGAGGACCTGGGTCTCGCCCTCCATCTCGTCGAGCTTCTCGCGCTGCGAGTCGCCCTTCATCTCGAGACCGAGAATGCGGGCATCCCGGAGGGAGATCGCATTCTCCACTTCCGTGCGCCGGTAGCCGAACAACGAAC
>CAMLHB010000214.1 GCA_946479725.1 uncultured Actinomycetes bacterium | reverse complement strand
CGGGCATCAGCGGCTACCGGGCGGTGATCGAGGGCGCCGACACCGTCCTCACCTTCGACCCCCACCCGCTCGAAGTCCTGCACCCGGCGGCGACCCCGAAGCTGATCATGCCCTTCGGGGTGAAGCGCGACGTGATCGAGGGGCTGGGAGTTCGGGAGTTGGTCGTGATCCCCTTCGACAAGAGCTTCTCCACGCAGACCGCGGAGGAGTTCATCGAGCATGTCCTGGTCGAGAAGCTCGCCGCCAAGCGGGTCGCGGTCGGCGAGAACTTCCGCTTCGGCGCCAAGGCAAAGGGGGACCCGGCGATGCTCGCCGGCCGCGCCGAGTTCGAGACCCGGGTCGTGCCGCTGGTCGAGGTTGACGGCGAGACCGTCTCCTCGACCCGGATCCGCGCCCTCGTCGCCGCCGGCGACATGGAGGGCGCCCGCCGCTGCCTCGGCGCCCCCTTCATGGTCGAGGGAACGGTCGTCAAAGGCGACCAGCGGGGGCGAGAGCTCGGCTTTCCGACCGCCAACATCATCCCCGACGACCGCCTCGCCTATCCGGGGCACGGCGTCTACGCCGCCTTCGCCAACGGCGTTCCCGCCGCCGTCAACGTCGGCGTCCGCCCGACCTTCGACTCCGGCCGCGGGGTCCTGATCGAGACCTACCTGATCGACCACGAGGAGGACCTCTACGGCAAGACCCTCCGCGTCGCCTTCGTCGAGCGCCTCCGCGGCGAGCGCGCCTACCACGAGGTCGACGAGCTCGTCGCCCAGATGCACAGGGACGTCGAAGATGCTCGTCGCGTCTGTGCTAGCTTCCAGCGGCCGTCGCGCTGAGTTTGCGCGGCGTTTTTAACGAGATGAGCCTGACGAAAGAGAAAAAGAGCGAGCTGATCGGCAAGTACGGCCGCGGCGACAAGGACACCGGCTCGGCCGAGGTCCAGATCGCGCTGATGACCGAGCGGATCAACGAACTCACCGAGCACCTGCGCGCCCACGCCAAAGACCACCACTCGCGCCGCGGCCTGCTGATGCTCGTCGGCAAGCGCCGCCGGATGCTGCGCTACCTCGAAGACTCGGATCTCGAGCGCTACCGCGCCCTCGTCAAAGAGCTCGGCCTGCGGCGATGATCGCGGTCGGGGAGAAGGCCCCCGACTTCACCCTCCGCAACCAGGACGGGGAAAAGGTCTCCCTCTCCGACTACGCGGGACGCAAGGTCCTGCTGATCTTCTACCCCGGGGACTTCAGCCCGGTCTGCGGCGACCAGCTCTCGATCTATCAAGAGGTCAAGTCGGAGATCGAGGAGAAGGGCGTCGAGCTGGTCGGGATCAGCGTCGACAGCTTCTTCGCCCATAAGGCCTTTCAGGAGAAGCTCGGGATCGACACCACCCTGCTCTCCGACTTCGAGCCCAAGGGCGGCGTCGCCCGGGCCTACGGCTCCTATCTGGACGCCCCGCTCGGCTTCGCCAACCGCACTCTCGTCCTCGTCGACGAGGACGGCACCGTCGCCTGGACCCACGAATCGCCCAACCCCGGCGAGTTCCCGGGCGCGAACGTGATCTTCGACGCGCTCACCTAGCGCGAGTCCGCGAGAACTGACGTATACCGTCAGGTTCGGCAGACTCGGTGAGATGGAGGACCTGAGAAGCGCCCCGATCCCGCCGGTCGGGCCTGACGATCATGTCCGGGGCGCGGGAGAAGAGGGGCTGATCGTCTATGCCGATCTCGGCTGCCCGCACTGCGCCGGCGCCTGGGGGCGCCTCCGCGAGCGCCCAGGCCGGCTCGTCTTCCGCCACTTTCCGGTCAAGAGCAAGCATCCGCGCTCGCCGGCGCTTCACGCCGCCGCCGAGGCCGCGGGCCGGCAGGGCCAGTTCTTCGCGATGGTGGACTCGCTCTACGCCGACCGCGGCCGCGTCGACGACCCGCATCTGTGGCGGCGAGCGGAGGAGTTCGGGCTCGACCTGGAGCGCTTCGAGGCGGACCGCCGCGCGGAGCAGGCCGCCGCCCGCATAAAGCGGGATTTTCAGGCCGGGATCCGCGCCGGCGTGGCGGGCACTCCGGCGGTTTTCGATGCCTGTACCCTTCAGACAGTTAGAGAACGAGAGTTCTGAACACGAATGGGCCGCCAACCGGGCGGCCGGAGGTAACAACTAAATGAGCATGTTTGACGTTACCCGCGTCTCGGCGGACATCGGCGACAGCCAGATTTCCTTCGAGACCGGCAAACTCGCGAAGCAGGCGGGTGGCGCGGTCGTAGTCCAGGCCGGCGACACGATGGTCCTCTGCACCGCCACCGTCGGCAGCCTGCGCGACGTGGACTTCCTTCCCCTCACGGTCGACATCGAGGAGCGGATGTACGCCGCGGGCAAAATCCCCGGCTCCTTCTTCCGGCGCGAGGGCAAATCGAGCGAGAAGGCGACGCTTACCGCGCGCATGATCGATCGCCCGATCCGCCCGCTCTTCCCCAAGGGCTGGCACTACGAGACCCAGCTGGTTGCGATCCCGATGTCGGTCGATGGGGTCAACCCCTACGACATCCTGGCGATGAACGGCGCCTCCGCGGCGCTGGCGATCTCGCCGGTTCCGGTCGCCGATCACGTCGGCGCCGTCCGCATCGGCAAGCACGAGGGCGACTTCATCGTCAACCCGCCTGAGGAGACCCACGAGGAGCTCGAACTCGACCTGATCGTTGCTGGCACCAGCGAGGCGATCCTGATGGTCGAGGCCGGCGCCAGCGGCGTTACCGAGGCCGAGATCCTCGATGCCCTCGACATCGCCCACGCTGAGATCAAGAAGCTCTGCGCCGTGATGGAGGAGCTGCAGCAGAAAGTAGGCAAGGAGAAGCTCGAGATCGAGGCGCCGAAGATCGACGAGAAGCTGCTGGAGGAGATCCGCAGCTCCCACGGTCAGGCGCTGGTCGACGCGATCGCCACCGAGGGCAAGCTCGAGCGCTACGAGGCGGTCGACAAGGTCAAGGACGAGGTCGTCGGTCACTACGCCGCCGCCCACGAGGAGGGCGAGGTCGACGCCGAGCGCGTCGCCGAGGTCAAGGCCGCAATCGACTCGATCGAGAAGGAAACGATCCGCAAGGCGATCGCCGTCGAAAAGAAGCGCCCCGACGGCCGCGCCCAGGACGAGATCCGCCCGATCGAGACCGAGGTCGACATCTCCCCGCGCGTCCACGGCTCCGCCCTGTTCACCCGCGGCGAGACCCAGATCCTCTCCAACGTCGCCCTGGGCACGACCCGGATGGACATGCGGATCGACACCCTCGGGCTGCAGACCACCAAACGCTTCTGGCACCACTACAACTTCCCGCCCTTCTCGGTCGGGGAGACGGGCTTCATGCGCGGCCCGAAGCGCCGCGACATCGGCCACGGTGCGCTCGCGCAGCGGGCGCTCGAGGCGATGATCCCCGACGCGGCCGAGTTCCCGTACACGATTCGCATCGTGTCCGAGACGCTCGAGTCGAACGGGTCGTCGTCGATGGGCTCGGTCTGCGCCTCCTCGATGGCGCTACAGGCCGCGGGCGTCCCGGTCACCGCACCGGTCGCCGGCGTCGCCATGGGCCTGATCAAGGAGGGCGACGACTACATCGTCCTCACTGACATCGCCGGCGTCGAGGACCACCTCGGCGATATGGACTTCAAGGTCGCCGGCACCGCCGAGGGCATCACCGCCCTGCAGATGGACA
>CAMLHB010000213.1 GCA_946479725.1 uncultured Actinomycetes bacterium | reverse complement strand
GAGGTCGACCTCGCCGTCCCTGTCGGTGCGCAGGGTCGGCACGCCGTGCGCCTGCAGCGTCCGCAGGGTTCCCGGGGTCGGGTGCCCGTAGGAATTGCCCTCTCCCACCGAGATCACCGCCAGCCGCGGCCGGGTGCGCTCCAGCAGCGAGGCGAGGCCGGCGTCGTCGCTACCGTGGTGAGCGACCTTTAGGACGTCGATCGAACCCGGTTCGATCGGCACCGACTCGGCCTCGGCATCGGCCGTCAACAGCATCGTGAAGTCGCGCCAGCGGGCCAGGATCACCAGCGCCTGCTGGTTCGGGTCTTCTTCCGGCAGGGGCGCCGCCAGCAGCGCAGGAGGCGGCCAGAGGACCCGCAGCTGAAGACCGCCGGAGCGCAGCTCGCTTCCAGCCGCGATCCGCTGCGGATCGGCGCCCGCCGCGACGGCCCGCGCCAGTAGCCCCCGGTGGACGCGGGCGAAGAGGAAGCGTTCGACCGGCAGCGAGCCGAGCAGCTGTTCGATCCCGCCGGCGTGATCGGACTGGTCGTGGGTGACGATCGCGGCGCCGAGCCGGTCGACGCCTAGCTCGGAGAGCTGGCGGGAGAGGCCATCGCCCGGTGGGCCGCCGTCGACGAGCACGGCGGGAGCTTTGGCCGGCCGCAGGAGGATCGCGTCGCCCTGGCCGACGTCGAGGACCTCGACACGGAGCCCGGCGGGCGGCTCGGCCCTCGCGGCTCCGGGCCACGGCAGCGGCAGCCAGCAGGCGAGGAGGAGGACGGCGAGACCGACCATCGCCCGCGGCCAGCGCCAGCAGGCGAGCAGCCCGCAGCCAAGCGCCAGGTAGGCGATGAGGAGGCCGGTGCCGTCCAGATGCACCTCCAGCTCCGCCCAGGACGGAGAAGCGCACCAGTTGGCTACCTGAGCGACGTAGGCGAGGAGGATGGCGTCGAGCCCGTTCAGCGGCGCCAGCGGCACCCCCGGCAGCTGCGCCAGGGCGGCGCTGCACATCCCCAGCCACATCGCCGGTGCCACCGCCGGCAGCGCCAGCACGTTCGCGACCAGCGTCGTCGTCGAGACCGTTTCGAAGTGGAAGGCGATCAGCGGCGCCGTGGCCAGGGTCGCGGCGACCGTCACCGCGATGCCCTCGGCCAGCGCCCGGCGCCAGCGGCCCTTGCCGAGCAGGCCCAGCAGCCGGCCCCGCAGCGGCGCCGCCAGCAGCAAGATCCCCAGGACCGCGGCGAAGCTGAGCTGCCAGCCGACGTCGGTGGCGACGTCGGGGTCGACCGCCAGGGTCACAGCCGCCGCCAGGGCCAGCGCGTAGAGGCGGGAAGTGCGCCGCCCGCCGAGCGTCGCCAGCAGGCCGAGGGCGCCCATCACCCCCGCCCGTTGGATCGACGGGCCCGCCCCGGCCACCGGCACGTAGACGACAATCAGCGCCAGCACCCAGACGAAGCGCTCGCCCAGCGGGATCCCAAGCAGCCCGAGCACCGGCATCGCCAGCAGCGCCAGCAGGGTGACGTTCTCTCCCGAGACCGCGAGCAGATGGCTGAGCCCGGACCGGCGGAAGTCTTCCTCGGTCTTCGCGTCGATCTCCTCGTCTTCGCCGAGCACGAAGCCTCGCGCCAGCGTCGCCTCGCGCGCCGGCATTCCCTCGCCGAGCCCCACGGACGCCCGCTGGCGGAGCTCGTCGCTCTTCCCCAGCGCGACCAGGGCCAGCAGGGCAATGCCGATCAAGACCGGCAGGGATGGCCGTGGGGAGCGCACGGCCCCTACGGCTGCAGCCGCGCCCGCAGCGACTCCATCGTCGCCGGACCGATCCCGGACACCTGGTCGAGCTGGTCGATCGAGGAGAGGCCGCCGTGTTCGTCGCGGAATTTGATGATGTCGGTTGCGGTCACCGGCCCGATCCCCTCGATTTCTTCCAGTTGCTCGACCGTGGCGGTGCCGAGGCTGATCGGCCCTTCTTCGCCGGCCGCCGCCGCAGCGCTCGCGGCGACTCCGGCGACCCGTTTCGGCACCACGACCTGCTGCCCGTCGGCAAGCCGCGCCGCCAGGTTGATCGCTTCCAGCTCGGCCCCCGGCGCCGCGCCTCCAGCCCGCTTCACAGCGTCATTGACGCGGCTGCCGGCGGGCATCCGGTATACGCCGGGGTCGCGCACGGCACCGGTCACGTCGACGACCACCTCCCCGCCCGCGCCGCTGACCGAGAAGCTGCCGCTGCCAGCGCCTCCTCCTCCACCACCACCACCGCTGGCCGCAGCAAAGCTGCTTTCGGTTGCCCCCTCGCCCCGAATCGCCCGCGCCCCGACCAGCAGCAGCGCCAAGGCCACGGCGGCGTAGACGATCAGCTGGCTCCGACCCATCTCCGGCATCGCCGCCGATGCTGCCGGGCCCGACCGCACGCGTGGCGCGCTTAGTGCAAATTCTCAGAGGAGAAAGACGCGCGGAAGCGCGACTACGGCCTAGTAATCATCCTCGTCGTCGTAGCCGGCTACCTCGGCGAGCTGATCGCTGTACAGCTCCGCAGCGGCGACGGGCGGTGACTGGATCGAGACGCAGGCCAGCTCCCCTTCCCCCTCGTTGCCGATCGAGTGCTCGGTGGCGGGCGGGACGAGGATCAGGTCGCCCTCGGCGACCTCCTGGGTGTCGCCGGCGACCGACATGGTGCCACTGCCGCGGACGACCACGTAGGCCTGCTCGGCCTCGCCGGATGAATGCAGCGTCTGCTTGGCGCCGGCGGGCACCGTGACCCAGGTGACGGAGAGGTTGCGCGAGCCCAGTTCGCCCGCGTCCATGAGGACGTGGGCCCGCAGCCGGTGCCACTCCTCCACCGCCGCTTCGTTCATTCGCCTGACCAGCATTCCGCGGCTTTCTACCAGAAGCGCAGGCGCCCGCGGAGGGCGCTACCGGACCACCAGGTTGACCAGCTTGCCCGGAACTACAATTTCCTTGACTATTTTGCCGCCGTCGAGGTGCTTGGCGACCTTGTCACTCGCTCGCGCCAGCCGCAGCAGCTCCTCCTTCGTGGCCTCGGTCGGCACCTCGATCCGGTCGCGCAGCTTGCCGTTCACCTGGACGACCAGCGTCACCGTGTCGCTGACCAGCTTCTCGGGGTCCGCCTGAGGCCACGGCTGCTCCCAAACCCGGCCGCCTTCGAGCCTCTCCCAGATCTCGGCGCCGAGGTGCGGCGCGAAGGGGAAGATCAGCGATGCCGCCGTCGCGGTTGCCTGGCGCACGAGCCCCTCCCCTCCTTCGGTCCCGTAGAGCCCGTCCTTCAGCGCGTAGACCGCGTTGACCAGCTCCATCACCGCGGCGATCACCGTGTTGAACTGGAAGCTGCGTTGGAAGTCCCGCGTGGCTTTGTCGATCGCCCAGTGCATCTTCGCGTCGAGCTCGTGCGCCGCGGCCATCATCTGCTGGTCGGCCTCGACGCCGCCGGCGGTATCCCGCCCCTCCACCTCGCCGCAGAGCCGCCAGAGCCGGGAGAGGAAGCGGTTGACCCCCTCGACCCCCTCGTCGGTCCAGTCGCCGCCGCGCTCCGGCGGGCCCATGAAGCAGACGTAGGTGCGGGCGGTGTCGGCGCCGTAGCGCTCGACGTAGTCGCCGGGGCTGACCGTGTTGCCCTTCGACTTCGACATCTTCGCCCCGTCGCGGGTGATCATCCCCTGGGTGAAGAGGTTGGCGAACGGCTCCTGTACGCCGAGCTGGCCAAGATCGGAAAGCGCCTTGGTGAAGAAGCGCGCGTACATCAGGTGCAGGATCGCGTGCTCGACGCCGCCGATGTACTGGTCGACCGGCATCCAG
>CAMLHB010000212.1 GCA_946479725.1 uncultured Actinomycetes bacterium | reverse complement strand
CGCTTTCGGCAACCACGACCGCGAGTGGATGCGGCGCCACATCCCCGACGCCGAGGAGGTGCGGATCCACGACGTCACCTCGCACTGGGCCTGCTTCGGGATCTGGGGGCCGCGGGCACGCGAGGTGCTGCAGCCGCTGACGCCGCAGGATCTCGGCAACGAGGCCTTCCCTTACATGACGCTGCGGGAGACGACGGTCGGCAACGTGCCGGTGCGGCTCCTGCGGGTGACCTATGTCGGCGAGCTCGGCTGGGAGGTCTACTGCCCGAGCGAGTACGGGTTGGGGCTCTGGCGGGAGCTGTGGGAGGCGGGGCAGCCGCACGACATGCTCGCCGGCGGCTACCGGGCGATCGACAGCCTCCGACTCGAGAAGGGGTACCGGGTCTGGGGCGCCGACATCACGCCAGACGAGAACCCTTACGAGGGCGGGGTCGGCTTCTGCGTCAAGCTCGATAAGCAGATGGGGTTCTACGGCGAAGACGCGATCCTCGAGGCGAGGGAGCGCGGACCGCGCAAGCGCCTGCGCTGTCTCACCCTCGCCGACCCCCACTTGATCGCCCTCGGCAACGAGCCGGTGCGGGTCGGCGGCGAGGTGGTCGGGCGGGTGACGAGCGGCGGCTACGGCTACACGGTCGAGCGCTCGATCGCCTACGCCTACCTGCCGCCGGAGCGCTCCGAGCCGGGGACCGCGGTCGAGGTCGAGATCTTCGGCCGCTGGGTCGAGAGCGAGGTCGCCGAGGAGCCGCTCTTCGACCCCACGGGCGAGCGGATTCGCGCCTAGGCCGGGACCGGTGCCGGCAGCAGGCCGGCGAGGATGTGCTCGGTCCCCTCAGTGTGCTCGCGCATCAGCTTCGCCGCCTTGGCGCCGTCCCCTTTGCGCAGGGCCTTGACCAGCCGCGCGTGCTGTTCGTTGGAGATAGTGAGGACCTCGGGCGGGTGGGGGATGCGGGCGATCAGGTCGCTCATCTGCGACTGCACGTCGGTCATCGCGCTCAGCAGGCGCGGCGAGCGGGCGGCCTCGGCGATGCCGATGTGGAAGCGGATGTCGGTGCGCCGGTACTCCTCGAAGTCCTCCAGCTCCCCGGTCATCTTCGCCACCAGCTCCTCGAGCCGGTCGAACTGCGCCTCCTCTCCGCGCTCGGCCGCCAGCACCGCCGCCCCGGACTCAATCGCCACCCGGTAGTCGAGGACCGCCCAGGCGCTCTGGTCGAGCGGCTCGACGTTCCCCATTAGCGGCGGCTGCTCGGCGACGAAGGTGCCGCCGGTCCTCCCCCGCTGGGAGACCAGGTGCCCGCTCTGGACCAGCGCCGTCAGTGCCTGCCGCAGCGTCGAGCGCGAGATCCGCAGCCGCTGCGCCAGTTCCCGCTCAGGCGGCAGCTTGTCCCCCGGCGCCAAAAGCCCCAGCCGGATCGCGCTCCCCAGGCGCTCGACGGTCTCCTCAAACGTGCTCGCCGGGGTCACCGGCATGAACACAGCTTCCAGCGCCGCGTTCCTCTCCATGCGACAAAGGTACCGCCGGCTAGGAATCCATGTGGCGGTTGAATGCCTCCCGCGCGAGTTCACTCAGCGATTTGCCTTCTTTGTCGGCCCTGGCCCAAGCTGCTTTGTGGAGCTCCGGCGGGACGCGGAAGCTGACCCGCGGTGAGAGGCCGTTGGGGCCGAGGGAGGGACGGCCCACGTAGCGGCGATGCCAGGTCGAGAGGTCCGGCGGGTTCTTCTCGAAGTCTTCCGCCATTTCTTCGGCAACCTTCTCGGTGATCACTTTCCCCGAGTCGGTCACCCAACGCAGCTCCCCCTCGGCCTTCTCTTTCTGCTTTTTCACTTTTTTTGCCATACGCGTGCCTCCTCGTGAAGACCACTCATGCGATCCCTCAGGTTCATCGCGTGGATCACCAGGAATTCTTCTTCGCTGCGTTCAGCAGCCAGGACCTCGAGCGCGACTCCCTCGAGATCATCTCCTAGGAAGACAACTCGCTGGTTGACAGAGCGATTCATCGGTTGCCTGTGGTGCTTGACGATCTGGAACCCACAGTGTTCGACGACGTACAGGGAGCGCTCTCGCGAGATCCGGTGCTTGGTCGACGACCGCGTGAAGGTGATTCTGGCTGCCTCTGGCCAAACATTCTGTCTGACAGAATAGTCCAGCTCCGGGTCCAGCTCCTTCCGCAGCACCCGCATCAGCAGCCACGGCGGGTTGACCTCCTCGTAGCGGGTTTTCGGCACGAAGACGAAGGCGCGGCCATCGTCGGAGAGGTGGATGTAGTCGCGGGTCCAGTAGTGCTTGTAGACCTGGATCCGCGTCCCGTCCACCAGCTGCACGGTCCCCATCCACATGAAGTCGACGACGTGGTCGGGGGCGAGGTTCAGCAGCGGCTCCCATTCGGGTGCGGCGACGCGGAGGCTTTTGCCGCGAATCGGCTTCGGTAGTGGCACGGCGACAACCTCCCGAGGAAGCTGTGACCGAACAAGACATGGGAGTGCCGATTGTGGAAATTTTCAGCGGCGAAACTGTGTTGGGAACGCAGAGAGCGGATCCGCAAACCGAAGGAGGACAAGATGGGCAGGATCGTCGTCACCGAGTTCGTCTCACTGGACGGGGTCGTCGAGGACCCGGGGGGAGCCGAGGACTACAGCCGCGGCGGCTGGGCCTTCGACTTCGACCGCGGCGCCGAGGGGGACAAGTTCAAGCTCGACGAGGTCCTCGAGGCCGAGGCCCAGCTGCTCGGGCGGGTCACCTATGAAGGCTTCGCCGCCGCCTGGCCCGAGCGCGAAGACGAGGTCGGCTTCGCCAGGGCGATGAACGAGATGCCGAAGTACGTCGTCTCCACCACGCTCGAGCAGCCGGAGTGGCAGAACACGACCGTGCTCAGCGGCGACCCCGCCGAGGCGATCGCCGCCCTGCGCGAGGAGGTCGACGGCGTCATCCTCGTCGCCGGCAGTGCCACCCTGGTGCAGACGCTGCTCGAGCACGACCTCGTCGACGAGCTGCGGTTGATGGTCTTCCCCCTCCTGCTCGGTCGCGGCAAGCGCCTCTTCGGCGAGGGCGAGATGAAGATGGCGCTGCGCCTGACCGAGTCGAAGACGGTCGGCGACGGCATCTCGATCCTCCGCTTCGAGCCGCAGCGCACTACCGATTAGGACGATTGGCTAAAGATTCCTAAGCGGCGATAGGGTGGACGTCGTGCCCATCTTCGCCGTGCGCTTCAAGGGGTTGATGACCGGGCATGAGAGGGAACGGCTCACCGCGGCGGGAATCGAGCTGAAGGGCAGCAAGGCTTCGATGACCGCGGGCGATCCCGAGACCGGAACCGTCGGCACCGGCCGCCCGATCTATACCGTCACGGTTGAGGCCAACTCCGAGGAGGAGGCACTGTCCAGGGTTCGCGCCGCGATCGAACCGGACGCCTCCAACTTCAGCGGCTGGGAGTCGGGACCAGCCTGACGCCCAGCCTTCGTGCGCTTGGCGGAGGCGCCCACTTCACAGCCGCCCGCAACAGCAAGTCGGCTGCCGGGGCCCTGGGGGTGAGGAACTGGGCCAGATCCCAAATTCGCACGACTCTAGTTCCTGACTCCTGACTTTCTGCGCACCACGCATGCGCCGGCGGCGCCTAGCGTCCCCCTCAGATTTCTTCTCGACCTATTGCAGACGA
Organism: uncultured Actinomycetes bacterium; assembly: GCA_946479725.1. The sequence continues at coordinate 152 of CAMLHB010000212.1, read as the reverse complement.
AAGGTTGCGCTATCATCATGACCGTGGAGACTCCCGAAAGAGACTGGACCGACGGCCGCATCGGCGACCTCAGCAAGAAGGTTGATGACAACTTCGCGAAGGTGGATGAGCGGTTCGACAAGGTCGATAGGCGCTTCGAGAAGGTGGATGAG
>CAMLHB010000211.1 GCA_946479725.1 uncultured Actinomycetes bacterium | reverse complement strand
TGCTCGATCGAAATCTCTCCTGCACGGCGCAGCTCGAGCAGCGCGAGGAACGCGACGGCCTGGTCGACACGCGGCAGCTCACCCACCTCCTGGTCGAAGTCGAACCGGCTCCGCCGCTTCAGCACCGCCCGGATCCGTAACGAAGGGACCGCCGCCGGCCTGGCGATGCCGACCACCGAAGACCCGCGGCTGATCCAGTTCGAACCGAGAGACGTCGCTACCGCCGCCAGCCGCCTCGCGGCCGCCGGAGGGTAGGAACTCCCGCCGATGCGCTTGATCGAGCGCCGGATCGGGCTCCTCTTCGGCGGCTTCCTCGTCTGCTTCCTCCTCATCGTCGGCCGCGCCTTCTGGCTGCAGGGGGTGCAGGGCGCCAGCCTCGCCTCGCAGGCGAGCTACCAGCAGACCGAGGTCGTCGACGTCCCCGGCCTGCGCGGCGACCTGCTCGACCGCCGCGGCAACAAGCTCGCCGCCTCCGAAGACGCGGCGACGATCTACGCCACGCCCTACCAGTTGAAGAACCCGCCCGCCGCCGCCGCCCGCCTGGCGCCGATCCTGAAAGAGCCGAAGGGCGAAGTGCTGGAAGCGCTGACCGCCGAAGGCGGCTTCTCCTACGTCGCCCAGAAAGTCGACCTCGGCACCGCGGCGAAGGTGAAAGCCCTCGACATCGAAGGGATCGGCGAACTGCCCGACACCCGCCGCACCTACCCGCAGGGGGAGATGGCGGGGCAGGTGATCGGCGCCGTCGGCACCGAAAACGAAGGGCTGACCGGGCTCGAGGCGGGCGAGGAAGAAGCCCTCGGCGGCACCGATGGCGAACGCCGGATCGTCAACGACGCGCTCGGCGAACCGATACGGCTCGAAACCGTGCACGAAGCCGAGGACGGGGAAGACGTGCAGCTGACGCTCGACCCGGTGATCCAGCGCGAAACCGACGCGGCCCTGGCCGGCGTCGGCGAAACGTACTCGCCGAAGGGGGCGACGGCGATCGTCGTCGACCCCCAGACCTCGGAAGTGCTGGCGATGGCGAACTGGCCGCCGGTCGACCCCGCCGACCTCTCCGAAGTCACCAACGAAGACCTGCAGAACAAGGCGACCGCGTTCAACTACGAGCCGGGCTCGACCTTCAAGTCCTTCACGATCGCCGCCGCCCTGGAAGAAAAGCTGGTGACGCCGAGCAGCGAATTCGTCCTGCCGCCGGTCCTCCACGTCGCCGACCGGACGATCGAAGACGCCGAGCCGCGGGGGACCGAGACGATGAGCGTGGAAACGATCCTCTCCCACTCCTCCAACGTCGGCGCGGCGACGATCGGCGGCCTCGTCGGCGAAAAGAACTTCGACAAGTGGGTCCGCCGCTTCGGCTTCGGCCGCCCGACCGGGATCCAGTACCCGGCCGAGGAACACGGGATCCTGCTGAACCTCGACGAATACTCCGGCTCGACCCTCGGCAACGAGTCGATGGGACAGGGCCTCTCGGTCACCCCGATGCAGATGGTCGCCGGTTACACGGCGATCGCCAACGGTGGCGTCTTGCGGCCGCCGCAGCTGGTCAAGAAGGTCGGCGAAGAACCGGTGCACGAGCCGAAGGGCAAGCGGGTGATTTCGCCGCAGGTCTCTGCGGAGATCCGAGAAATGCTCGAGGGGGTGCTGGCGCCCGGCGGTACGGCTTCGGAGGTCAGCGTGCCCGGGTACACGCTGGCCGGTAAGACCGGGACGGCGCAGGTGGCTGAAGACGGGGGGTACTCGAACACGAAGTACGTGGCTTCGTTCATCGGGTTTGCGCCGGCGCAGAATCCGAGGCTATTGGCGGCGGTGATTGTGGATGAGCCGCAGGGGGAAATCTACGGTGGGTCGGTGGCGGCGCCCGCTTTTGGGCGGATTGCTGAATTTGCGTTGCCTTATTTGGGTGTACCCCAAGAATGATTTGTGGGATCGGGGACCGGGTGCCCCTCTCCCAGAGACCGTCGCGCAGCTGGGGCGCTGTGCTGGGCGCGTTTGTGGACTCAGGAGCCTCTGGGAGAGGGGCACCCGGTCCCCTTCCTAGACTTGGGCTCGGATGATGGGACTGGCGGAGCTGGTTGCGGAACTGCCCGGGGCGCGCCTTGTTGGGGACAGCTCGGTGGAGGTTCGTGACCTTGCCTATGACAGTCGCAAGGTTGAGCCGGGGACGCTCTTCTTCTGCGTCGTCGGGGAGAAAGCTGATGGGCATGAGTTCGGTCCTCGCGCTGTAGAGGAAGGGGCTGCGGCTCTGGTAGTCGAGCGGGAGCTGACGGAGCTGGCGGTTCCGCAGGTGGTCGTCTCCGACTCGAGGGCGGCTATGGCTCCGTTGGCGGCTCGGTTCTTTGGGGATCCGACTGCTCGGCTGCGGGTTGTGGGGGTGACGGGGACCAATGGGAAGACGACTACGGCGTTCTTGGTTCGGGAGATATTGCGGGCGGCCGACTATTCATGTGGGCTGTTGGGGACGGTGAAGCAGATCGTCGGGGGGGTGGAGAAGGAGGTGGTGCGGACGACGCCGGAGGCGATCGACCTGCAGGGGACCTTTCGGCAGATGCTCGAGGGCGGCGACGAAGCCTGCGCGATGGAGGTCTCCTCGCACGCGATGACCCTGCACCGGGCCGACGCGATCCACTTCGAGGTCGCGATCTTCACCAACCTCACCCAGGACCACCTCGACTTCCACGCCGACATGGAGGACTACTTCCTCGCCAAGCGCAAGCTCTTCGAGGCGGGGCCGAAGACGGCGATCGTCAACGTCGACGACCGCTACGGGCGCCGACTCGCCTCCGAATTCGAGTGCGTCACCTTCTCCGCCGAAGGCGCCGAGGCCGACTACAGCGCCCGTGACGTCAGTTTCGACGCCGGAGGGGCCAGCTTCAGCGTCGGCGAGCTGCAGGTGCGGACCGGCCTGCCCGGCCACTTCAACGTCGCCAACGCCCTCGCGGCCTTCGCCGCCGCTGAAGCTATGGGGGTGGGGTCGGAGATCGCCGCCGCCGGGCTGGCGAAGGCGGCGCGGGTGCCGGGGCGGTTCGAGCCGATCGACGAGGGCCAGGGGTTCTCGGTCCTGGTCGACTACGCGCACACGCCCGACTCGCTGGAGAACGTGCTGCGGGCGGCGCGGCGGCTGACCGACGGCAGGCTGATCAGCGTCTTCGGCGCCGGCGGCGACCGCGACCGCGACAAGCGCCCGAAGATGGGCCGGGCGGGCGCCGAGCTCTCGGACCTGACCGTGATCACCTCCGACAACCCGCGTTCCGAGGAACCGGAGGCGATCGTCGCCGAAGTCGCCTCGGGAGCCGAAGGCGTCGGTGGCGCCGCCGAGCTGGAGATCGTCGTCGACCGCCGCGAGGCGATCGCGCTCGCCCTCGGTCGCGCCAAGCCCGGCGACACCGTGGTCATCGCCGGCAAGGGCCACGAGCAGGGTCAGGAGTTCGAGGACGGGCGCAAGATCCCCTTCGACGATCGCGAGGTGGCCCGCGAGGAGCTCTGGAAGCTGGGAAGCTCGGCGTGAAGCTGACCCCGGAGGAGATCGCCGCCGCGCTCGGCGCGGAGGTCGTCGCCGAGGGCGAGCCTTCCTCGCCCCGCCGCGCCGTCATCGATTCCACCCAGGCTGGCCCCGGCGACCTCTTCTTCGGCCTCCGCGGCAGCCGCCGCGACGGTGCCGAGTTCGCCCCCAGGGCGATCGAGGCCGGCGCCTGGGGCGTGGTCGTGGGACCCGGTCACGATAGTCAGTTGTCCCCGGATACCGGGGACAAATCGGTTCACACTTCTGTGCGCGCCTGGGTGTTCGTCGTCGACGATCCGCTGGCGGCGATGCAGGCGCTGGCGCG
>CAMLHB010000210.1 GCA_946479725.1 uncultured Actinomycetes bacterium | reverse complement strand
CAGGGTGGCGTCGGCGTCGAGGATGGCGCTCAGCGTCACCTCCGGGAAGTCGTGGCCCTTGGCCACCATCTGGGTGCCGACCAGGACGGCGCTCAGCGCCTCGTCGAAGCGGGCGAGGATGCGGGCGTGGGCGCCGCGCTCGGCAGCGGTGTCGGAGTCGAGGCGAAACACGGGCAGCGGGGCCAAGCGCTCGGCCAACAGGCCCTCAATCCGCTCAGTGCCGGCGCCGGCGCGCGAGAGCGTCGTCGAGCCGCACTCGCTGCAGGCCTGCGGCTGGCGTTCGGAGTGGGCGCAGTGGTGGCAGACAAGGCGGCCGCTGTGACGATGGACGATCAGCGAGACGTCGCAGTTGGGGCAGCTCCAGTGGTGGCCGCAGGAGCGGCAGGTGAGCCAGGGGGCGAAGCCGCGGCGGTTGATCATCACGATCGCCTTGGCGCCGGCGGCGCGGACGCCCTCCAGCGCCTCCCAGGTCTCGCTGTGGACGGGGCCGCTGCGGGGGTCGGCGCCGCGCATGTCGACCAGGTGGACCGGCGGCATGCGGCGGCCGTCGACCCGGCGCGGCAGCTCCAGCCGCGGCAGCTCCAGCCAGGACTCGGGCCGCGGGGTCGCGGTCCCGGCGACGAGGACGGCACCGTTGTCCTCGGCCCGTTTGCGGGCCACCGCGCGGGCGTCGTAGGTGGGGTCGCCCTCCTGCTTGTAGGAGGGGTCGTGCTCCTCGTCGATGACGATCAGGCCGAGGTCGCGGACCGGGGCGAAGACGGCGGAGCGGGGGCCGACGCAGACGCTGGCCTCGCCGCTGCGAAGGCGCCGCCACTCGTCGTAGCGCTCGCCGGCGGAGAGGGCCGAGTGGAGGACGGCGAAGCGGTCGCCGAGGCGGGCGCGGAAGCGGGCGACCGCCTGCGGGGCGAGGCCGATCTCGGGGACGAGGACGATCGCGCCCTTGCCGTGCTCCAGCGCCGCCTCGACCGCGGCCAGGTAGACCTCGGTCTTGCCGGAACCGGTAACGCCGTGGAGGAGCAGCTGGCGCGGGGCGCCGGCCTCGCCGTCGAGGGCGGCGACGAGGGCCGCCACCGCGTCGGACTGCTCGGGGAGCAGCTCAGGGCGCTCGGCGCTGCCGGCGAGGCCGGGCTCGCCGGGGATCCGGCGCACCGCCTGGCTGCGGGTCGCCACCAAATCCCGCTCCTCCAGCCGTCGCAGCGTCTGGCGGTCGGAGCCGACCGCGGTGGCCAGCTCGCCTGATGACATCTCCCCCGCCCGCAGCGCCTCCAGCACCGCCCGCTGCTTAGCCCCGAGACGCTCGCCGCCCCCGAGCGCCGCCTCGCCGGCCGGGAGGATCACGGCCCGCAGCTCGGTCTTGGCGCGGACCGTCCGTCCCGCGCCCCCGGTCCCGGTCCCCGGCGGCAGCACCAGCTGCAGCCCCCGCGAGGGGGTCGAGCAGTACTCGCCGGCGACCCAGAGGCCGAGCCGGACCAACTCCGGGGTGGCGCCCGCCTCCAGCGCCTCGAGCGGCTCCGCCAGGCGCTTGGGCGGCAGCTCGGAGGCCTCGGCGACCTCGACCACGACCCCGAGCAGGCGCCGCGGCCCGAAGGGCACGCGGACGACGCTGCCGACGCCAACGTCCTCCATCGCCTCCGGCCGCCGGTAGTCGGGCAGGACCGGCCGGGCCAGCCTCGGGCACGACCCGCCGAAGGATCGCCATCCGGTCGAGGTTATGGGGGGACGGGGATGGCCTGGCCTGCGGCCGGAGGAGGGCTTATGCTGGCGCCCGTGAGCATCAACCTCCACCCGGGCGAGCGGGTCCTCTTCGAAGGCCACCCCTCCTGGCGGGCGATCCTCGGCTTCTACCTCAAAGGCGTCCTCGTCGCCGTCATCCTCGGCGTGATCGCGAAGCTGATCTGGGGCGACGGCACCGCCTTCCTGGTGATCCTCGTCGTCCTCGCCCTGACCGTCCTCATCGGCTTCGTCAAGCGGGTGGCGACGACCTACACGATCACCGACCGCCGCCTCAACATCAAGCGCGGGATCGTCTCCAAAGAGGTCCAGGAGACCCGCCTCGAGCGCGTCCAGAACGTCAACTACCGCCAGTCCGTCTACCAGCGCCTGATGCAGATCGGCGACGTCGACTTCGACACCGCCGCAAGCGACGACTACAACTTCGTCTTCAACGGCGTGGCGAACCCCGGCGAGGTGGTGGAAGCGGTGGACAAAGCGACCGGCGCTGCAGCAGCGGGCTCACACGGCCTGGGCGAGGCCCAGCCGCCCGGAATTCCCGGCACCAACTAGCCCCTCCGTATTTCGCCCCGCTATAGCGGGGTCAATCTCGGAGAGGCGAACTTCGCCGCGGCTGGAGCGCGCCCGACCTGCACCCTTACCGGCTTAGTGAGGGTGCAGGTCGGGCGCGCAGGTTCGCGGCCGTTTTTGTGAGGACGGCCTTTACGCGGGCCGGTTCGCACTTCACCTGGTAGTGGGAGAAGCGGAGCGGGGTCAGGCCATTCGCGACGTGCACCTGGAACCGCAGCGCGTCCCGACTCTGGGCCGACGGAGTGCGGTGATACCGCCAGCCATCCGTCTCCACCACCAGCCCGAGGTCGGGCCAGAAGAAATCGACCTCGAATTCGTTGACCATGTGTTTGGTCAGCGGAACCGGCAGCCCAGCCGCCGCGGCCAGCGGCCGAAAGAGCCGTTCCAGCTCGTCGTCGGAGAGGCAAAAGGTGTGCTCGTCGAGAATCCGCCTGAGGGGGCGAACGCCCGGCTCGCCGGCGCGACCATCAAGCGCCTTGCGCAACACGTCCGCATCGATCACGTCCAGCTTGTCCGCCTCGTTGATCGCGCGCTCGAGGTCGCGCGGTCCCATCACGCTGACGAGATCTAGGAACGTCTGAACTGGCTGGGTAAGGGGGATGTGCCGACGCATGGCGATCGCCGAGTCCGCCAGGGCGGGACGGCGATGGCAGCGCAGACCTTGGAGTCGAGTTTCGGAGGAACGCCTGACGCTGACGTCGACGTAATCCGCGTGCTCCTCCGCGAACCCCCAGAGCGCAGCGGCGCTGCGATGGCTCAGCGCGGCACCGGGTCCGCAGGCGAGAACGGCCGCCATCCAGCGGCCCTCCCGGCCTATGTCACGACGCCCAACGGCGTAGATGCCCCGTGCGAGGAGGTGCAGGCGACCGGTCCGGAGTCGGTGCTCGATCGCGCTCTTGGTGAAGCCAAGCGCCAGGAGTTGCTCGCGCGTCACTACTCCATGCTGGGACCGAGCCAGCCGCCAGGCCGCCGCGCTTCGTCTCTCCGCACTTGAACCCGCCATAGCGAGGTTAAGTTCGGAGACATGCGGACTCTCCCCCTACCCCGCCCCGGACTTACCTGCTGCGTCCGGAACTTGCGCGTTAGGCGGGGACGGCCTCGTCGCCCGCCGCCTGGCGCAACGCGTCGGCGCGGTCGGTCTGCTCCCAGGTGAAGTCGTCGTCGCCGCGGCCGAAGTGGCCGTAGGCGGCGGTCTTCTGGAAGATCGGGCGGTGGAGGTCGAGGTACTCGCGGAAGGCGCCGGGACGCATGTCGAACTCCTGCTCGACCAGCTGCGAGATCTTCGCGTCGGGGAGCTTCCCGGTGCCGAAGGTCTCGACCATCAGGGATACCGGGTGGGCGACGCCGATCGCGTAGGCGACCTGGACCTCGCAGCGCCGGGCGAGGCCGGCGGCGACGACGTTCTTGGCCACGTGGCGGGCGGCGTAGGCGGCCGAGCGATCAACCTTGGAGGGGTCCTTGCCGGAGAAGGCGCCGCCGCCATGGCGGGCCATGCCGCCGTAGGTGTCGACGATGATCTTGCGGCCGGTGAGGCCGG
>CAMLHB010000209.1 GCA_946479725.1 uncultured Actinomycetes bacterium | reverse complement strand
GACCGACCGCGGAGGAGACCGCGCGCGAGGAGCTGAGCAGGCGGCGGGCGGCGCTGAGCCTGCCTTCGAAGGCGTGAATCGCGCCGAGCAGCCCCTCGGCGACCCAGACCGCGGTCTCGGACTCGATCAGCTCGCGGCCCAGCTCGGCCGCCCGCGACCACTCGCCGCGCTCGCGGAGGACGTAGACGAGGCAGGTGACGCAGGCGACCTCGGTGCCGGCGTCGCCGTCGGTGCGGCAGAGGTCGAGGGCGGTGTCGAGCGCCTCCTCGGCCTGGCGGTAGTCGGCGCCGTCATAGAGAACGAGGCTGAGGCGCTGGTAGAGCTCGGCGGCAACCGAGGTGAGGTCGTGCTCGAGCGCCAGGGCGAGCCCGGCGCGGACAGACCCCATGCCGCGCTCGAAATCGCCGCCCTTCGCCTCGACGACTCCGCGCAGGCCGAGGATGCGGGCCTCGACGTCGACCCGCTCGGCGGCGCGCGCCTCGGCGCCGGCCAGCTCGGCCAGCTCGATCGCTTCGCTGTAGCGGCCACCGCGCCGGTTGTGGTCGGCCATCGCCAGGCGCTCCAGCGCCGCCTCGGCCGGACAGTCGGACGCGGCAAAGGCCTCGGCGGCAAGGCGCCGGGCGGCAAAGGCCTGCTCGCGTTCGCCGCCGAGGTCGTAGACGGCGGCGAGGCGGCGCTGCGCCTCCGCATAGCCGCGCCCGTCGCGGTGGCGGTCGCAGGCGGCAGCCAGCTCCCGCCAGGCTTTGGTCGCTTCGGCAAGGTCGCCAGCCAGCTCCGCGCAGCGGCCGTAGCGCTCTACCGTCTCCGCCCGCAGATCCCCGGCCTCGTCTTCGGGCCAAAGCTCGAGCGCCTCGCGCGCCGCCCGCACCGCGTCGCGGTGGGCGTGCAGCGCCTCGGACTCGCGCGCCGCCCGCACCAGCGCCTCGCGGGCACGGGCGTCCTCGCCGGCTCCGCGCCAGTGGATCGCGGTCTCGAGGCTGGGGCCGTCGCTCGCTTCGAGCAACTCTGCAAGCTGCCGGTGCAGCTCGCGGCGGCGTACCCACGGCACCTCGGTGTAGAGGGCTTCCTGGGCAAGGGCATGCCGGAAGGCGCCTCGGCCGCCCTCGCGCTCCTCCAGCAGCCCCGACTCCACCAGTTCGGCTAGTCCCTGCGAGGGAGCGAGTCTGGCGGCGAGGGCGAGGTCGAACTGCGGGCCGAGGACCGCTGCGGTCTCCGCTGCTTCGCGGGCTTCGGAGGAGAGGTCGGAGATGCCGACGAGGACCGCTTCGCGGATCGAGTCGGGGACCGGCAGCTCGTCCCGCTCGGCCAGCTCGAGGCCCCGGCGCCCCGGCCGCAGCGCCTCCCGCGCCTGCAGGGCGCCGATCAGCTCCTCGACGAAGAAGGGGGAGCCGACCGTCCGGTCGTGAACCGTCCGCACCAGCGCGGGGGAGGGCTCTTCGGGCAGCAGCTCGCTCATCAGCTCGCCGACGGCCGGGCGGTCGAGCGGCTCCAGCGTCAGCTCGTTGAGGGCGCCGTCGCGGCGCAGCTCGTTGCGCAGCCAGCGCAGTCGGTGGTCGCGCGGCAGCCCATCGGAGCGGTAGGCGGCGACGACGAGGACCGGCAGCTGTCGCAGCGGCTCGGCCAGCGCCGCCAGCAGCTCCAGCGTCGTCTCGTCGGACCACTGCAGGTCGTCGAGGACGACGACCGCCGGCTGCTCGGAGCTGAGGTGGGCGAAGGCGCAGCGGACGGCCTCGAAGATCGTCGTCCGTTCGCTCTCGGCGGCTGTCTCGCCCAGCTCGGGGAGGAGCAGGGCGAGGTGGGGGAGGAGGGGACCGCAGTCGGCCAGCGCCGCGGGGTCGGCGCGCAGTCGCGAGCGCAGCGCGTCGACGATCGGCCCGTAGGAGACCGTGACCCCGTTCGAGGCGGCGCCGCGGAGGACCACGTCGAATCCCTCCGTCGCCGTCTCGGCGAGGCTGCTCTTGCCGACGCCGGCCTCACCGGCGAGGAGGACGATTGAGCCGTTGCCGAGACGGGCCTCCTCGGCGGCTTCGTTCAAGCGGGCCAGCTCATCCGCCCGCCCGACCAGGGGAGTCCGCTCGCTCATCTTCATCTGAGTCTAGGCGCGAGACGGGGCGTCTTTGCAAACCATTGGTTCGCTAAAACGCCCCGTCTGCGTCGCGATGCCGCTAGTTCGCCGCGGGGGAGGGGTCCGGCCGGACGACGATCGTGTCAAGGATCGGGACAATCTCGTCGCAGGGCAGGCCCGCCTTCTCCGCATGGGCGCGCACCGTCTCGGGGCTCTCGCCTTCGTAGACGCAGAAGGTGCCTATCTCACCGCTCTCCTCGCCGAGCGCGTAGGAGCGGATCCACCGCACCCCCGAGTCCGGTTCGTCGCCCACCTCGGCCGATTTCTTCCCGGCCACTTCCAGGTTGGCCGGGGTCCGCCAACCGTTGCGACGAAGGATTCCGTAGAGCTGCATCTGTTGCCTCCAGTTCTTGTGCTTGACGTTGCCAACCCAAGGTACGAGCGAAAAAGAAGCCGCGCATCAGTGAAGTTGCCGTATTTTCCGCGCGAGGTGCCGTATTGCGTGCGTGCTGCTGCGGAAGCGGGGACGGCATTCCCGCCCTGGTCTTCATCAAGACGGCGGCGGGCACCGGCACCGGCACCGTGGAGGTCCACGTCTCGCACATTCTCTAATCGTGTGTGCTGCCCCAGGGGCGGATAGGGTCTTCCACACCTAGAAGCTCTGAATGGAGGAGTGATGAAGCGAGAGTGGGGAATTCGCGTAGCGCTGGTTGTCGTCTGCGGGATGTCGATCTTGCTCGCAATGGGTTCCGTTGCAAGCGCACAGGTCACTTTGGGCCAGTTGGCCCCCGCGGGCACGCCGTTCAGCTGCGAAGACGTGCAGCCCTTTGACGAACTGCAGACTTCGGTGGCTGCGGGCAACAGCTACGTCGCCCCGAGCGCTGGCGTGATCACCGCCTGGAGCACGCAGGTGGGGACCACCCCGGACCAGGTTCTCGGGATGAAGGTTTACCGCCCAATCGGGCCGGGTGCGTATCTGGTCGTAGGCGAGGACGGGCCCCACGCTCTGGCGTCTGGGCTGAACACGTTTACGGTGAACATCCCAGTCCAGGCGGGCGACATCCTCGGCATCTTCCTACCCCCCAACGTCCACTCGGACTGCAGCTTCGAAACGGGACTGGAAGGGGATGTGATCAGCTGGCAGGAAGGGAACCACGCCCCGGGCAGCTCCTTCTCGATTCAGGAAACGTATCCGAAAGAACGTCTGAACATCTCGGCTTCGCTGCTGCCCCCGCCGACGATCAGCTCCATCGCTCCCGCAGAAGGATCGATCAAAGGCACCACCGTGGTCATCGCTGGAACGAACTTCGCCAGCGTCACCGGTGTCAGCTTCGGATCGGCTCCGGCCACCTTCACGGTGGACTCGGAAGGACAGATAACGGCCGCCGCCCCGCCCAGCAAGACGTTGAGCGCGGTCCCGGTAACCGTGACCACCGCGGCCGGCAGTGCCAGCAGCGTGCAGACCTTCGCCTACAAAGGCTGCAAGGTGCCGAAGCTGAAAGGCAAGAAGCTGAAAGCGGCGAAGAAGAAGATCCGCAAAGCCGGCTGTCGTCTGGGCAAGGTCAAGAAGCTCCACGGAGCCACCGCCCAAACCGGCAAAGTGACCAAACAGGCTCCCAACCCGGGCAAGATCCTGGCCCCGGGAACCAAGATCAAGATCACCCTCGACGACTGACACCCCCTGCGACCCCGGCGCCCGCGGCGCCGGGGTCGCATCCCCATCTCCATTCCTGCTGCGATGCCGGAGGAGGGACTCGAACCCCCGACACGCGGATTATGATTCCGCTGCTCTAACCAGCTGAGCTACTCCG
>CAMLHB010000208.1 GCA_946479725.1 uncultured Actinomycetes bacterium | reverse complement strand
TTCGGGCGCGAACTCGGGCTCGAAGTCCTGCTTGCCGGAGAGCTTCTTCAGGGCCTCGATCAGCTCCAGCACGTTGGTCTCGACGCCGGTGCCGACGTTGATCGCGCCGCTCGCCTCGGAGTCGCCGGCGGCGATCGCCGCGGAGACGACATCGCCCACATATATGTAGTCGCGGGTCTGGGTGCCGTCGCCGAAGACCTTGGGCCGGCCGCCCTCCTTCAGCAGGCCGCAGAAGATCGCGATCACGCCGGCCTCGCCGAGCGGGTCCTGGCGGGGGCCGTAGACGTTGCCGAGTCGCAGCGAGACCCCGGAGAGTCCGTAGAGGCGCTCGAAGAGAGAGACGTAGCCCTCGGCCGCGAACTTGCTCTGGCCGTAGGCGGAGAGCGGCGCGATCGGCGCGTCCTCGGGCAGCGGCAGCTGCTGGCCCTCGCCCTCGCCGTAGATCGCCCCCCCGGTGGAGATCGAGACGACGCGCCGGGCCTCGCAGGCGCGCGCGGCCTCGAGCACGTTGGCGGTGCCGCCGACGTTGACGCCGGCGTCGAAGAAGGGGTCGGCGAGGGACTTGCGGACGTCGATCTGGGCGGCCAGGTGGAAGATCGCCGCCGGCCGCTGCTCCCGCGTCAGGGCGCTGAGCGCCTCGCCCTCGCGGATGTCGATCTCGACCAGCTCGGCGCCGTTCGACAGGGCCGGTTCGAGGTTGGCAATGCGCCCGGTGGAGAGGTTGTCGACGACCGTCACCTCGTCGCCGCGGGCGAGCAGAGCGTCGACCAGATTCGAGCCGATGAAGCCGGCGCCGCCGGTTACGAGACACCTCATGGAGCGGTGATCCTAAGCAGATCCGGCCGGGCCGGGAAGGAGATCGGACGGATGGATGCCCGCTTGCGCAGCCGAGGTGCCCTGCTACCCTCGCCGCCCCATGAGACTGATCGTCACCGAGAAGAACAACAGCGCCCTGAAGATCGCCGAAGCCCTGAGCAATGGCTCCAACAGCGCTGACAAAACCTTCAAAGTCCCCTTCTACAGCTGGACCGACGAGGAAGGCAACGAGCAGATGACGGTCGGCCTCAAGGGCCACGTGCTCGGCCCCGCCTTCCCCGAGGGCTACTCGAACTGGCAGAAGACCGACCTGCACGACCTGATTGACGCCGACCTGATCAAGCAGCCGACCGACAAAAACGTCGTCAAAGCGATCAAGAAACTGGCGAAAGAGGCGGACGAGCTGGTGATCGCCACCGACTTCGACCGCGAGGGCGAGCTGATCGGGCTCGAGGCGCTGGAGGAGATGCTCGACTCCAACCCCGCTCTGGGCTCGCGCGAGGGCACCGCCGACGGCAGCCTGCGGATCAAGCGCGCCCGCTACTCGGCGCTGACCAAGGAGGAGATCGAGCGCGCCTTCTCCAACCTCGACGAGCTTTCCTACCCGCTCGCCAACGCCGGCGCCGCCCGCCAGGACATCGACCTGCTCTGGGGCGCGACCCTGACCCGCGCGGTCTCCCTCGCCAGCCGCCGTTTCGGCTCCAACTTCCTCTCGGTCGGCCGCGTCCAGAGTCCGACCCTGGGCCTGATCGTCGAGCGCGAGATGGAACGGCGCGCCCACGTGGCGAAACCCTTCTGGGAAGTCTTCGCCAAGTTCCAGCACCCCGACGGCAGTTTCGAGACCCACCACACCGTCGACAAATTCTGGGAGAAGGCCGAGGCCGACGCGGCTCTCGCCGGGACCTCCAACCCGGGCACCGTGAAAGCGGTCACCGCGCGGAAGAACACCCGCAAGCCGCCGACGCCCTACAACACCACCGCCTTCTCGACCGACGCCTCCAGCCGCCTCGGCATCACCCCCGCCAGCGCGATGCGGATCGCCGAGGACCTCTACATGGACGGCTTCATCTCCTACCCGCGCACTGACAACACGGTCTACCCGTCCTCGCTGCCGGTCCGCGAGCTGGTCTCCTCGCTGGTCCGGATCAAGGAGTTCTCCGCCGCCTCCGGCCTGCTCGACGGCGAGCTGAAACCGACCCGCGGCAAGAAAGAGACGACCGACCACCCGCCGATCTACCCGACCCAGGCGGTCCACCCGGGCGCCCTCGATGGCCCGAAGAAACGCGTCTACGAACTGGTCGTCCGCCGCTTCCTCGCCACCTTCAGCCCGCCGATGATCACCGAGTCGACCCGGGCCGACATCGAGGCCGGCGACCAGACCTACTTCGTCCGCGGCTCGGTCGTCGTCGACCCCGGCTACGCGGGGATCTACACCTACGCCCGCTCCGCCGACGAGGAGATCCCGAAACTGGAAGAGGGCCAGACGCTGCAGCTCGAGGGGGACCCGTGGGTGGTGGACAAGGAGACCCAGCCGCCGAGCCGGATCTCCCAGGCGAAACTGATCGAGATGATGGAGGAGCGCGGCCTCGGCACCAAAGCGACCCGCGCCGACATCATCCAGAAGCTCTTCGACCGCGGCTACGTCTACAACAACCCGCCGATCCCGACCGAGACCGGGATCGCTCTCTACGAGGGGTTCAAGAACTACGTGCCGGCGATGGCGACGGCGGAGATGACCGCCCAGCTGGAGGCAGAGATGGACCGGATCGCCGCCGGCGAGATGACCAAGGGCGCGGTCGTCGGCGAGAGCCGCGACCTCCTCCACAAGACCTGGTCGGAAATCGACGAGAGCCGCGAAGACCTGGCGAAAGTGATCTGGAAGGGGATGGACGAGGACCGCATCCTCGGCCCCTGCAAGGTCTGCGAAGAAGCCGGTCGCACCAAGGAGGACGGTTCGCCGAACATGCTGCGGATCATCCGGGCGAAAAAATCCGGCAAAAGGTTTGTGGGCTGCAGCGGCTGGACCGCCGACGACCCGGACTCGTGCGATCAGACCTTCCCGCTGCCCCAGCGCGGCGACGTCTTCCGCCTGGAGGAGCGCTGCTCGATCTGCGATCGCACCCCGCGGCTCAAAGTCGTCCCCTTCCGCGGCCGGCCCTGGAACCTCTGCCTCAACGACGACTGCGAGTCGATGCAGGAGATGAAGAAACGCCGGGCCGAGCGCGAAGCGGCGAAAGCGGCGAAAGCGGCGATGGAGAAGAAGCCAATGCCGGAGAAAGACAAATCGAGCACGGCGACGCGCAAGCGGAAACGGGCCAAAGCTACGGCCAAATGACGTGACCCAGGCGTCGCCAGGCAAGGACGCAGGAAGCCCGAGTAGCAGCGCTATTTGGGCGACCGAGGACGCCGCATGGCGGCGATCTGGGGCCATTATTTGATGTTCATCTCCCTGGAGGGGGTTGACGGCTCAGGCAAGAGCACCCAGGCGCGCTTGCTGGTCGAGGCGCTGGGGGAGGAGACGATCGCGATCCGTGAGCCCGGTGGGACCGACGCCGCCGAGCGGATCCGCGAGCTGCTCGCCGACCCGAGTGCTTCCCTGGAGCCGCTGGCCGAGTTGATGCTCTTCCTCGCCGCCCGCGCCGAGGTCACCGAGCGGGTGATCCGACCGGCGCTGGAGGCCGGCCGCCACGTCGTCGCCGACCGTTTCAGCGACTCCAGCGTCGCCTACCAAGGGGCCGCGCGCGGGCTCGGCGTCGGCGAGGTGATCGGGCTCTGCGAGATCGCAACCGACGGCCTCTGGCCGGACCTGACGGTGCTGCTGCGGCTCGATCCCGAGACCGGCCTCGGCCGCGCCGTCGGTGAGGACCGCTTCGAGCAGGAGGGCCTCGGCCTCCAGCAGGCGGTTGCCGAGGCCTACGAGGAGATCGCCGTGATCGCCTCCGACCGCGTCGTCGTCGTCGACGCCGGCGGCTCGGTCGACGAGGTCCACGCGCGGGTGATGGATGCGGTCGAGGCGAGACGAGGCGCCAGTGAAGTGTGAACCGATTTGTCCCCGGTATCCGGGGACAAAGGCACATCGTTGATGACC
>CAMLHB010000207.1 GCA_946479725.1 uncultured Actinomycetes bacterium | reverse complement strand
CCGGGACGCTGCTCGAGCCCGGTTGCTGGTTGACCCTGGCCCCGGGGGCGCGGATCGAGATCGGCGAGGGCTGCTTCCTCAACCGCGGCGTGATGATCGCCGCCCAGCAGAGCGTCACGATCGGCGACCACACGATGTTCGCCAACGGCTGCTTCGTCGGCGACGCCGAGCACCGCTACGACGATCCGACCCGGCCGATCACCTGGCAGGGATTCACCAGCAAGGGACCGGTGCGGATCGGTGCCAACTGCTGGTTCGGCGTCAACTGCGCGGTGACCAGCGGCGTCAGCGTCGGCGAGCGCTGCGTGATCGGCGCCAACTCGGTCGTCAACCGCGATGTCGAGGGCGGCACGATCGCCGCCGGGGTGCCGGCAAAGCCGATTCGCAAGATCGAGTTCAGCGCGCCGCCCGCGAGCAGTTAGCGAACTTTTCGCATCCTTTGTCGCTGAGGCGCCACAAAGCGTGCCTATAATTTTGTTTCTGCATGGCCGTGACCCCTAGGGCATGGACCTATGAACTCCAATCTCCTCGCCGATAACCCTCGTCCCACCGTGGCCGCCCCCGCCCTGCGCACGAAGGCCGAGCTCCGCTCTGCCCTCGCCGAGGCTCGCCGCGCCGATCTGACGGTCGGCCTAGTACCGACGATGGGCTCCCTGCACGAGGGTCACCTCTCGCTGATCCGCGCCGCCCACGCCGAGTGCGACCTGGTGGTGATGAGCCTCTTCGTCAACCCGACCCAGTTCGGGCCGGGCGAGGACCTCGACCGCTCCCCTCGCGACGAGGAGCGCGATCTTCTCCTCGCCGCCGAGGCCGGCGCCGACCTCGTCTTCGCGCCGCCGGTCGAAGAGGTCTACGCAGCCGATGCTTCCACGGTGGTCGAGGTGACCGGACCGCCGACCGACGTCCTCGACGGCGATCCCTCCCACCGCGGCCCCGAGCACTTCCGCGGCGTCACCACCGTCGTCGCCAAGCTCTTTAACATCGTCGGCCCCGACGTCGCCTACTTCGGCCAGAAGGACGCCCAGCAGGCGGTGGTGATCCGCCGCATGGTCCGCGACCTCGACTTCCCGCTCCGGATCGAGGTGCTGCCGACCGTCCGCGAGCCCGACGGGCTGGCGATGAGCAGCCGCAACGCCTACCTCGAGCCGGTCGACCGCGAGCGGGCGACGGCGCTCTCTCGCGCTCTCGCCGCCGCCGAGCGCGAGGCCCGCGTCGGTTCCCTCGCCGACGGCCTCGACGCCGCCCGCGCCGAGCTCGCCGCCGCGGCGATCGAGCCCGAGTACCTCGAGGCCCGCGATGCCGAGACCCTGGAGCCGGTCGAGCGGCTCGCCGACCGCCCCGTGCTGGTCGCCGTGGCCGCCCGCGTCGGCGCCGCGCGCCTGATCGACAACGTCTTGATCCAACCGGCCGCGAAGCGGTCGGACACCTAAAGCCCGGAAAGGGGTCCGAAGTGCAGAGGCAGATGCTGAAGTCGAAGATCCACCGGGCGACGGTGACCGACTGCGACGTCGACTACATCGGCAGCATCACGATCGACACCGAGCTGATGGCCGGGGCCGACATGATCACCAACGAGCAGGTCTACGTCTGGGATGTCGACAACGGCGCCCGCTTCGTCACCTACGTGATCGACGGCGAGGCGGGATCGGGGGCGATGCAGGTCAACGGCGCCGCCGCCCACCTGGTCGAGCCCGGCCACAAGATCATCGTCGCCACCTTCGGCTCCTACGACGAGAAGGACCTCGAGCACTACGACCCGGTCGTCGTCCACGTCAACGACGACAACGAAGCGATCGCGATCGACAGCCACCCGGAGGTGCTGCTCAAATGAGCTCTGGCGGCCGCTCCCACACCGCCCCGTCCTCCGATCGCAAACCGGTCAGCCTGCCGCGCCTGGCCGAGATGAAGGCGAACGGCGAACCGATCGTCATGGTCACCGCCTACGACTACCCCTCGGCCACCGTCGCCGAGGCCGCCGGCGTCGACATCGTCCTGGTCGGCGACTCCGCCGCCAACGTCGTCCTCGGCTACCCCGGCACCGAGATGGTCTCGATGGACGAGATGGTGATCCTCGGCAAAGCCGTGCGCCGCGGCCTGAAGACCCCGCTGATGGTCGGCGACATGCCGATGGGCAGCTACGAGGCGAGCAACGAGGAAGCGATCCGCAGCGCCCAGCGCCTGATCAAGGAGACCGGCTGCCAGGCGGTCAAGCTCGAGGCCGGCGGGGTCATCGTCGAGCGCGCCCGGGCGATCGTCAATTCCGGCATCCCGGTGATGGGCCACGTCGGCCTCACCCCGCAGACGGCGACCGCGCTCGGCGGCTACAAAGCCCAGGGCAAGAGCGCCAAGAGCGCGATCAAGCTGCTCGAGGACTGCCTCGCCCTGCAGTCGGTCGGCTGCTTCTCGATCGTGATCGAGGCCGTTCCCTCGGCGATCACCGATGAAATTGTCAAGAAGCTCGAGGTGCCGTCGATCGGGATCGGCGCCGGCGCCGGCACGTCCGGTCAGGTCCTCGTCTTCCACGACCTGCTGGGGATCACCACCGGCCACATGGCGAAATTCGTCAAGCGCTACTCCGAAGTCCACGAGACGATGGTCGCGGCCGTCGCCCGCTACGGCCGCGAGGTCCGCAGCCGCCACTTCCCCGAGCCCGAGCACGTCTACAGCGTCGAGCCCGCCGAGCTCGACGAGTTCCGGCGCTACCTCAGCGAGGAGAGCCTGGCCAGCGCCAAGGGCTGGGAGTGGGAGCCCCTGCCCTGAGCGAGTAGGCGGCTGAGCAGCCGGGACGAGAGGCCGAACGGCCGCTCGGACGGTCTCGCCGTTTCGAGGCAGCGTTCGATCTCGCGCTCCGAGATCGCGCGGCATAAGTCGAATTCGAACTCTTCGCCCGTCAGCGGCACCAGCCCGTTGCCCAGCATGTGGACGCCGAGGTCTCCGCTCCAGGTGGGTTCCTGGCCGGGTTCCTGCAGGTAGTTGCCGGTTCCGGCGAACGGCGACGGCAGCTTCACCTTCGCCGTGACCGGCTGCTTGCCGCGGGGGCTGGCGATGATCCCGGCGTCGGCGTCGAAGACCAGCGCCCCCTTCAAGGTGCCGACCCCTTCAACCTTCTCCTTGCGCAGGGCGACGCCGATCGTCAACCCTTCGGGGCCCTTTTTGTCCTTGCTCGGGAGGGCGATCGAGAAGACCGTCAGGTTGCGCTCGATGCCTCGTTTGTGGGCTTCGAGCGCAAGGGTAAGCACCTCGGCCTGGTCACGCTTGGCTGCGCTCGAACCCGCTCTGGCGCCGGATCCCCACCGGCAGACCTGCTTGTAGCTGCGAACCAGGTCCGCCTTGACCCGGTGGGCGGTGGCACGGACATAGCCGCGCTCGCCCCGGAAGCGGACGTTGCCGACAAGGACGCCGCGTTCGAGAACTGGCGCCCGGCCCTTGCACCTCTGTCGCAACGGCGGTGGCAGCAGGTCGTTCAGCCCGCCGCCCCGCGACTTCGACTTCGGCAGAAAGCGGAGGGAGATGCGCCCGAAGCGGCCGAGGTCGGCCTTGATCCCCTTGCGGGTGACTCGGCCGAGGCCGGTGTAGAAGGCAAGCGATTCGCCCTTTTCGACGTCGATCCGGATCTGGCGATGGCCGCTGGTCTCGACCGAGACTGCCACGCCCTTGCCGGCGGGCAAATGGAAGTTCAGGTGCATGCTTTTCCGCTTGACGATCGCGTGCGGCCTCGCGTTCGCCGCCGCCGGCGGCGCCAGCACGAACAGTGCGCAGAGCACAACCGCGCTCGCTCTCCCCATGCGCCTCATCGCCGTCAGAGTATTCGAAGCCGGAAAGCCCGGTGGTCGCGAACTACGATGGGGGCGCCAATGCCGATCTACGAGTTCGAGTGCGGGGAGTGCGGGGCTCGCTTCGAGGAGCTGGTCGCGGCCGGGAAGGTCG
>CAMLHB010000206.1 GCA_946479725.1 uncultured Actinomycetes bacterium | reverse complement strand
CGACCGCCGGCGACAACCACCTCGGCGGCGACAACTGGGACAAAGCGATCGTCGAGTGGCTGGTCGCCGAGTTCAAGCGCGACCAGGGCGTCGACCTTTCCCAGGACAAAAACTCGCTGCAGCGCCTCTACGAGGCGGCGGAGAAGGCGAAGATCGAGCTCTCCTCGACCCAGGAGACGCAGATCAACCTGCCCTTCATCACCGCCGTCGAGGGGCAGCCGAAGCACCTCGACCTGAAGCTGTCCCGGTCGAAGTTGAACGAGCTGACCGGCGACCTGCTCGACCGCGTGGTCGGGCCGGTGAAACAGGCGCTGGCCGACGCCGACACCGCGGTCGACCACGTCGTCCTCGTCGGCGGCATGACCCGGATGCCGGCGGTCCGCGAGAGGGTCAAGGAGCTGACCGGCAAGGAGCCGCACCAGGGCGTCAACCCGGATGAGGTCGTCGCCGTCGGCGCCGCGATCCAGGCCGGCGTGCTGGCCGGCGACGTCAAGGACGTGCTGCTGCTCGACGTCACCCCGCTGACCCTCGGGATCGAGACCAAAGGCGGCGTGATGACGAAGCTGATCGAGCGCAACACGACGATCCCGACGAAGAAGTCGGAGGTCTTCTCGACCGCCGACGACAACCAGCCCTCGGTCGAGATCCACGTCCTCCAGGGCGAGCGCGAGATGGCCAGCGGCAACAAGAGCCTGGGCAAATTCCAGCTCACCGGGATCCCCCCGGCGCCGCGCGGAATCCCTCAGATCGAGGTCACCTTCGACATCGACGCCAACGGGATCATCAACGTCAGCGCCGCCGACAAAGGCACCGGCAAAGAACAGAAGATCGAGATCAAATCCGGCTCCGGCCTCTCCGACGAGGAAATCCAGAGCATGGTCTCCGACGCCGAGGCCCACGCCGACGAGGACCGTAAGCAGCGGGAGCTGGCCGAGGCCAGGAACCTCGCCGAGAACTCGGCCTACCAGGCGGAGAAAGCGATCGATGAGGCCGGCGACAAAGTCGACGAGGACTCGAAGGAGCAGGTGCGCGCCGCGGTCAAGGACGTCCGCGACTCGCTGGAGAGCGGCTCGAAAGAGGAGCTCGACTCGAAGGTCGAGACCCTTAACACGGCGATGACCAAAGTCTCCGAGCAGATCTACGCCGCGGCTTCGGCCGAGGCGGCCGCGGAGGGGGCGACCGAGAACGGTGCGGCCGCCGACGAGGAGGAGGTCGTCGACGCCGAGGTGGTTGACGAGGAGGGCAAATGAGTCCTCAGGACGAGGGCGGTCGGCCCGCGGGTCCTGTCTCCGATGCCGGGCTCTCCCTGCCGGGAGAGTCCTCGGCATCGTCGCCACCCGCGGGAGACACGTCTGAGGATGGGGCTCAGGCCGTCGAGGAGGACTTCGAGAAGCTGCTGGAGGACGCCAATCAGCAGAAGGAGGAGTACCTCGAACTGGCTCGGCGGACCAAAGCCGACTTCGAGAACTTCCGCAAGCGGGCTGCCTCGGATGCGCAGACGGCCCAGTTGCGGGGGAAAATCGAGGTGGCACGGGAAGTGATCGACGCGGTCGACAACCTCGAGCGGGCGCTGGAGGCGGAGGCCGATGATGGCGACGGGCTTCGGGCCGGTGTCGAGATGGTGCTGAAAGGGCTGCGCGAGACCCTGGATCGGAATGGGATCGACGTAGTCGATCCCAAGGGGGAGAAGTTCGACCCCAACCGACACGAGGCGCTCTCCACCCAGCCGGTCGAGGACACCGAGAGCGGGGTCGTCGTCGAGGTCCTGCAGAAGGGCTATGCGCTCGGCGACCAGCTGGTTCGCCCGGCCCGGGTCGTGGTGAGCGCATAACGGAGGACTGTGGCTGACGAGCTCTACAAGACGCTCGGCGTCTCCAAGAAGGCGACCGATGAGGAGATCAAGAAGGCGTACCGGAAACTCGCCCGGAAATACCACCCTGACCGCAACCCGGACGACGCCGAGGCCGAGGAGAAGTTCAAGGAGATCTCCGCCGCCTACGACGTCCTCGGCGATCCCGAGAAGCGCAAGGAGTACGACGAGGGCGGCGTCTTCGCCGGCTTCGGCCCCGGCGGCGGTGGCGGCGCGCCCTTCGGCACCGGTCCCGGCGGCTTCGGTGGCTTCGACTTCGGCGACATCCTCGGCGGCATGTTCAACCGCGGCGGCGGCGGTCGGCCTCAGTCCCAGCAGGTGCGCGGCCGCGATCTCGAAACCGAGGTCTCGCTGAGCTTCGACCAGGCGATCAACGGCGCTCAGGTCAGCGTCACCGTGCCGAAGTCGAGCCGCTGTCAGACCTGCCACGGCAGCGGCGCCAAACCGGGAACCTCCCCCACCACCTGCCCGCGCTGCGAAGGCCGCGGCGTCGAGGCCCAGGGCCAGGGCTTCTTCTCGATTAGCCAGCCCTGCTCGCAGTGCGGCGGCTCCGGTCAGATCATCGAGGACCCCTGCCCGACCTGCGGCGGCTCCGGGCTCACCCAGCAGACCAAGCGCTACAAGGTGAACGTCCCCGCCGGAGTCAAGGACGGCACCCGCATCCGCCTCGCCGGCAAGGGCGAGGACGGCCCGCGCGGGGGGCCGCCCGGCGACCTCTACGTGACCACCCGCGTCGCCTCCTCCCCCGTCTTCAAGAGGCTCGACGGCGGCAACCTCGAGGTGACGGTGCCGATCTCCGTCGTCGAGGCGATCCGCGGCGGCACGATCGAGGTGCCGACCCTGAGCGGGACGAAGAAGATCAAGGTCGCACCGGGGACCAAGCACGGGACGATCCAAAGACTGCGCGGGGAGGGCCCGCCGAAGCCGAAGGGCTCGGGCCGCGGCGACATCCGCTACCGCCTTGAGATCGCGATCCCCGCCGACTTGAGCGAGGAGCAGAGCGAGGCGGTGTCGAAGCTCGCCGAGACCCTCAACGGGTCCGACCCGCGCGCCGAGCTGCTGCGCAAGGCGGGGGTGCGCTGATGGCCACCTACCGCCGCCGCGTCAAAGCGACCTTCGACGAAGAGCAGGGCGTGTTCATGATCTCGGTCGCCGCCGAACTGGCGGAGATGCACCCGCAGACGCTGCGGATGTACGAGCAGCGAGGGCTGATCGCGCCGAAGCGCTCGCCGAAGAACACCCGCCTCTACTCCCAGCGCGACGTCGAGCGGCTGCGGCGAATCCAGGAGATGACCGCCCAAGGGCTGAACCTGGCCGGGGTGGAAATGGTGCTGGCGCTGGAAAGCCAGGTGCAGCGGCTGCGGGCCGAGGTGGCGCGGCTGCGCAAGCGGCTGGCGGAAGTCGGAACGGACAACGACGAGCACGGGGAGACGAGCTGATGCAGGCGGACAGGTTCACCGAGAAATCGCGGGAAGCCGTGGCGAGCGCGCAGGAGCTGGCTCGCGCCCGGCGCAACTCCGAGATCGCCTCCGCCCACCTGCTGCTGGCGCTGCTCGACCAGGTCGAGGGGATGGCGGTCCCGGTGCTGCAGAAGGTCGGGGTCGACCCGGCGGCGACGCGGGCTGAGGCTGAGGCGGCCGTCGGGGCGCTGCCGACGCTCGGCGACGGCGCCGACCCGCAGATGTCCTCGAACCTGGCGCGGGTGCTGCGCGGCGCCGAGGGGGCGATGGCGAAGTTCGGCGACAGCTACATCACCGTCGGTCACCTGCTGCTGGCGCTGGCCGAAGACGGCTCCGGCGTCTCCGACCTGCTGCCCGACCACGAGGAGTTGGAGCGGGCGGTGAAGGCAGTCCAGGGGCCGGCCAAGGTGACCTCGCCGAACGCCGAGGACAACGCCCAGGCGCTGGAGAAGTTCGGCCGCGACCTCACCGCCGAGGCCGAGAGCGGCAAGCTCGACCCGGTGATCGGGCGCGACGAGGAGATCCGCCGCGTGATCCAGGTGCTCTCCCGGCGCACGAAGAACAACCCGGTGCTGATCGGCGAGCCGGGCACCGGCAAGACGGCGA
>CAMLHB010000205.1 GCA_946479725.1 uncultured Actinomycetes bacterium | reverse complement strand
GAGAGCGCCGCCGCGACCGGCAGGATGCCCCGGCTCCACCGGGCGACGAGGAAGGCGAAGAAGGCGTAGAGAATCGCGTAGATCATGCAGACGATCCCCATCCCGCCGCCTCCCTTCAGAAGGGGCCAGCCGCCGATCGTGATCACCGCTGCGACCACCGCGGTCGCCGCCAGCAGCAGGACGACGACGAACTTGGTCGTGACCGAGCTCGCCTTTTCCCGATTCGGCCGCCACAGTTCGTAGCCGGGCCTTAGCTCTCCTACCGCCACGCTCCGATCATAGAATCTGTCAGCGACGCGGCGCGGTTGGCCGCGCGTTAAGGGCCGTCCGGCCCAGCCACGCGGGCGTGGCGGAATTTGGCAGACGCGCCAGGTTTAGGTCCTGGTGATCGAAAGATCGTGGGGGTTCAAGTCCCTCCGCCCGCACTGCAGACCTTGTCGGCGACCGGCAGTCCGACCTTTGGAAGGCAAAGCTGACTACGATTGAGCTTCTGGGGCACTGGCCAAACTGGCTAAGGCACCGGTCTCCAAAACCGGCGATTCTAGGTTCGAGTCCTAGGTGCCCCGCTCCGAAAGGGCTGATTCCGACCCTTTCATTACCTCATTGCGAGGCCCCCACCGGCTTTGCCGCTTAGAAGCGCTTAGGGATCGCCGATATCTTCCGCCGACCGTGATCCACGCCTCCCAGTCCCCTGCCGTCGATCCGAACTCGGACCGCCTCTACTGGCGGCAGTCCGTAACCCGCCACGAGCAGCCCTCGCTCCCGAACAGCCTCCTTGACCTTGCAACGTCGGCGGTCCCCTACCTGGCCCTGACCGTCGTGATGTACCTCTGTCTCGAGATTTCGGTCTGGGTCACTCTTGCGTTGGCGATTCCGGCGGCGGGGTTCCTGATGCGCACGTTCATCGTCTTCCACGACTGCGCCCACGGCTCGTTCCTGCCGACGAAACGAGGCAACCTGTGGCTGGGGAGGCTCACCGGCCTGCTCGTCTTCCAGCCGTTCGGGAACTGGCGCCACAACCACGCCGTCCATCACGGCACTGCCGGCGATCTCGACCGCCGTGGGACCGGAGACATCGCAACGCTGACGGTTGAGGAGTACCTTGCTCGCCCCCGACGGTCGCGGCTCGGCTACCGCATGTTCCGAAGCCCCGCCGTGATGTTCGGAATCGGTCCGATCTGGTCACTGATGATCGGGCCGCGCATTTGGTCGCACAAGATGCGTCCACGCCAGCGCCGCAGCGTGATCGCAACGAACCTGGCGCTGGCGATCCTGATCGGGGCGGTCGCCTTGACTCTCGGCCCGCGGGCGTGGTTGATCGTGCAGCTGCCGACCGCGATCCTCGCCGGCACCTTGGGAGTCTGGATGTTCTATGTCCAGCATCAGTTCGAGGACGTGTACTGGGAGACTTCCGAGCAGTGGAGCTACGCCGCCGCGGCGTTGCGCGGGAGCTCTTATCTGAAGTTGCCGAAGGTGCTCCAGTTCTTCACCGGGAACATCGGTCTGCATCACGTCCACCACCTCAGCGCCAAGATTCCAAACTACAACCTGCAGCGCGCCCACGACGAGAACCCAATTTTCCACGACGTGCCGGTGCTGAGCGTCCGAGACGGGCTCCGTTCGATCCGCTTGAAGGTGATCGATCCGGCGAGCGGGCGACTGCTGACCTGGAGTGAGGTCAACTGCCTCGCTCGCCGATGAGCGCACCCGCGCTGGTGTGGTCCTAGCGGGGGCCGAGACCGGCGGAGCGTCGCCGGCGCCGGCGCATCAGCGAGACGACCGCGGCTTCGAGCCCGATCCAAACGCCGAGAACCAGCAGGACCAACAAGGCTAGAAACCCGACGACGCCGATGCCGGCGGCGAGGAGGATCGCGACGGCCGCCAAGGCGATCGCGACCAGCAGGTCTGCGAAGAATGCCCGCCGGGAGCGGGCGCCGGGCGAGATGTCGCGGGGCAGTCCTACCACCGGCCGTCGGCCTTCACGTAGACCGCGAAGAAATCTCGTTCGTCGGGGGTCAGGTACCGTTCCGGCGGCCGCAACATTTCCGGCAGCAGGTTGCTCGGTTCGAGGGCGCCGGGGTGGCGGTAGGTGATGAAGCTCGTCCAGTCTTCGTTGATGTCGAGCTCCAGCGCGCGGACCGCCCCCACCCGCTGCAGGATCTTCGCCAGCGATTCGACCGTCTGGTAGTTGGCGGCGGCGTAGATCAGGTTGCCGTGCGCGTCTACGCCCAGACCCGAGCGCCAGACGCGAATCGCGTTGTTGACCGTTTCGCCCCATTCGGGTCCGTCGCTGAGGTCCTGGTTGAGCCTGCCTTCGTAGATAATCGGTGGCAGGTTCTGCTTCGCGAACCAGACATCCGCCGGGACGCCGGGGCCCTGATGCCAGCGGACGATGTCGACCCTGCGGTTGCGGTCCTCGACGATGGTCGCGATCCCGTTCACCATCGTTTCCACAACCTTGCCGCGGTAGATCAGGCCGGCGTTCGAGGTTTCCAGCGGGAAGCCGCCGTTGAAGGTGGCGATGAGGCGCTTACGCATGGCTGGCGGCACTTCGCCCTTGCCCCGGTTTTCGAGCGGTTCGGGTGGCTCGGCAAAGCCGGGGACGTAGGCGAGGTGGGTGCGGCTGGAGTCGATCCAGGCGACTCCAGCCACGAACTGCGGATATTCGGGGTCGCTGCGGAAGGTCGTCAGCAGCACCGGTGGCCGCGGCCCCGCCTTGGCGGCGGCCTTCTTCCAGACGCCCTCGCCCACCAGGGCAGGGTGGATCAGGGGCGCCACGTTCGGCGGCCGATAGACCTTGGTTCTTGAGGCCTCGCCTTCCGAAGTCACCCCAACCTGGGGAAGCGAGGTCAATGCCGGCCCGCCCTTTTCAGGCGCGTTCAGTTCGTAGTACCAGTTCTCGAATTCCGAGACGATCGGGTTGCCCCCGTTATGCCGCAGCCACTCGACGCTGGAGACCCCGATGGCGACGTTGTGCTTCGCCCTCATCGCCGGCACGTAGGAAGTCGCCGCCGCGACCAGGCAAGTGACCGCGGCGAGTAGGTAGATCCTTCGTACTCGCTTCCAGAACGGGATCGGTCGATGGCGATGCTCCATTCGAGCGGGACGCATTCTCGCAGCGTCGCGCCGGAAGATGAACCCAAGGTGAGAGCGACTTCAGCCCGCCTCCGACCGGGGACCTGAAGGTGTCAAGGGGGTCAACCCGTTGGCTCTTTGGCCATCTGCGCGATCACCGCGCAGGGGACCGGAGTCACCTGGCCTGGCCTAAAAGTTCGATGAAACGGCCTCCGTTCTCATCTTGGATTAAGCATCTTGGTCCAGCCTGCCGCGCCATGAACGTCGCGCAGCGGTCCCCAGCGACCCCATCTCCCGCGGGTCCCGCGAAGTGGTGGGCGCGGGAGATGCTCAACAAGGTCCCTGAGATCACCGTCTACTTCTGGGTGATCAAGGTGCTCTGCACCACGGTGGGCGAGACCTTCGCCGACAACCTCAACGAAAACCTGGGCCTCGGCCTCAGCGGCACCAGCTACATCATGGGGGCGCTGCTGATCGCTGTCCTCGTCTTCCAGTTCCGAGCGCGGAAGTACCTGCCGGGCATCTACTGGCTGGCGGTCGTTCTGATCAGCGTCGTCGGCACCCTGGTCAGCGACAACCTGGTCGAAAACTATGGCGTCGCCCTGGAAACGACGACGATCGCCTTCGCCGCGATTCTGATCTGCGTGTTCGCGGGTTGGTACGCAGTCGAGCGCACGCTTTCGGTGCACACCATCTTCACCACCCGCCGCGAGACCTTCTACTGGCTGACGATCCTCTTCACCTTCGCCCTCGGCACCTCGGCCGGTGACTTCCTCTCCGAGCAGCTCGAACTCGGCTACCTGGCCGCACTCGGGATCTTCGCCGGGGCGATCGTGGTCGTCGCCGTCCTGCACTTCGGCCTGCGGATGAATGCGATCCTCTC
>CAMLHB010000204.1 GCA_946479725.1 uncultured Actinomycetes bacterium | reverse complement strand
ACCAGCGAATCGCCGACCGGGATCCCCTGGGCCTTGAAGAACCCGAAGCACATCGCGCCGCCGATCAGGATCTGGTCGGCGACTTCGAGGAATCGGTCGATCACCCCGACCTTGTCGGAGACCTTGGCGCCGCCCAAGACGACCACCAGCGGCCGCTCGGGCGACTCCACCACCTTGTCCAGTTCAGTCACCTCGCGCTCCAGCAGCAGGCCGGCGTAGGCGGGGAGGTAATCGGCGACGCCGGCGGTGCTGGCGTGGGCGCGGTGGGCGGCGCCGAAGGCGTCGTTGACGTAGACGCTCGCCAGCTGGGCGAGGTTTTCGGCCAGCTTCGGGTCGTTCTTCGTCTCCCCCGGCTCGAAGCGCACGTTCTCCAGCAGCAGCACGTCGCCGGGGCCGAGGGCGCCGCAGGTGAGGTCGACGTCGCCCTCGATCACCCCTGGGGCCAGCTTCACCTCGGTCCCCAGCAGCTCGCCGAGCCGCCTCGCCACAGGTGCCATCGAGAGCGCCGGGTCGGGCTCGCCCTTGGGGCGGCCCAGGTGGGACATCAGGATCAGCGCCGCTCCGCGCTCGCGCAGCAGCTCGATCGTCGGCAGCGCCGCCCGGATCCGGGTGTCGTCGGCGACATGACGACCTACCCCCTCCGCTCCGCGTCCGGGGGCGTGATCGGCCAGGGGGACGTTGAAGTCCACCCTGACGAGGACGCGGCGGCCTTTGACCTCGGCCTCGCGGACGCTTGCCTTGTCGAATGCCATCGGCGGCTCGGCCGGACGGCTAGGGCAGGACCTTGCCGGCCAGCTCGACGCAGCGGTTGGAGTAGCCCCACTCGTTGTCGTACCAGCTGATCACCTTGGCCATGCGGCCGTCGCCGATCACCATCGTCGACTTCGCGTCGACGATCGAGCTGTGGGGGTCGCCAACGATGTCGGTGGAGACGATCGGGTCTTCGGTGTAGGCGAGGATCCCCTGCAACGGCCCCTCGGCCGCGGCCTTCAGGGCGGCGTTGATCTGGTCGGCGTCGAGCGGGTTCGCCGTCGTGAAGACGAGATCGACGGCGGAGCCAGTCGGGACCGGGGCGCGCATCGAGAACCCGTTCAGCTTGCCGTTCAGCTCCGGCAGCACCAGGCCGACCGCCTTGGCGGCGCCGGTCGTGGTCGGGATCAGGTTCAGCGCCGCGGCGCGCGAGCGGCGCGGGTCCTTGTGCGGCATGTCCTGCAGGCGCTGGTCGGCGGTGTAGGCGTGGATCGTCGTCATCAGCCCCTGCTCGATCCCGAAGGCCTCGTGCAGCACCTTGGCCAGCGGCGCCAGGCAGTTGGTCGTGCAGGAGGCGTTGGAGATGACGTGGTGGCTGTCGGCGTCGTAGGCCTCGTCGAAGTTGACGCCGAGGGCGACGGTGACGTCGGGTTCGGTCGCCGGGGCGGAGATGATCACCTTCTTGGCGCCTGCCTCGAGGTGCTTGGCGGCGTCCTCGCGCTTGGTGAAGAAGCCGGTCGACTCGATCACCACGTCGACACCGAGCTCGCCCCACGGCAGGGCGGCCGGGTCGCGCTCGGAGAGGACCTTGAGCTCGTCGCCGCCGGCGACGATCGTGTCGCCGTCGACCTCCACCCCGCCCGGGTAGCGGCCGAGGATCGAGTCGTACTTGAGCAGGTTGGCCATCGTGGCCGTGTCGACCAGGTCGTTGACGGCGACGAAGTCGATATCGGCGTTCGCCTCCTTGGCGGCGCGGAAGACGTTGCGCCCGATGCGGCCGAAACCGTTGATGCCGACCTTCACAGCCATGAACTCGTTCCTCCTGATTTTGTTGATGAAGCGGGGTCGTGTGGGAAAGCCGATCCTAAGGAGTCGGCGCTTCCGGCCCCGTCGCTTAGTCGGAGCCGATCGTGATCTCGATCTCGTACCCGTCGGGGTCCTTGAGAAAAGCGGAGTAGGAGCCCGACCCGTGCGAGCGCTGCTCACCCGGGTCGGCGACGCTGACGCCGCCGGCTTTGACCCCGTTCTCCCAGGCCGCCTTGACCGCGACGATCCCCAGCGCCGAGAAGCTCAGCAGGCCGAAGCCGGGCTGAGGATCGTGCTTTCCAGAGACGAAGAAGACGGGCTTTGCGATGCCCCAGCCGATCGTCTGGTCCTGCTCGAAATGCCGTCGCCAGCCCAACGGGGCCAGCATCGAGTCGTAGAAGGCGGCGCTGCGGTCGAGGTCGCCGACCTCCAGGAGGACGTGGTGAAGCATTGAGCGAGGGAGGCTATAGATCTAGCCGGACCTGGGAGTCCATCTGAAGCAGCGGATCGCCAGGAGGAGGCCGGCGATGCCCCAGAGGGCGACGATCGCGAGGTTGTCCCAGGAGATCGCCGAGCCGCCGGCTGGGACATAGGCGTCGAAGAAGGCGTCGAAGAAGTGGCGGACCGGGAAGAGGTCGGCGAAGTCGATTACGCCATTTGGCAATTGGTCTTCGGGGATGAAGACGCCGGAGAGGAAGTAGAGCGGCAGCAGCATCGCGTTGACGATCGCGGCGGCGGCGTCCTGGGAGGGGATCAGCGCGGTGAGGGCGATGCCGAGGCAGCAGAAGGCGGCGGCGCCGATCACCAGGGTGAGGAGGATCGCCGGCAGCCGGCTCCAGGGCACTGAAGCGCCGAAGAGGGCGCCGATCGCCGCCAGCAGGACCAGCATCATCAGGGCGACGACGATCGAATTGCCGACCCGGCCGGCGATGAAGACCCAGGGCGGCATCGGAGTGCCGCGGCCACGCTTGAGGCGGCCGTCTTCGCGGGCGATCACCAGGGTCATCGCCAGCGTCTGCATCGTCGCCGAGATGATCGCCAGCGACATGATCGCCGGCACGTAGTACGTGGTGGCGTCGATCCCGCCGCGGACGTTGACGTCTTCGCCGCTGAAGACGAGGGCGAGGATGAGGAAGAGGATCACGGGAAACATCACCGTGAAGAAGACCGAGGCCGGGTTGCGCCAGAAGGCCTTCTGGTCGTAGCGGAACTGGTGGCCGACGAGGGCGAGGCCCGTCATTCCGCGGGCTCCGAAGCTGCGGTGAGCTCCAGGTAGACGTCCTCGAGTGAAGGCCGGGTCACTTCCAGCCCCTCCAGAGACTCTCCGTCCGCCAGCGCTTTCGCGGTCAGCTCGTGCAGGGTCTCGACCGGGGTCGCCGTCCGGGTCACCACCTCGCAGCCATTGCGGCGATAGCGGATCGTCGTCTCGCCGTGTTCGCGTTCGCCGAGGTCCTCGGGCGTGCCGCGGGCGACGATCTCCCCGGCGGCGATGATCGTCACCCGGTCGGCGAGGCGCTCCGCCTCGTCCATGTAGTGGGTGGTGAGGAAGACGGTCTTGCCGAGGTCGCGGAGGCCGGCGATCACGTCCCAGGCCTGGCGCCGCGCGCCGGGGTCGAAGCCGGTCGTCGGCTCGTCGAGGAAGAGCAGCTCGGGGTCGCCGACCAGGGCCATGCCGACGTCGAGGCGGCGCTGCTGGCCGCCGGAGAGCCGGCTCGCCCGCTCGTCGGCCTTGCCCTCCAGGCCGACCAGCGCGATCACCTCTTCGGTCGGGCGTGGGTTGCGGAAGTAGCCGGCGTAGAGATCGAGCGACTCGCGCACGGTCAGGTAGGGGTCGAGACGGCCGCTCTGCAGCACGATCCCGATCCGCTCCCGCCACTCGCGCCCGGCCCGCTCCGGATCCTCGCCCAGAACGCTGACCTCGCCCCCGCTCCGCTTGCGATACCCCTCGAGGATCTCGACCGTCGTCGTCTTCCCCGCCCCGTTGGGACCGAGAAACGCAAACACCTCCCCCCGGTTCACCTCAAGGTCGATCCCGCGCACAGCCTCAATCGAGCCATAGCTCATCCGCAGGCCCTTTATGGAGATAACGACCTCAGCCAAGAGGAGGCGATTCTAGGGCGGTCCGGGGGGGCACGCCCGGCCCCCCCCCCCGTGGTGCGGCGCGGGGCCCCCGCCCCCCCCGCCA
>CAMLHB010000203.1 GCA_946479725.1 uncultured Actinomycetes bacterium | reverse complement strand
CCCCCCCCGCCCCCCCCCCCCCCCCCCCCCCCCCCCCCCTCCCCCACCCAATTCGCTAACTCAGACCTCGACCACGACCGGGAGCACCATCGGCCGGCGGCGCAGGCGCTGCCAGACGAACTTGCCGATCGCCTCGTGGAGGTCTTCCTCGATCAGCTGGGGCTCGCGGCGGCGGGCCGAGGCGGCGTCGTCGAGCTGGTCTTCGACCAGGTCCTTGAGGTCCTCGACCAGGGCGTCGGCCTCGGCCAGGAAGGCGACACCGCGGAAGATCACCTCGGGGTCGGCGACGACGCTGCCGTCGTCGCTGGAGATCGTGGCGACGACGATGAAGATGCCGTCGGCGGAGATCTCGCGACGGTCGCGGAGGGCGGCGTCATCGGGCTCGCCGATGTTGACGCCGTCGACGTAGATGACCCCGGCGTGGATGTCCTCGCCGAAGCCGGCGCCGTCGCGGTCGACTTCGAGCGGCAGGCCGTTGCGGCCCTGGAAGATGCTGTCGCCGTCGATCCCGACCGCCTCGGCCAGCTCGGCATGCAGGCGCAGCCGCTTGTGGTCGCCGTGGACCGGCATCACGAACTTCGGCCTGGTCAGGTTGAGCATCAGCTTCAGCTCCTCCTGCCAGCCGTGGCCGGAGGCGTGGATCGGCGCGTCTTTGGCGGTGATCACGGTGGCGCCGATCTCGTAGATGCGGTCGATCGTCTCGTTGACCGCGCGCTCGTTGCCGGGCACCGGGGTCGCCGAGAAGACGACCGTGTCGCCGGAGTGCAGCTGCACGTCGCGGTGGTCGTTGTTGGCCATCCGCCGCAGCGCCGAGAGCGGCTCGCCCTGGCTGCCGGTGGAGATGACGACGACCTTCTCGTCCGGGAAGTCCTCGATCTCGCGCGGCTGGATGAAGATCCCCTGCGGCGCGTTGGCGATCCCCAGGTTGGAGGCGATGTTGAAGTTCTTCCGCATCGAGCGTCCGACCAGCGCGACCTTGCGGTCGAGCCGGGCGGCGGCGTCGATCACCTGCTGGACGCGGTGGATGTTGGAGGCGAACGAGGTGACGATGATCCGGCCCTTGCAGCGGGAGAACTGCTCCAGCAGCGCCGGGCCGACGGCCGACTCCGAGGGGGCGACCCCCGGCCGGTCGGCGTTCGTCGAGTCGCCGCAGAGCAGCGTCAGCCCTTCCTCGCCCAGCGCCGCCAGGCGCGAGACGTCGGCCGGGCGGCCGTCGACCGGGGTCTGGTCGAACTTGTAGTCGCCGGTCATCAGCACCGAACCGGCCTCGGTCTTCAGCAGCACGGCGCGCATGTCGGGGATCGAGTGGGCGAGGTGGATCAGCTCGATCTCGAAGGGACCGCGCTTGACCACCTCCCCCGGGGGCAGCTCCTGCAGCGGCGCCGACTCGCCGAGCTTGTGCTCGTCGAGCTTGGAGCGGACCATCCCGATCGTCAGCAGGCCGCCGTAGATCACCGGCGGCATCCCGACCTCGCGGAGGACGTAGGGCAGCGCCCCGACATGGTCCTCGTGACCGTGGGTGAGAACGATCGCCTCGATGTCGTCGGCGCGCTCGCGCAGGTAGGAGAAGTCGGGCAGCACGAGGTCGATCCCGTGCATCTCGGCAGTGGGGAACATCAACCCGGTGTCGACGACGACGATGCGGCCGCCGTACTCGATCACGGTCATGTTCTTGCCGATCTCGCCGAGGCCGCCCAGGGGCAGCACTCGAAGTTTGCTTGGCACTAGTTACTCACTCTCTTCGTTATTGGTGTCTAACTGGCGATCGCGACGCCCGCGGCATCGAGTCCGGCCTTGATGGCCGCTCGCTGCTTGGCGTCGGCGGATACCAGGGGAAGTCTGAGCCGGTCCTCGCACAGCCCCAGCATCGCCAGGGCCGCCTTCAGCGGGATCGGGTTGGTGGTGACCGAGGTCGCCTCGTAGACCGGGGTGATCTCGGCGTCGATCTCGCGGGCGCGCTCGAGGTCGCCCTCTTGGGCGGCGTCCCACATCTCCCGCATCTGGTCGCCGACGATGTGGGAGGCGACGCAGATGCCCCCCCCGCCGCCGAACTCAAGGACGCGGAGGAGAACGTTGTCGTTGCCGGCGAGGACCGTCAGGCCCTCGATCGGGCCGAGCTCGTCGTCGTTCGCCTGCTTGACGGCGACGATGTTGATGACGTCGCGACCGAGTTCGCCGAGCAGCTCCGGGCTGGCGTTGATCACCACCCGCGAGGGGATGTTGTACATCACCATCGGCAGCTCCGGGACGGCGGCGGCGACGGTCTCGAAGTGGGCGCGGATCCCGGCCGGGTTCGGCTTGTTGTAGTACGGGACGACGACCAGGGAGGCGTCGGCGCCGGCTTCGGCGGCCATCTTCGTCAACTCGCAGGAGTGGCGGGTGTCGTTGGTGCCGGTCCCGCAGACCACGAGCACCTCGTCGCCGACCTCCTTGCGCACCGCTTCCAGCAGCTCGATCTCCTCGCCGTCGGTCAGGGTCGGGCACTCGCCGGTGCTGCCGGCGATCACCAGGCCGTGGGACCCGTGCTCGAGCAGATGAGCGGCGAGGCGGCGGGCGCAGTCGTGGTCGACCCTCCCGTCGGCGCCGAACGGGGTCGCCATCGCGGTGAGGACTCCCTTGATCTCCTTCATCTGTCTCAGGGTATCCCGTCCCGCGGCCTAAAGCAGCTTCTCGAGCCCGACGGTGAAGCGGTCGGGCAGCCCCCCCACCCTGCGGCAGGCGAGGACGACGCCGGGCATGAAGGAGCTGCGGTCGATCGAGTCGTGACGGATCGACAGCGTCTGACCCACTCCGCCGAAGATCACTTCCTGGTGGGCGACCAGGCCGGGAAGGCGGACCGAGTGGATCGGCTGGTGGACGTTGCCCCCAGCGGCGTCGATCAGCTCCTGGGTGCGCTTGGCGGTGCCAGAGGGGGCGTCGAGCTTGCCGTCGTGGTGGAGCTCGACGATCTCGCACTCGGGCATGTGCCTGGCGATCGTCTGCGAGACCTCCATCAGCAGCACCGCCCCGATCGCGAAGTTGGGGGCGACGAAGCAGTTGGCCCGCGAGGCCTCGGCCGGGCCGCGGGCGGCGTCGAGGTCGAAGCCGGTGGTACCGACGACGGCGTGGACGCCCGCCTCGAGGCAGGCCTTGACGTTGGCCAGCGCGGTGTCGGGGACGGTGAAGTCGACGACGACGTCGGCCTCAGGTAGCACCTCGGCCAGGGAGATGCCGAGCGCCGGGTCGGCCCGCCCGCTCAGCTCCAGCCCGTAGGCCTCTTCGACCGCTTCGCAGACGGTCGCTCCCATTTTTCCGGCGGCGCCGGCAACCGCGACCCGGGTCATGCGGCTACCAACGCCTCGCTAACCGGCGCCAGAGCGTTCCGGAATCGGTCCTCGTCGGCGCCGACGCAGGCGGCGGAGAGGTGCT
The DNA here is from genome assembly GCA_946479725.1 of uncultured Actinomycetes bacterium. The sequence goes on along the minus strand of CAMLHB010000203.1, from coordinate 570 downwards.
CGGCGCCGTAGAGCTCGGCCGCCAGCTCGGTCAGCTCGTCGACGCTGATCGCGTCGACTTTGGCCAGCATCTCGTCGAGGCTTTCGATCGGCAGGTCGAACAGGGTGGCGCGGGAGATCCGCGTCATCCGCGCCGCCGTCGACTCCGAGGAGAGGACGAGCCGCCCCTTGACGCTCTCCTTCGCCCGCCTCAGCTCCTCCTCGGAGACCGGCTCCGAGCGCAGTCGCGCCAGCTCGGCGCCGATGATCTGGCAGGCCTCCTCGACGTTGTCCTCGCGGGTGCCGACGTAGGTCGCGACCAGGCCCTGGTCGGTGAACTGCTCGTTGTAGGAGCCGACCGAGTAGGCGAGGCCGCGCTTCTCGCGCACCTCGCGGAAGAGGCGCGAGGAGGTGGAGCCGCCGAAGATCGCGTCGAGCACGGCCAGCGGGTAGCGCCGCTGGTCGTCGCGGCGCAGCCCCGGTGCCCCGAAGCAGATGTGGTACTGCTCGGTCCCCTTCTGCAGGAAGCAGAGCCGGGAATCGCCGCTGAGGGACGCCTCGCGGGTCTCCCCCTCCCCCTCGCTCGGCGGCT
>CAMLHB010000202.1 GCA_946479725.1 uncultured Actinomycetes bacterium | reverse complement strand
GAGAGCTGGGCGGTCGCGCCGCGTGCCCCGTTGGCGGCGATCCGCCGCGCGAAGACCCGGAACTCGGCGCCGCTGCGGGCGCTCCAGACGACCGTGGCGGTGCCGTCGCCGTCGACGGCGACATCCGGGCCCGCGGCCATTTCCGCCGCCCCCGAGAGGTCCTCCGGGCGGGCCGCTTCGCCGCCCCCGGCGGGCGGCGGCGGCACCTTGGTCAGGTTCGGCAGCGAGACCGGCCCCGGCACGAAGACGCTGCTCTGGATCGCCTTGCGGAAGGCCTGCTGCGCCGGCGCCGAGCTCTCGATCGGCCAGTCGGCCCGCTTTTCGCCCTTCATGAAGTTCCAGTTGAACCAGAGGAAGGCCCTGATCTCCGGGTGGTGGGGCAGGTAGTCGGTCAGCAGCTCCCGGATCCAGTCGGGCTTGTTGCCGCCGTACTCGCTGGAGGCGGTCTCGACGATCGCCACAGGCTTCGTCGGCGCCGCCTTCTCGATCAGTTCCAGGGTCGGCGTCATCGTCTGCTCGGGGTTGATCCATTTGTCCGGCTGAGCGGGGTTGCGGCCCCAGTTGTAGGAGTCGAGCCCGATCCAGTCGACGTAGGCGTCCCCCGGGTAATACGGAGTCGGATCCGATTCCGGGTCGGACCAGATGCTGTTCACGACCCAGGTCCAGGTGACGTTGCTCGCCCCCTCTTCGGCGACGATTTTGTGGAATCGGCGCCAGGCTTCGATGAACTTCGGCTGCCGGCCCCAGGCGTACCAGCCGCCGTTCATCTCCCACCAGGGAGCGAAGAGGAACGGGTGGCCCCAGGCTTTCGCTTCCTGCGCCCATTTCTTGATTGCCGCGTCCTGGCCGCCGGCGGCGACTTCTTCGATCGAAGTCCCCGCCAGGCCCATCGTCACCAGCGGGATCGCGCCGCGGGCGTAGGTGGCGTCGACCTCGGCTTTGTCGAAGCTTGCCCACTGCTGGCCCTGGTTGAGGATCGCCACCTTGCGGCCGGCGTGACGCTCGAAGAGGTCCCAGGCCGCCGTGTTGCGCGGGGCGTTACCGGTCTGGCCGTAGGTTTCGCCGCTGATCGTGGCTCCGAAGTACATCGACGCCTGGGCGCCGCCGGCGAGGCCGAGCAGAAGCGCCAAAGCACAGGCGCAGGCAACCGCCGCGCGGACAAAACCCCCCTGGACCATTGTTCGATGCTGGCGAAGTCGGGGCATTTCGTCAAGTCCCCGGATCGGCATCGAAATGCGGGAAACCACGGATGCCCAAGTGGGCCCGGCGCGAGAGGCTCGTTCGGAAAGGGAGACCAATCCGGAGAGAGAGACGCAGATGAGCCAGCCCCTCGAATGCCCCCGATGCCATTCCCAGGCCGACGCGCGCGGCAGCGACTGGGGGAGCCGCTCCTGTCCGGTCTGTGGCAGCCCCCTCGTCCTCGCGACGGGGCCGGCCGAGGCGCTGGTCCGCAAGTACCTCTACCGCGAGCGCCCCGCCCCGCTCGGAGCCCCGCCGCCCGGCGGGCGACGGGGCTGAGCCTCGGGGTGGATCAGGTCTGCTGGTCTTCTTTTTCGTCTTTGCGGAGCTTCGCGGCAGCAGTCACGCAACGGGAGAAGGCGGTGCCTTTCTCGCCTTTGACGTGCTTGCGGCTCTCGCCTTTGCAGGCCTGGCGGGGGGTCAGATCTTCGTTCGTGGCGGCCCGGGCCATCGCCGTCACGCAGCGGCTGAAGGCGGTCCCCTTCTCGCCTTTGACGTGCTTACGGCTTTCGTTCTTGCAGTAGACGCCATAGGCCTTCGCCTTTTCCGGCAGCGGCGCATTCGGTCCGGGGGTCTCCGGTTTTTCCGGCTGCGGGGTTTCCGGCGTGTACTGCGGGCCCTTGCCCTGACTGCCGGGTTCAGCCGGCTGGGTGGCCAGAGCCGCCGGCGCCAGGACCAGCACCAATGCGCCCAGCAGAGCGACAAACGTGGTGCGAACTTTCATCGAGCCTCCTCGTTCGTTTCCGTTCACGCCCCTGAAACGGACGGTGGCGACGGGCGTCAGGCGCTTTTACAAACTTAGGATTTTTTTTCTGCGGACTGGCTGTGTCCGCTGCCCGCGGCTGCCGGCGCCGCGGCGCCGGCATCAGTCTTCGCCGTCGGCTGCTGGGGCTGGGCTTGGGACGGAGCTTCCGGCGCCGTCCCCCGGGGAGGGTTTTCGGGCGCTTCTTTCGGTGGCGGGGGCGGGGTCGCCGCTGGCGTTTCCGGGGCGGCCGGCTTTTCCGAAGTCGCTCCGCCACCGCTGCTCCCCTTGTCGGTGGGTGCCGAGCCCTGTTCCGGGGAAGCCTTGTGTTCGGTCGCGGTTTCCTGGCCGCCGCCGGCTGCCTCTGGGTGCTGTTTTCCGTGCTCGGCACCGACAGCGGTTTCCGCCGGCCCCCCACCTGCGTGGGAGGCAGCGTGAGAGTTGCCCGGATGATGGGGGTGCGCGTGCTGGCTGCCCGGTGCGGCGGCGGCGTTGGATCCCGCGGCGGCCTTACCGGCCGCTCCGTTCGCCTTCCCGCTTGCAGCGCCACCCGCTTGATTTGCACCGCCGACGCCTGCGCCCCCGTGTCCCGCAGACCCGCTCGAGCCCGGCGAGGTCGAGGAGGACTTCGAGCTCTGCTCGCCCGGCAGCCCGAGGTGGATGACGCCGGTGCGATCGGCCGCGGTGACGCCGACCGCGGCGACCACCGCCACCGTCGCCACCCCTTTGACCATCGCCGAGGTGGCGATCGTTTTCGCCGCGGCGACGCTGGGCGGCGGCGCCAGGCCGCCACCGCCCGCGGCCCCGCCGGCCGCCTGCGAGCCGCCGAGGAGTCCTTGCAGCATCCCTGCCGCCGCCACCGCCGGCAGCGGCGAGAGCGCCGCGAAGTCCCGCTCGCGGCGCTTGATCTCCTCGCCGAAGTCGCGGCAGGCGGCGCAGGCGCGCAGGTGCGCGCGCACGTCGCGGCGACGGGTAACCCGACCGTCGCCGTCCGACAGCGCCCGCGTCACCGTCTCACAGCTCATCTCACGCCCCTCCTCCATCTGCCGCAGACTCTGCCGCGCCTCGTAGAGCGTCTGCCTGGCGACCGCCGGGGAGGTGCCCAGCGCCGTGCCGATCTCGTCGAAGTCGAGCCCAGACATCTCCCGCAGCACCAGCACCTCGCGCTGGCGGTCCGGCAGTTCCCCCAGGTCGGCGAGCAGGCGCCGCAGCCGTTCCCGCGTCGCCGCGTCCTCGGCCAGTCCGTAGCCCGGCGCCACCTGCTCGACGTCGAGCTGGCGCGTCTCCCGCCGCCGGCGCAGCAGGTCGATCGACTCGTTGTGGGCGATCCGGTAGAGCCATGGCTTCAGCTCGATCTGGCGCTCCTCGCCCGGCAGCGCCCGCATCACCTTGAGCATCGTGTTCTGGAGCGCGTCCTGCGCGTCCTCGGGGTTGCCGACGATCGAGAGGCAGAAGCGGTAGAGGCTCTGGTGATAGCGGCGGAAGATCGCCGCGAAGGCACGGTCGTCCCCCCCGACCGCGCGACGGGTCAGGCGCTCGTCCGAGAGCAGGCTGCTGAACCCCAAGGCCGCTGCTGCTTCGCTCATGTCTCGATCTTCCCATCGCGGGCCATCCGATCAAGGTTAGGGGCGTGCCAACTCCCCCTAAACGGATGGTCACTCACAGTTGTCAGCGCCTTTCTGGAAACACGGAACGACATCGATCCGAGCGGCCGACATCGGACCTGACGTACCGCCTTTTCTCCCCGTTTGTCAGGGAAATCAGTCGCTCGGGCGCATTTGAGAAAGATTCCCTTGGTTATCGCCCCGCGGGCTGGGTAGCGATGGGGCCATGGCCGAGCTTCTCCTAGGTCCCCTGCTGCGCTACGTCTCCGGCACGGAGGCGACGGTTTGGGTCGAAACCGACGAGGCCTGCGAGGTCGAGATCCTCGGCCACCGCGAGCCGACCTTCAGGGTCGAGGGACACCACTATGCGCTCGTCTGCATCACCGGTCTCGAGCCGGCCC
>CAMLHB010000201.1 GCA_946479725.1 uncultured Actinomycetes bacterium | reverse complement strand
GGTCGACACCCTGATCGTCGTCCCCAACGACCGCCTGCTCGACGTCCTCGACCAGCAGACCTCGATGGTCGAGGCCTTCAAGGTCGCCGACGATGTCCTCCGCCAGGGAGTCCAGGGGATCTCCGACCTCGTCACCCTGCCCGCGGTGATCAACCTCGACTTCGCCGACGTGCGGACGATCATGTCCGAAGCCGGCCGGGCCCTGCTCGGGATCGGGATGGCCTACGGCGACGAGCGCGCCGTCCTCGCCGCCGAAAAAGCGATTTCCTCGCCGCTGCTCGAGACCTCGATGGACGGCGCCCGCTCGATCCTGCTTTCGATCACCGGCGGCGCCGACCTCTCGCTGGTCGAGGTCTCCGAGGCCGCCAAGGTGGTCGGCGAGGCCGCCCACCCCGACGCCAACATCATCTTCGGCGCCAACGTCGACGAGGAGCTCTCCGACCAGATCTGGGTCACCGTCGTCGCCACCCGCTTCGACGGCCGCACGCAGCCGCCGCGCCGCTCCGCCGAGCCGACGATCCGCCGCACCAAGGACGCCGCCGCCGGCCGCCGCGGCCGCGGTGGAGACCGCGAGCTCGGCATCGACGTCCCCGAGTTTCTCCCTGGCTGAGCCGAACCGGTAGAACCGGCGGATGAAGGGCGTCGTCGCAGCCGGGCACCCGCTCACCGCCGAGGCCGGTGCGACCGTCCTGCGCGAGGGCGGCAACGCGGTCGACGCCGCCGTCTGCGCGGTGCTCGCCTCCTTCGCGGTCGAGAGTCCGCTGACCGGGTTCGGCGCCGGCGGCCACATGATGGTCCACCAAGGGGGCGAGACGACCCTGATCGACTTCTTCGTCGCCGCCCCGGGGCTGGATGGGATCGGGCGCACGACCGAGCTGGCCCCGGTTCCCGTCCGCTTCGATGCCGAGACGACGCAGACGTTCTACGTCGGTCCCGCCTCCTGCGGGGTGCCGGGGACCGCGGCCGGTCTCGCCCATGCTCTCCAGCGTTACGGGACGCTGCCGCTGCACGAGCTGATCGGGCCCGGAGTGCGGCTGGCCCGCGAGGGCGCACCCGTCAACCACGGGCAGGCCTACATCCTCGACATCCTCGCCCCGATCCACGAGCGGATGGCCGGGACCCGGGAGCTTTACGCGCCGCAGGGAAGGCGCCTGGGGGAGGGGGACGTCTTTTTCTTCCCGGAACTGGCGGAGGCGCTCGAACGCTTCGCCGACGAGGGACCCGACCTCTTCTACAGAGGCGAGGTCGCGGCGGCGATCAGCGACTTCGTCGTCGGCCACGGCGGCCTGATCGGCCCCGGCGACCTCGCCTCCTACGAGGCGATCGAGCGCAAGCCGATCGACACCCCCTTTCGCGGCACCGAAGTCCTCACCAATCCGCCGCCCTCCTCGGGCGGGATCCTGATCTCCTACTGCCTCGGCCTGCTCGAGCGCCTCGGCCCCCGCAGCGGCCCCGAGCAGCTCGTCGCGGCGATGGAGGCGGCCAACTCGCGCCGTGACCTCGCCTTCGCCGAGTCCCTGTATGAGGAGGGGATGGAGGTCGGTTTCCTCGACCCGATCCGGCTCGACCTCGCCGCCGCCGACCTGCTCGGCTCGACCACCCACATCTCGGTCCTCGACGCCGACGGCAACTGCGCCAGCGTCACCTGCTCGAACGGCTCCGGCTCCGGCGTCCTCGTCCCGGGTACCGGGGTGATCCTCAACAACATGCTCGGCGAGGAGGACCTCAACCCGGCCGGCTTTCACCTGATCGCGCCGGGGCGCCGGGTGCCGTCGATGATGGCGCCGACCGTCGTCCTGCGCAACGGCGAGGTCGTCCTCGCACTCGGCAGCGCCGGCTCCAACCGGATCCGCTCGGCGATCCTGCAGACCGTGGTGCGGGCGGTCGAGCAGGGCTTCCCGGTCGCGGCGGCGATCGAGGCCCCGCGCCTGCACTTCGAGCAGGGGATCGTCCAGGCCGAGAAGGGGGTGGACCTCGAGGCGCTGACCCGGATGGAAACGCGCGGCCTCGAGGTGGCCCGCTGGCCCTCGCTCAACCTCTTCTTCGGCGGCACCCAGGCGGTTGCCCGCGACCCTGCCAGCGGCGCCCTCAGCGGCGGCGGCGACCCACGCCGCGGCGGCGCCGTCGCCTACGCCGACGCGTCTTGAGCGTTGTCGGTCGAGTTCGTTTCGTCGGCGAATGAGCCTGCTGCGCCGATGAAGACAAGCTTGTAGTCGCGGCGTTCGTCTATTGGAGTGGAGAGAACGACCTCGCCATCTTTCTCGCTCATTCCCAATGCGGCAAGGGTCTTGAGGCCGGCGATCCGCATCGCGTCCAGGACCTCATGGACCGATCGGAGCCGCTCGCGATTGCGGATCGGCGTGTCGAGTCGATCACCTGAAATCTCGGCTTCGTAGATCGACGGCGCCACCTCGCCTCGACCCGTCCATACCCATCGCGCGCCCTCGTGCTCAACCTCTCTGACCTCCCCATATCCGGTCGAATAAACCGGGCTCGCGTTGACGTCGAAGGCGAGCAGGCCGTTCTCGGCGAGGTTCTTCCGCATCCCCCGAAGCGCAAGGACGAGATCCTCGTCGCCAAGCAGATGGTCGACTGAGTCGTTCAGCGACAGCACCAGGTCAAACTGCCCGAATTGGGGCAAGGCCCGCATGTCGGCCACTCGAAGCTCGACCTCCTTTCCCCCCTCCTGAGCGGCAAGCTCCAGCATGGCCGGTGAAAGATCGCAACCATGGACCCGCCAGCCGCGCCGCAGGAGCGGTCGGAACGCACGGCCCGTGCCGCAGCCAACGTCCAACGCCGTGCCCCCTTCCTTCAGCCCGTGCTCGCGAAGCGCAGGCAGCAACGCTCGCCCAAGCCACATCTCATAGTCATTGGAGTGGTTGAACGAGTTGTAGATGGGGGCGAAGGCCTGGTACGCCGCCAAGGCTGAATCAGCTGCCACCTTGGCCAGCCTAGTCAATCGAGCACTGGCAGCGGTGGTGACTCGTAGCCGAGAAAGGCAACAGTCGTGGGAATGACCTCGCCATCGTCGCTCTCCCGGATGCGCTCGACAGCAGCCTTCCTGATCGCTTCAGCCTTGGCGAAGGCCTCGTCCAGGTGGTCAGTCATTTCCTGCCAGCCCCGCCCATCCAAGTGCATGGCTCGCCAGGTCAAATGCCGGCTGGTCCGCCTATCGAAGGTGCCCGAGCTAATGGCACTGTCAGTTCTCGCCATCAGGCCTTGAAAGGAAGTGCGGCTGAGCATCACGCGCTCTTTGAGGGGCAGCTTGTCGAATTCCTCGCTGGTGTAGAAGAAGCGGGCTCGTCCGCTGTAGACGTGTTCCACCGCTCCGCGACGGGGGATCGCGTCGATTACCTCGATCAGCCCGGCCTTCTCAAGCTCGCGGAAGTGGTAGCTGAGATAGGAGAGGCCTTCCTGCTTGCTCTTGAACTTCCGACTGCTGTAGCCGCCTTGGAGGAAACGGATCGGTGACATTGGAGCCTCGTTGATGACTTCGAGAATCCGGACGCGCTCCGGATGCTTGAGGGGATCGCAGACCGACCCCTCGTCAGCCTTCTCGCCACTTTTCTGACGCTTGGTTCCAGCCACTTCCCCGTCCTCTCGGTTGCGGTTGGGTCTATGCATCCGGATCACTCTAAGTCAATTGTGCCGTTCGAGTCCAATTGATGAATGCGGACGTACCTCCCATTAGTTGGGTCGCGCTCTTTTAGTGGATTCGCTCTTATTGGTCCTCCTGTTCTCCAACTTAGGAAGGAGGGACTGGCTATGCGGATCGTGCAGAGCGCGACGGTGGCGCCGACCGGCGGTACCCACAAGGGCAACTAAGACCGGTACCTAGCGGGGCTGCCGCTGTCGGGTGGCCCCGCGAGCCGTCTGGATGCGCGCTCGATTTCGCCGCCGGTTGGCGCTTGGGCGGCGGTCCATAGGGCCTAGGTGTAAGACCCAGCAACGTTGTTCAGCTCGGCGAGCCGAGCCCCGGGCGGCTTGTG
>CAMLHB010000200.1 GCA_946479725.1 uncultured Actinomycetes bacterium | reverse complement strand
AGCTGCATCTCGATCAGCCGGCCCTCGGTGCCGAGCTCGACGATGTAGCGCTCGACCTCGACCGCCATCCGCGTCACCAGCTCGGCGCGCTGGAGGACGGAGAGGGCGTCGTGGAGGACGACGCCGCCGTCGAACTCGAGCTGGGTCAGCCGGGCCGAGACCTGGTCGAGCCGCTGGCGGTACTTCTCCAGCGTCGCCAAGCCCTGGTTGGCCTTGGCCAGCACGGCGGGAATGTCCTGGAGGATGTACTTCGTCCCCTCGACGTAGAGGGAGACGACGTCGCGGCGCTGGGAGATCGCGATCACCAGCGCGGTGGTCTGTTTGGAGACGCGCTCGGCGGTGCGGTGGCGGGTGCCGGTCTCCGAGCTGAGGATCGTCGGGTCGGGCATCAGCTGGACGTTGGCCCAGGCGATCTTCGTCGCCTCGCCGTTGAGGACGATGGCGCCGTCCATCTTCGCCACCTGGTAGAGCATCGCCGGCGTGTAGTCGACGTCGAGCTTGATCCCGCCCGAGAGCAGGTGGGAGATGTCGTCGAGGTCGCCGACGACCAGCAAGCCGCCGGTGCGCGAGTGGACGATGTTGTCGATCCCCTCGCGCAGGGCGCCGCCTGGCGCAACCACGTCGAGAGCTCTTAGAAGTCGGGGATCCTGGCGTTCAGACAACTCTTGAAGCTCATCCCCAGACAAATCAGGCATCGCTTGAGAGGATGGCAGAAACGGCTCTGGAATGCGGTCTGCTTGATTCCGAGTGGACAGGTCGGAATAGGGTTTGTCAAGCGCGCCTAAAGATGGAAGCGGCGATGGTGCATGCGGTGGCGCAGCTCCTCCGGTGACTCCGCCCGTGAGTCCCGCACGAAGGCCCAGGTGAAGGCGGTGCCGACGGCGCAGAGGACGACCGGGACCCAGGTCGAGCCGGCGACCGAGGCGGCGAAGGAGTGGCTGTCGAGGAGGGCATGGAAGACGGCGCCGGTGGCGGCGAGGGCGACCGCGCCGGCGAGGACCCGGTCCATCGCCAGCACGCCGGAGGCGACCCCGACCTTCTCTCCCGGCATCGCCGCCATCGCCGCGGTCGACATCGGCGCGTAGACGAGGCCGAGGGCGATCCCGAAGAGAAGGTAGCCGACGAGGATCAGGCCGTAGGAGGCGTCGGCGCCGATCCGGGTCAGGACAAACAGGCCGAGGGTGCCGCAGAGCATTCCCGCGGTCATCAGATGGCGGGCGCCGAAGCGGGCGATGAGGCGGCCGGAGGAGGGCGAGATGAAGATCATCGGCGCCGTCACCGGCAGGATCATCAGGCCGGAAACGACAGGAGAGTGGCCGCGCACGTCCTGCAGGTACTGGGGCTGGAAGAACATCACCGCCCAGTAGGCGCCGACGAGGGCGAAGGCGGCGGCGCTGGCGCCCAAGTAGGGGCCGTTGCGGAAGAGGTCGAATTCGACGATCGGCGCGCGGACCCGATGCTCCACCGCCCAGAAGGCGGCGAGGGAGAGGATGCCGACAAGCGCCAAGGCGGCCACGGCCTCGGCGTCCCAGGCCTGCGACTGAACCAACGCCAAGACGACGGCGGTGAGCCCGAGGCTGAGCGTCGCCAAGCCGAGCCAGTCGATCCGGGTGCCGGCGGCGGGATCGGTCGACTCCGGCGCCGCCGCCATCGTGATCGCGCAGCCGGCGGCGAGGACCGGCAGATTCATCCAGAAGATCACCCGCCAATCGAGTTCGATCAGCAGGCCTCCGGCGAGCGGCCCGATCGCCAGCGCGATCGCCGAGACGGCGGCCCAGATCCCCAGCGCCCGCGGCTGCTCGGCGGAGGGGAAGACGTTGCAGACGAGCGCCAGCGAAAGCGAGAGCATCGGCGCCGCCCCGGCCCCCTGCAGGACGCGACCGGGGATCAGCATGTCCTGGTCCTGCGCGGCCCCCGAAAGCACCGAGCCGACCGCGAACAGCACCATCCCGGCGAGGAAGACCCGCTTGCGCCCGAACATGTCGCCGAGCCGGCCGGCGGTGACGACCAGCACCGCGATCGTCAGCAGGTAGCCGTTCATCACCCACTGCAGCCCCTCGGCGCTGGCGTCGACGTCGTGCCGGATCTGCGGCAGCGCCAGCGCCACCACCGTCGAATCCAGCATCAAGACGAAGAGCCCCGCGCAGGCGCCGGCGAGCGTCCACCACTTCCGGTTCATGCGAGCGACGCTATCGCCGGTTTCGGCGGGACCGATTCATCGAGTCCGCGAAAACCGTCGTATATCGACGGCTCTCGCGGACTCGCGGAAGAGCGGCTGGTCCTCGCAGGAACTCAGTGAGTCGCGACGAGGTCGCGGTTGGGGTCGATGCCCCAGCGGGTTCCGACGGCGGTGAGGTCGTCGCTGAGGGGCCAGCGGTCGGGGCGCTCCTCGCCCTCGTGTTCGGGGCTGGCGCCCTTCAGGGCCATGCAGTTGGCGTTGTCGCCGATCGCCCGGATCTCCTCGACGTCCTCGGCGGTGAGGCGCTGCTCGGCCGGCATCTTCGCCAGTTCCAGGCGCTTGGCCTCGATCGGGCAGGCCTCGGGGCCGATCTCCTGGATCAGGGTCGGGGCGACGGACTCGACCGCCGGGTGGGCGAGGTTCCACTGGCAGGCGAGCTGAATCGGCGTCAGCTTGGCCCGTTCGGCGATCGGCATCAGCCGCTCCAGCTTCTCGACCCCGGCCTCGATCCAGCCCTCGGGCCGGAAGGAGCGGTGGTCGAATTTGGCCAGCTCCGTCCCCGGTCGCAGGTCGCCCCAGAAGAGCCCGCCGTAATCGACGACCCGGGTTAGGACCTTCACCCCGTGCCGCGCGGCGGCGTCGAGGCAGAGCTCGCCCGGCCAGGGCTCGAGCGGGTTGAGGATGATCATCGCCCAGTCGATCCGCTCGCCAAAGCGCTCCAGGCAGGAGATCAGGTCCAGCGTGAAGCCATTCGCCGGCCCCGGCGCAACCCCGATCCGCCCAGCCAGCCCCGCCTCGCGCAGCGCCGCCATCCCGTCCCAGACGACCTCGCTCGAGTAGCCGATCCGGTCGGGGTTGTGGAGCAACAGCAGGTCGAACGAGTCGGCCCCGATCCGCTCCAGGCTCTTCTCGGTCGCCATCCGCAGATAGCTCCCGTATTGCGCCGCCCCCCGCAGGCGCGGATCGGTGAACCGCGGAAACCCTTTCGGCCCTTCCCGCTCTCCCTCGTAGAAGTCGTGACCGACGGCGCCGATCAGCGAGTACTCCTCGCGCGGCACCCCCGCCAGCGCCCGCCCCAGCACCCGGTCCGCCTCGCCCTGCCCGTAAGCATCGGCAGTGAGGACCGTCTCGATCCCACCCCCCGGCCGCAGCAGCGCCTCCAGCCGCTCCTCCTCGATCGCCTCCCCGAAGTGAAGGAACCGCCCCCCACTCCAGGTGCCGATCGCCGTACGACCAGGCTCTCTCACCGGCTGCCCTCGGTTAGTTCTGGCTGCCGTCGCCGGACGGCTCGGGACTCTCGCCTTCGGGCTCGCCGCCAGCGTCGTCCTGCTTGGCGCCGACGCCGACCTTCTCGCGCTTCGGCTCCTCGGGCGGCTGGGCCTTCGGCTTCTTCGGGGCGATGATCTCCAAGTCGAGGGGTTTGTCTTCCTCGTCGCCGCCGGGGTTGCGGGAGACCATCACGGTCGAGCCGGGGGTCATCTCGCCCTGGCGCAGGACTTCGTCGGCGAGCGGGTCCTCGACGTAGCGCTGGATTGCGCGACGCAGGGGACGGGCGCCCATCGAGGGGTCCCAGCCTTTGTCGACGAGGAGTTCCTTCGCCTCGTCGGTCAGCTCCAGCTGCAGTTCGTGCTCGGCGACCTGGACGCGGACGCGGTTGATCATCAGGTCGATGATCTCCTTGACCTCGTCCTTGGCCAGCTTGTGGAAGACGATCACCTCGTCGATCCGGTTGAGAAACTCCGGCCGGAAGACTTTTTTCAGGTCGCTCATGATCCGGTTCTTCATGTCGTCGTAGGACATGCCGGTCTCGT
>CAMLHB010000199.1 GCA_946479725.1 uncultured Actinomycetes bacterium | reverse complement strand
CGCCGGACGATCGACCAGAGCGGCATCGAGCGCCTGGTCGGCGACTCCGCCTGACTCGAGTCCGCGAAAAACCGTGTAGTACAAGGGTTTCTGCGGACTCATGAAAAGGGGCGGCCCGGAGGCCGCCCCTTTCGCGATGCAGCGAGCTTGTTGCGTTACTGCGTCTGGGCGGTGAAGGAGAAGGTGCCCAGCGGGTTGCCGGCGGAGATGTGGTCTTTTTCGACTTTTTTCGCCGCTGCTTCTTGGGCCGCTTTTTCTTCGGCTGCTTTCTGACCCGGGTTTGCCGAATTGCATTGTTCCGGGGCTGCTTTGGCGCAGAAGACCGCTGCGTAGTAGCCCTGGTAGACCTTGACGAAGCCCTCGAGCACTTCAGCCGAGATCGGCTGCAGCGCAGCCGAGGCGCTGACGCTGACCGTCCGGGTGGTTGCATCGGCACTCACGCCGGTGATGGTCAGGTCCGCTATGGAGCTGCGACCGAGGTTGCCGAGATCCAGCGGCTTTTTGCCTTCGCTTTCGGCGTTCGAATGAGCGATTACTTCGACCGTCACGGTTTTGGCCGAGAGGTCGAGCCACATGTTGCCGAGGGTGATTTCCGTTTCCAGCGCCGTGCTCGGGCCGGTCGGGAGTTTCTGCGTCAGCAGCAGGCCGCCGGCGGTCTGGACGACACCGGCCGCGCCGCTCGGAGCGATCGTCCCCCCGGTGATCGGGAGTTCGTAGTTGCCCAGGCCTTTTTCGGTGGTCGGGGCGATGACTTTCGCTTCAGTTTCGACGTCTTTCAGCTTCAGCAGCAGTTCCTGGTCTGCTTTGAAGCTGACGTTGCCGCCGGGCAGGACGGTGACGGTTGCCGGCTGCTCTTCAGCCTTCGCCGACCCCATCAGCTTGTTGCCGACGAACGGCTTCTTGCCCTTCTTGAAGCCGAGCTTCTTGTTCAGCTGCTTCGCTGCCGCCTTGGACAGCTTCAGCTTCTTGACCGTGAGGGCGACGCCGAAGCCGGCACGGGTGTAACTCCAACCGGCGACGCTGGCGAGCTTCAGCTTCTTGCCCGCGACCTTGGCGAAGAGCCCCTTCTTCTTCGTGTCGACGACGAGGGCCTTGACTGGAGCCTTCTTCTTGCCGTGCTTGAACGTGAGGCCGCCCCCGAGCTTCAGCGTTCCGACGCCGTTGGTCGGGTCCATTTCACCGCCGACGACGGGGAAGGTGGCCTTCTTGCCCTTCAGCTTGGCGGGCTTGATCTTGATGATCTTCACCCCGTGCTCCTTCAGCGACTTGACGAAGCCGCTGTTGAGGGTGACGGTGGCGGATCCGCTTTCGACCGGGTCGGCCGCGGCAGAGGCAAAGGGAGCGAACGCCAGCAGCGCGAACAGCGCAGCCGCGAGAACCGCCAAAGGCAGTTTCGTCCCCCGAGCCATCCGTGGCTGGGTTGCTTGAGTCATTTGTTCCTCCGTTGCTGCCGCCCCCTGCAGTCCCTATAGGCGACTTACGGCGAGTTGACTTGTCTGAGCACAGGTTATTCCCGCTTAACCTGCTTTTACAACCCTGCAACCAGACCGATGTTCCGGTCCCCGCGTGACAGGGAGTGCCAACGGCTCGCCAGCCCGCACCCGGGGCGGCCGTCCCAATATCCTCCCCGGCGATGGCGATCAGCGATGGCTCCGGCGCCCAGGAGGCGCACCGCACGATCGCGCCCGTGGTCGGCCCCGACGACGAGCGTGTCTTCACCGACTCCGGGATCGAGATCAAGACCCTTTATGAGGAGGGTGACGTCGCTCCCGGCCTCGAGGAGCGGCTCGGCGAGCCCGGCGCGCCGCCGTTCACCCGTGGCATCCACGAGGGGATGTACCGGGACCGGCTCTGGACGATGCGCCAGTACGCCGGCTTCGCCTCGCCCGAGGACACCAACGAGCGCTACCGCTACCTGATCGAGCACGGCTCGACCGGCCTCTCGATGGCTTTCGACCTGCCGACCCAGCTCGGCCGCGACTCCGACGACCCGCTCTGTCACGGCGAGGTCGGCCGGACCGGGGTGCCGATCGACACGATCGAGGACATGCGGATCTGCTTCGACCAGATCCCGCTCGACGGCGTCTCCACCTCGATGACGATCAACGCCCCGGCGGCGATCCTGCTGCTGCTCTACGAGCTGGTCGGCGAGGAGCAGGGGGTTCCTTCCGAGAAACTGCGCGGCACCGTCCAGAACGACGTGCTGAAGGAGTACATGGCGCGCGGGAACTACATCTACCCGGCCGAGCCGACGATGCGGCTGACCACCGACATCTTCGAGTACTGCAACCAGAACGTGCCGAAATGGAACACGATCTCGATCTCCGGGTACCACATCCGGGAGAAGGGCTGCTCGGCCGTGCAGGAGGTCGCCTTCACGCTCTCCAACGCGATCGCCTACGTCGAAGCGGCGCTGGCGCGAGGGCTGAAGATCGACGAATTCGCGCCGCGACTGGCCTTCTTCTTCAACGGCCACAACAACGTCTTCCAGGAGATCGCCAAGTTCCGGGCGGTGCGGCGGATGTGGGCGGAGATCGTCAAGGACCGGTTCGGGGCGGAGAACCCGAAATCGATGCAGATCCGCTTCCACACCCAGACCGGCGGCGTCACCCTGCAGGCCCAGCAGCCCGAGGTGAACATCATCCGCGTCGCCCTGCAGGGCTTCGCGGCGGTCTGTGGCGGCACCCAGTCGCTGCACACCAACGGCTTCGACGAGGCGCTGGCGCTGCCGACCGAGCGCTCGGCCCGGATCGCCCTGCGGACCCAGCAGGTGATCGCGTACGAGTCCGGCGCCGCCGACACCGTCGACCCCTTTGCGGGTTCCTACTTCGTCGAGTCCCTGACCGACGAGATCGAACTGCGGGCCAAGGAGCTGATGGAGAAGGTCGAAGAGCTCGGCGGCTCGGTCGAGGCGCTGGAGTTCATGCAGCGCGAGATCGAGGAGTCGGCGCTCAGCTACCACGAGCGCTACAAGAGCGGCCAGGACGTGATCGTCGGCGTCAACAAATTCGTCACCGACCAGGTCGACGACGTCGACATCCTCAAGGTCGACCCCGAGGCCGAGCAGCGCCAGCTGGCCCGGCTGGCGGCCTTCAAGGAGAACCGCGACCAGGCCGAGGTCGACGCCAAGCTCGACTCCCTCCGTGACGTCGCCCGCGGCGACGGCAACCTTCTCCACCCGATCCGCGCCGCCCTCAAAGCCAACGCCTCGATCGGCGAGGTCTGCGGCGCCATGCGCGAGGTCTTCGGCGAATACAAGGGCGGCGCCTTCTTCTAGCGGTTGGTGAGTTTCGGGCGCTATAGCGCCTACAAATCACCAACCGCATCTGAACGGTCTCTCTCATTCCGCCTGCCAGGGAGGAACGACGCCTGGGCAGTTGAAGCGGCACCCAATGATCGAGGTCGCCAGGACGCTGATGAAGTCCGAGCCCGAGCTGGCGGAGTTGATCTCCGCCGTCGAGGGCGTCGAGGTGACGATGGCCGAGAAGGGCTTCGGCACCCGGGTCGAGCTGCGTGCCGGCGAGGAGTCTGGCCTTGGCGAGGCCGATCTGGAAGCCGTCCTCGATCGTCTGGCCGAGCCACAGCGACGCCCCTTCGTCTGAGCCGGAGGTGTCTGAGGACACCGCGCTCGCCCCCTAAATAGACTTCCGCGCCCGATGCGCGAGAGAAATCCCCAAACCCACGACGAGAAGCTCGCCTACCTGCGCGAGCTGCGCGAGGCGGCGGTCCATTCCGCCTCCGAAGCGGCGGTCGAGAAGCAGCACGCGAAGGGCAAGATGACCGCCCGGGAGCGGATCGAGAAGCTGCTCGACCCCGGGTCCTTCGAGGAGCTCGACACCTTCGTCCGCCACCGCACCTACGACTTCGAGATGCAGAAAAATCGCCCCTGGGGCGACGCGGTCGTCACCGGCCACGGGACGATCGAGGGGCGCACCGTCTTCGTCTTCAGCCAGGACTTCACCGTCTTCGGCGGCAGCCTCGGCGAGGTGATGGCGGAGAAGATGTGCAAGGTGATGGA
>CAMLHB010000198.1 GCA_946479725.1 uncultured Actinomycetes bacterium | reverse complement strand
CCGCCGAAGACCAGGTTCGGCTTGTCGGTGTCCCTGCCGGCCGCTTCGCGGCGCGGCTTCCACTTCCACTTCAGCGAGAGGGCCCCGAGCATGATCGCCTCCGAGGAGCCCTGGGTGCGGCAGCCGGTCGTCTCCCCCGGCGCGTTGTAGAGGTCGGCGAGCATGCGGATGCAGCGCTGCTCGATCTCGGCCGTGATCGGGTACTCGGCGTGGTCGATGAAGTTGCGGTGCAGGTTCTCGCTGACGATCCGCCGCGCCTCCGGCTCCATCCAGGTGGTGACGAAGGTGGCGAGGTTGCGCCACGGGTCCCCCTCCAGCACCAGTTCCTCGTCGACCAGCCGCATCGCGTCGAGCGCGGGCATGCCACTGGCCGGAAAGTCGTTCGCGGGCGCGTCTTCGACGAGAAAACGGCTGCCGTAGAGCTTGGCGGCCTCTTCGGGGTTCGGCGACTGGTTCATCGGCGGCGCTCCTTCTTCGGGGATGCCCGCGAGCCTAACCCCTAGGCGCGCTCGCGCCGCAGCGGTATGTTGCTCAGACCAAATTTCTTTTCTAACCCGAGAGGATCAGTCGATGGATGACAGCATCGAGATGGGCCCGATCGATTACCTCCTGGTCGAGTGGCCGGGACGGCAACCGAACGGAGAGGCGGCGCCGTACCTGGTCGACCTCGTCGAGCGCGGCCTGATCCGCATCCTCGACCTCACCTTCATCGCCAAGGACGAGGACGGGAGCGTCAGCGGCCTGGAGCTGTCCGATCTCGGCGACGGCGCGGCCGAGCTCTCGGTCTTCGAGGGAGCCTCCTCGGGCCTGATCTCCGACGACGACGTCAACGAGGCCGCCGCGGCCCTCGAGCCCGGCACCTCGGCAGCCCTGCTCGTCTACGAGAACAGCTGGGCGGGACCGTTCGCGGCCGCCGTCCGCCGCTCCGGCGGCCAGCTCGTCGCCAGCGGCCGCATCCCCGCCGAAGACGTCCTCGCCGCGCTCGACGCGGCCGAGGGCGGCGCCTAAGAGAGAGGAGCACTTCATGCCAGGACTACTTCGAGGCGTCGCCCGCACCGCGGTGATCGCCGGCACCGCCACCTCCGTCAGCAACCGCGTCTCCAAACGTCAGGGAGAGCGCTGGGCCGCCCAGGAACAGCAGCAGTACGCCCAGCAGGCCCCGCCGCCCCAGGCGGCACCTGCCGCGCCCGCCGCTGGCGGCTCCTCGACGATCGAGCAGTTGAAGGAACTGGGAGAGCTGAAAGCCCAGGGGATCCTCACCGAGGAGGAGTTCGCCGCCCAGAAGGCGAAGCTGCTCGGCTCTTAATAAGAGAGCGAGTAGAAGAGGTGGGCGACGCCGGGTGCCTCGACCACCCGCGTCTGCTCCAGCTTCACACTCGGCGGCATCTCGTCGAAGAGGCGGACGCCGGTGCCGAGGAAGACCGGGACCTGGTTGACGATGATCTCGTCGAGGAGACCGGCCCGGATCGTCTCCTGGATCGTTTCGCCGCCGCCGCCGATCCCGACGTCGCCGTTGCCGGCGGCCTCGCGGGCCTGGGCGACGGCGCTCTCGATCCCGTCGGTGACGAAATGGAAGGTCGTCTTGCCAAGGGCAAGCGGCTCGCGCTCGTAATGGGTGAGGACGAAGACGGGGATGCCGAAGGGCGGCTCGTCCCCCCACCAGCCGTTCCATAGCGGCTCGGTCCAGGGGCCGCGCACGGGGCCGAACATGTTCCGGCCCATGACCACGGCGCCCTCGCCCTCGCTCGCCTCGCGGACGAGGTCGTCGCTGACCCCGCCTTCGCCGCCCTCGCGGCCGTGGATTTCCTGGAAGTAGCGGAGCTTGAAGGCCCACTCGTGCAGCGCCTCGCCGCCCTCCCCAAGCCCGTGCTCCTCGCTCTGGTTCGGCCCGGCGAGGTAGCCGTCGGCCGAGACCGAGATCTGACACTTGACCTTGCTCACGCCCGCACCGTACCGCGCCGACGGGGGGTGTCTGAGCTTGACCCTCATATATGACGGGAAAACTCAGACACCCCCTGGGGAGGCACTTGACGCGGAAACAATCGGCGCTATCCTCCTGGTTGAGGACTAACTACAGAAAGTGGACTTGGTTATGACTTATCGGCTGATACCGCTCGACGAGGCGATCGTCTTCCCCACCGTCACCGCGACCCTGCCGATCGCCGTCGGCGACGACGAGCGCGTCTTCCTGATGCCGCGCCGCGACGGCGAGTTCGGCCGCGTCGGCGTCCTCGCCGAGGTGATCGAGACCGGGCTCTCGCGCCGCGGCCGCCCCGTCGCCACCGTCGTCGGCCTCCACCGCGGCCTGATCGCCGGCGGCGCCGAGCCGGGCGACGGCGACGCCTTGCGGGTCGAGGTGCAGGAGATCCGCGACGGCCACCCCGACGACGAGCACACCCGCGAGCTGCAGACCGAATACCGCGCCGTGGTCGAGGAGATCCTCGAGCACCGCGGCGACGACGGCCGTATCGCCGCCTTCCTGCGCTCGATCGACGAGCCGGGTGCGCTGGCCGACACCTCCGGCCTCTCCCCCGACATCCCCAACGAGGGCAAGCTGCGCCTGCTGGAGACGATCGACGTCACCGCCCGCCT
Organism: uncultured Actinomycetes bacterium; assembly: GCA_946479725.1. The sequence goes on along the minus strand of CAMLHB010000198.1, from coordinate 1,572 downwards.
GGAGCTGGCGGTCGAGCTGCAGCGCGAGCGGCTGACCGAGCTGCAGGTGCGGGAGAAGATCCGCGACGACGTCGAGTCCGGCGCCCAGAAGCAGCAGCGCGAGTACTTCCTGCGCAAACAGATGGAGTCGATCCGCAAGGAGCTGGGCGAGGACGAGGCCGATCTGATCGCCGAGTACGAGCGGAAAATCGCCGAGGCGGAGATGCCGGAGGCGGCCGCCGAGCAGGCCGAGAAGGAGCTGCGGCGACTCGAGCGCCAGGGCGAGCAGTCGCCCGAGAGCAGCATGATCCGCAGCTACCTCGACTGGCTGATCGCGGTGCCGTGGAGCAAGCGCTCCGAGGAGCGGCTCGACCCCGCCCACACCCGCGAGGTGCTCGACGCCGACCACGCCGGCCTCGAGGATGTGAAGAAACGGATCACCGAGTTCATCGCCGTGCGCAAGCTGCGCGAGGAGCGCGGGATCGAGGACGACGACAGCCGCGCCAACGGCGCGATTCTGACCCTCGTCGGCCCCCCGGGGACCGGCAAGACCTCGATCGGCGAGTCGATCGCCAACGCACTGGGGCGCGAGTTCGTCCGCATCAGCCTCGGCGGCATCCGCGACGAGGCCGAGATCCGCGGCCACCGCCGCACCTACATCGGCGCCCTGCCGGGCCGGATCATCCGCGCCCTGCGCGACGCCGGGACGATGAACCCGGTCGTCCTCCTCGACGAGGTCGACAAGGTCGGCGCCGACTGGCGCGGCGACCCCAGCGCGGCCCTGCTCGAGGTGCTCGACCCGGAGCAGAACAACGCGTTCCGCGACCACTACCTCGACGTCGAGATCGACCTGTCGCAGGTGCTCTTCATCGCCACGGCCAACGTGGCGGAGACGATCCCGGCGCCGCTGCTGGATCGGATGGAGCTGATCTCCTTCGACGGCTACACGACCGAGGAGAAGCTGGCGATCGCCCGCGGCTACCTGCTGCCGAGGCAGCTGAAGCGGAACGGGCTGAAGGCCGAGGAGGTCGAGGTCTCCGACGCGGTCCTGCGGGCGGTGATCTCCGAGTACACCCGCGAGGCGGGGGTGCGGCGGCTGGAGCGCGAGATCGGCAAGGTGATCCGTTCGGCGGCGACGAAGATCGCGGCCGGCGAGGCCGGCGGGAAGATCACGATCGACGCCGAGGCCCTGCGCGAGGCGCTCGGCCGGCAGAAGTTCTTCCAGGAGTCGGTCGAGCGGACCGCAATCCCGGGGGTCTCCACTGGCCTTGCCGTGACCGGCACCGGCGGCGACATCCTCTTCATCGAGGCGACCGCGATGGACGGCGACAAGGGCCTGGTCCTGACCGGACAGCTCGGCGACGTGATGAAGGAGTCGGCGCGGATCGCCCTCTCCTACGTGCGGGCCCACCGCGAGGAGCTCGGGATCGACGCCGAGCGCTTCCAACGCGAGTTCCACCTCCACGTCCCCGCCGGGGCGATCCCCAAGGACGGCCCCAGCGCCGGGACCGCGATGACCACCGCGCTCGTTTCCCTGCTCCGCATGAGCACGCGGCTGATGCGCAGCCCCAAGGTGCCCTGGTGGCCGGGCAG
>CAMLHB010000197.1 GCA_946479725.1 uncultured Actinomycetes bacterium | reverse complement strand
GACAGGGACGGCGAGGTCGACCTCGCCGTCGGCCCGCACTGGATGCGGGTGGACAGATGATCGAATCGATACTTGAGGAAGCCGATCTAATCGCTTGCCGCGTCGTCTCACGTGCCGATGCAGGACGTGGTGCGCTCCAGCTTCCAAACTCGGATCCTCGGCTCATTGCGGCGGTACAGCTTCGCCGGCGACGGTCTGCCGGAACGGATGCGCAGCACCGCCTTCGCTTTCCTCGGCCTGACCGCGGCGATCGGCCTGGCCCTGGTCGCGATCTTCGCCCAGATCAACTTCTCGGTGCTCTCGCCGGCGCCGCTGCCCAGCGGCCCCTCGGCGCGCAACGCGGTCTCCGGGGCGGTTGTCGTCGATCACCAGTCCCGGCCGGAAATTGCCGAGTTCACGGTGGGAAGCAGCCGTCCGGCGAATGATCCCGCCCTCCCTGAAACCGGCGACTCCGGTGCAGGCGGCTCGCCGGCGGAGCAGGGTGGCGTGGCACCCACTGTGAACGCGCCTCCTGGGTCGGGAGGCGGAACTTCGGGCAACGAATCGGTGGAAGCGTCCACCCCGGAATCCCAGTCGGCCCCTCCGGCCCAGCCCGTGCCGTCCCAGGCGCCCACGCCCGAAGCGAGCGCGCCGCAGAAGCCGACCCCGACTCCCGCCCGCCCGGCTGCGCCGACCCCGGCGCCGGCTCCGGGCAACTCGCATTCGACGGCCGCCGCCGCCCACGCCAGCGAACGCGGGGTCGAAGCCTCCTCGAAGCAGAGCACCGAATCGAGCACTGCGGGTACCACCACCAGCGCCACGGAAGCTCCGGCGGAATCCTCGCCGGGCGACGGCAACGGCAAAGCGCTGGGCCACGCCAAGTAGCGCCGCGACCGGACCGCGGCGCGATCTAGACTCGGCGGCGATGGCCGACGGGATGAAGCCGCTCTACCTGATCGCCGGCAGCGACGGGGCGAAGATCGACGCTACCCGGGCGCGGCTGCGGGCGCGGGCCGAACGCGAGGGCGGCGCGGCGGCGCTGGAGGTGTTCGAGGCCAGCGAGGGCCGCGGCGTGCCCGACCACGAGGCGGTGCTGGCGGCGATCCCGGCGATGTCACTGATGCAGTCCCGCCGCTATCTGCTCACCGACGGGATCGAGCGCTGGCGCGACAAGCAGCTGGAGCCGGTGATCGCCGCCCTCGGCGAGCTGCCGCCGGACCTCACGCTGGTCCTGATCTGCCGCGACAAGCCGCCGGCAAAGCTGGTGAAAGCGGTCAAGGCGGCGACGGGAGAGGTACACGAGTTCGAGGCGCCGAAGGCGCGGGAGATGCCGCGGGTCCTCGTCGGGGAGGCGCAGCGGCTCGGCTTCCGGCTTGAGCCGGCGGCGGCGCGGATGCTGGTCGAGCGGATGGGAGCCAACCCGGTCCGCCTCCATAACGAGCTGGAGCGTCTGGCGCTCTGGGCGGGCGAGGGGGGAGAGGTGGGCGCCGCCGACCTGGCCGAGATGATCGCCGACACCTCCGAGGCGGCCGTCTGGTCGCTCTCCGATGCCCTGATCGAAGGCGATGCGGCGGCGGCGCTGCGGATCGGCGAGCGGCTGATCGGGCAGGGGGAGAACGTCACCGGGTTGATCTACGGCCTCGCCTCGCGCCTGCGCGGCGCCTGCGCAGCGGCGGCGAAGCTGGAGGAGGGAATCCCCCCGCAGCAGGTCGAGTCCTCGCTGAAGATGCACCCCTACGCGGCCAAGCAGTTGGTCAAGCGCCTCCAGGGCACCGACTTGGCCAACCTGCGCACGGCAACCGAGACCCTGGCCGACCTAGAGCTCTGGTGTCGTGGCGGCGCCGACTACGGCGACGAGCTCTCGTTTACGCTCGCATTACGTCAAGCGGCCGGCGCGTAGGACGCTGCAAACCGGCGCATCTCGGCGTCCTCGGTCGGTCATGTGCAGAGCACACTCCCTCCCTCGTCCTTGACCTGCTTGGTTTTCGCGCCCTAAGCGCCTGAGGCGATTCGGGCGGCTTTGGACTTCTTGCGCGCGCCGGTATTGCGGTGGAGGGCGCCCTTCTGTACGGCCTTGTCGATCTTCGAGACGAGATCGCGCTGCTCGCTGGCGATCGCGTCGGCCTCACCGGACTCGACCGCGCTTTCAAGGCGGCGGAAGTGCGTCTTCACGGTACTGGTGAGCAGGCGGTTCTCCGTCCGCTCGCGCTCGCTGCGCAGTATCCGCTTCTTCTGTGAGGCTATGTTGGCCATGTCGAGTTCCCGAGCAGGCGCCTTGCCGGCTCCGGGCGGCCGCCGACTATAGCGATTGAGACGAAGCTTGGAGACGCCCAGGGACCCTGACACCCCCAATCCCGACGAGCGGGCGATCAACGCCGAGGAGGCGGCGCTGGCCTCCGACGTCGGAGTTCGCGAGGCGGAGGGCTTCGATCCGGGCGAGGAATTCGGCGCCGAGCCCGCCCCCGGCAGGCAGGCGGGGCGGATCGCCCGCTCGACCGCGTTCTTCTCGATCGCCACCGGGGCCTCCCGCCTCGCCGGCCTCGCCCGCGAAGTCGTCGCCGCCAGCTACTTCGGCGTCAAGGGGCCGATGTCGGCCTTCACGATCGCCTTCCAGGTCCCGAACCTGATTCGCGCCCTCTTTGCCGACGCAGCCCTGCAGCCGGCCTTCGTCCCGGTCTTCACCGAACTGCTGGGTGAGAAGCGCTACAAGGAGGCCTTCCGCCTCGCCTCGACGCTGCTGTTGCTGGCGACGATGGTGCTGGGCGCGCTGACCGCGCTGTTCATCCTCCTGGCGCCGGTGATCATGCCGGTCTTCGTCCCGAACTTCCAGAGCCAGGCCGTGATCGACCTGACGGTGACGCTCTCGCAGGTGCTCTTCCCGATCCTGATCCTGCTCGGGATCAGCGGCGTCGTCGTCGGCGTCCTCAACAGCTACGACCGCTTCGGGGCCTTCGCGATCTCGCCGCTGTTCTGGAACCTGACGATCATCCTCGTGCTGGTCGTGCTGGAGCCCCTCTTCCACGGCCAGGACCGGATCTACGCCTACGCGATCGGGATCCTGATCGGCACCCTGGTGCAGCTGCTGATTCCGACCTGGGACCTGCGCCACACGCCCTACCGGTTCAGCTTCAGCTTCGACTGGCGCCACCCGGGGGTGCGCCGGGTCCTGCTGCTGATGCTGCCGGTGACGATCAGCCTCGGGTTGATCAACTTCAACGCCCTGATCAACAGCTTCTTCGGTGGCCTGATCTCCGAAGAAGCGCCGGCGGCGATCGACAAGGCCTTCCGCCTCTACCAGCTGCCGCAGGGGATCTTCTCGGTCGCGATCGCGACGGTGCTATTCCCGGCCCTGGCCCGCTTCGCCAACGCCGGGCAGATCGAGAGCCTGCGGGCGACCCTGGCGAACGGGATGCGCCAGATCCTCTTCGTTCTCGTCGCCGCCGCCGCGGCGATCCTGGCGCTCTCGGACCCGATGATCCGGCTTGTCTACCAGCGCGGCGAATTCGGCCCCGCCGAAACCACCCTCGTCGCCACGGCGCTCTTCTGGTTCGCCTTCTCGCTGCCGACCAACGGCCTCTACCTGCTGCAGACGCGGACGTTCTTCAGCATCCAGCGGCCCTGGCGGGCGACGGCGGTGGCGGTGATCGACCTCGTCGTCTCGGCGCTGGCGGCGCTGGCGCTGTACGGGCCGTTCGGGGTCGGCGGCGTCGTCGCCGGGACCGGCATCGGCACCACCGCCGCGGTTGTAGCCCAGGCCGTGATGCTGCGCCGGGAGCTCGACGGGCTGGAGCTGCGGCGCCTGCTCTCGACCTCGATCCGGATCACGATCGCCGCCGCGGCCCTGGCCGGGGTCAGCTACATGGTCTGGGACGTCCTCGATCAGGCTCTGGGACGCGACCTGCTCGGCCAGATGGTCTCCCTCGGCCTCGGCCTCGCAGCCGGCCTCGCCGTCTACGTCTCGGTGGCGAAGCTGCTGCGGGTGGCGGAGCTCGAGCAGATCAGCCGCCTGCTGCTGCGGCGGGGCCGCTAGCGGCGGATGCTCGACCTGGGGCGGTACCTGCTGGGAGTGATGGAGGTGCTGCTGCTCGGCGGGCTCGCGTGGGTCGGCGGCGCGGCAGTGCGACGGCGGCTGCTGCCGAGCTTCGAGGGGGCGCCGGCGCACCTGGCCTCGTCGGTGGTCGCGCTGGCGCTGCTGATCTGGGCGGCCGAGCTGCTGGGGAGCTTCGGCTGGTG
>CAMLHB010000196.1 GCA_946479725.1 uncultured Actinomycetes bacterium | reverse complement strand
CGGCGTCAGCTCCAAGGAGCTGTTGGCGGCCCTGACGGCGGCTGGAGTGGAGGCGAAAGCCGCCGCCTCCAGCGTCGAGGAGGCCGACGCGGTGAAGGCGATCTCCGCCGCGAAAGGCAACGGCGGCGCCGAGGCGAAGAAGGCGCCTGCCCCGCAGGCCGCCAAGCCCGCCGTCCCGCAGGCGCCGAAAGCCGCCCCGCAGCAGCCCGCGGCGAAACCGGCCGCGGCGCCCAAAGGCCGCAACACCTCGACCAAACCGGTGCGTCCGGCCGGCGCCCAGCAGGGCGGCGGCAGCGGCGGCAGCGGTGCGTCCTCGAAAAAACGCCGCGTGGTGATCGATTCGCAGGCTTCCCGCCGCGAGCAGGGAGGCGGTCCGCCGCCGCAGCGCCCGCCGCGCCGCCGGGGCGGACGCCGCCGCCGGCCCCTGCTCGAGGAGCCACCGGCGAAATCGGACACTCCTGACGAGCCCGAGGCCTCCAAAGTCAACTCCGGCGCGACCGTTCGCGAGGTCGCCGAATCGCTTGGCCTCGCCCCGGCCGAGGTGATCAAAAAACTGATGATGATGGGCGAGATGGCGACGCTGACGCAGACCCTCACCGACGACTCGGTGAAGGCGATCGCCGACGAGTACGACCGTAGGATCGAGATCGTCCATGCCGCCGACGAGGAGCCGGAGGAGCCCGAGTTCTCCGACGCCGAGGAGGACCTGGTCGACCGGCCGCCGGTGGTGACGATCATGGGCCACGTCGACCACGGAAAGACCTCGCTGCTGGACGCGATCCGCGAGACCGAGGTCGCCGCCGGCGAGGCCGGCGGAATCACCCAGCACATCGGCGCCTACCAGGTCCACCACGAGGAGAAGACGATCACCTTCCTCGACACCCCGGGCCACGCCGCCTTCACGGCGATGCGCGCCCGCGGCGCCAAGGTCACCGACGTGGTCGTCGTCGTGGTCGCCGCCGACGACGGCGTCATGCCGCAGACCAAAGAGGCGATCGACCACGCCCGCGCCGCCGACGTGCCGATGCTGATCGCCGTCAACAAGATCGACAAGGAGGGGGCCAACCCCGAAAAGGTCCGCGGCGAGCTCGCCCAGATGGAGATCACCCCCGAGGAGTGGGGGGGCGACACCGTCTTCTGCGAGGTCTCGGCCAAGACCAAGGAGGGCCTCGACAACCTGCTCGACATGATCCTCCTGGTCACCGAGCTGGAGGAGCTGACGGCCAACCCCGGCGCTGAGGCGTCCGGCCACGTGATCGAGTCCCAGCTCGACCCGGGCCGCGGACCGGTCGTCACCGTGCTGGTCGAGCGCGGCACCCTGCGGGTCGGCGACTCGCTCGTCGCCGGTCCCCAGTGGGGGCGCGTCCGGGCGATGCAGGACTTCACCGGAAAAGCGGTCGCCGAGGCCGTCCCCGGGATGCCGGTCGAGGTGCTCGGCTTCGACGGGGTCGCCGACGCCGGCGAGTTCGTGCAGACCGTCGACGGCGACCGCCAGGCTCGCCAGATGGCGGGGGAGCGCGCCCACCGGCTCAAAACCGAGGCGCTGGCCCGCCGCCAGGGCCGCAAGGTCAGCCTCGATGAGGTCTTCGCCCGCGCCCAGGAGGGCGAGATCAAAGAGCTCAACATCGTCCTCAAGGCCGACGTCGCCGGCTCCCTGGAGGCGCTGCAGGACGAGCTCGCGAAGGTGCCTCAGGAGCGGGTCGCGATCAACATCATCCACTCGCAGACCGGCGGCATCAACGAGTCCGACGTGATGCTCGCCTCGGCCTCTGACGCGATCATCATCGGCTTCAACGTCCGCCCGCTGCTCGACGCCAAACGCGCCGCGGCGCGCGAGGGCGTCGACGTCCGCACCTACTCGGTCATCTACAAAATCACCGAAGACCTGCGCAACGCGATGGAGGGCCTGCTGGACGCGGTCGAGGTCGAGGAGACGATCGGCGAGGCGCTGGTCAAACAGACCTTCAAAGCCTCCAAGGTCGGCCGCATCGCCGGCTGTATCGTCGCCGAGGGCAAGGCGGTCCGCACCGCCAGCGTCCGCCTGATCCGCGAGGGCACGGTTATCTGGACCGGCGAGCTTGGCTCCCTGCGCCGCTTCAAAGACAACGTCCAGGAAGTCGAGGAGGGCCAGGAGTGCGGCATCGTCCTCGACGGGTACGCCGACGTCAAGGAGGACGACGTGCTCGAGTTCTTCCAGACGAAACAGGTCGAGCAGACCCTGGAGTAGCATGGCGGGCTCCCGCATGCGGCGCATCAACGAGGTGCTTCGCGAGGTCGTGGGCGCGGCGATTTCCAACGATTTGAGTGACCCCCGTATCGGCTTCGTGACCGTCACCTCCGTCGAGACCAGCCCCGACTTGCGCACCGCCAAGGTGTTCGTCAGCGTGCTCGGCTCCGAGGAGGAGCGGGAAGCGACGCTGGAGGGCCTGCGCTCCTCCCACGGCGTGATCCAGTCGCGGATCGCGGCGGAGACGCGGATGAAGCGGACCCCCACCTTGACCTTCCGCTACGACGACACGATCGAGCAGGGCGTTCGCATCTCCGAACTGCTGGAGGAGGAAGAGTGAGCTCGGTTCCGGAGATCGCGACCACCGACCTGGAGCGCGTCGCCTCCGAGCTGCGAACACGCAACCGCTTCCTCCTCACCGCCCACGAGGGGCCCGACGGCGACGCCCTCGGCTCGCTTCTGGGGCTGCACAAAGTCCTCACCCAGCTCGGCAAGGACTCGGTGATGTTCATGGCGGCGAAGGAGTTCCCGCTGCCGATCGAGTACCGCTTCCTGCCCCTGGAGGAGGTCTTCCACGAGGCGCCGGCCGACATGGCCGACCGCACCGTCGTCTTCCTCGACTGCGGCAACATCGACCGGATGCCGGTCGAGTGGCTGACCGCCGGCGGCAACGACGTCATCAACATCGACCACCACCACGACAACACCCGCTTCGGCGACATCAACCTGGTCGAGGTCGGGGCCTCCTGCACGGCGGAGATCGTCTACGACCTGGCGAAGCTGCTCGGCGCCGAGATCACGGCGGGAATCGCCTCGGCGCTTTACGTCGGCCTGATTACCGACACCGGCAAATTCATGTACGAGAACACCAACGCGCACACCCACCGGGTCGCCGCCGACCTGATCGACGCCGGGGTCAACGTCGACGACACCTACCGCCGCCTCTACGAGCACGTGCCGCTGGAGAAGCTCCGCCTCGTCTCCCGCGCCCTCGACGGGATCTCCAGTCACTGCGACGGCAAGCTGGCGATCAGCTACATCACCGTCGCCGACTACGAGGCGACCGGGGCCGGCGAGGAGATGACCGAGGGGCTGATCGACAACCTGCGCTCGATCGACGGGGTCAAGGTGGCGGCGGTGATCCGCGACCTCGGCGACCGCGGCCGCGCCGCCCGCAAGGTCAGCCTCCGCTCCAGCGCCGGCGACGTCGACGTCTCGGCGATCGCCCGCCTCAAGGGCGGCGGCGGCCACAAACGCGCCGCCGGCTTCTCCACCGACCTGGATTTCGAGCATCTGGTCGAGTTCCTCACCGGCGAGGTCGTCGGCCAGCTCGGCGCCTGACGATGGCCGACGAGCCCGGGACCGTCCTCCTCTACGACAAGCCGGCCGGCGTGACCTCGCATGACGTCGTCGCCATGGTCCGCCGCGAGCGCGGGGCGAAAGCCGGCCACGCGGGGACCCTCGACCCCTTCGCCACCGGCCTGCTGCTGATCCTGCTCGGCCGCGCCACCCGCCTGCAGCGCTTCCTCGTCGGCCTGCCGAAGACCTATCTGGCGACGGCTCGCCTCGGCTGGCGCTCCAGCACCGGCGACTCCGACGGCGAGCTGACCGAGACGGGCCGCCTGCCCGAGGCGCTGGAGCTGCCGACCGGGACCGTCCGCCAGCGGGTGCCGATGACCTCGGCGGTGCGGGTGGGAGGGGAGCGCCTCTACAAGAAGGCGCACCGCGGCGAGGTGGTGGAGACCCCCGAGCGCGACGTCCAGGTCCACCGCGCCCAGCTGCTCTCCGGCGGCGGCGAATTCGCCCACTTCGAGATCGAGTGCTCGGCCGGGACCTACGTGCGGACCCTGATCGAGACGCTCGAGGACGCCTACTGCTCGGACCTGCGCCGGACCGCGATCGGCCCCTTCCGGATCGAGAACGCCGGCGAAGAGGTACCGGTCGAGCGGGTGGCGGAGCTGGTGCCGGCGGTGGCGGAGGCGCTGCGGTGAGCCTCGAGGTCACCTCGCTTCCCGAGGCCGAGC
>CAMLHB010000195.1 GCA_946479725.1 uncultured Actinomycetes bacterium | reverse complement strand
CCCCCGCGGGGGTCCAATGCGGCGCCCCCCCCCCCCCTCAAAGCGGGCTTTCTCCTTTTCCCCTAGTTCGTTGCGAAAAGGACGAACGCCGAATCCAAATATCATTCGCCTCATGAGCGACCACCGACTTCCCCAGCCCGACCGGCCGTGGGTGATGCGCACCTATGCCGGCCACTCCGACGCCCGCCGCTCGAACGAGCTCTACCGCAAGAACCTGGCGAAGGGCCAGACGGGGCTCTCGGTGGCCTTCGACCTGCCGACGCAGACCGGCTACGACCCCGACCACGTCCTCGCCCGCGGCGAGGTCGGCAAGGTCGGCGTCTCGGTCGCCCACAAAGGCGACATGCACCAGCTGCTCGACGGGATCCCGCTCGACGAGATGAACACCTCGATGACGATCAACGCCACCGCCGCCTGGCTGCTGGGGCTCTACGTCACCGTCGCCGAGGAGAACGGGGTCGACCGCGCCCTGCTCAAAGGGACGACGCAGAACGACATCATCAAGGAGTACCTCTCGCGCGGCACCTACGCCTTCCCGCCGGAGCCCTCGATGCGGCTGATCGCCGACATGGTCGCCTTCAGCGTCAACGAGGTGCCGAACTGGAACCCGACCAACATCTGCAGCTACCACCTGCAGGAGGCCGGGGCGACGCCGGTGCAGGAGATCGCCTACGCGCTCTCGACCGGGATCGCCGTCCTCGACGAGGTGAAAGCCCGGGGCCAGGTCGCCGACGAGGACTTCCCCCGCGTCTTCGGCCGCATCTCCTTCTTCGTCAACGCCGGGATCAGGCTGGTCGAGGAGATCGCCAAGCTGCGGACGATGAGCGCCCTGTGGCAGGAGATCGGCCGCGAGCGCTACGGCGTGACCGACGAGAAGATGCTGCGCTTCCGCTACGGCGTCCAGGTCAACTCGCTGGGCCTGACGGAGGCGCAACCGGAGAACAACATCCAGCGGATCGTGCTGGAGGCGCTGGCGGTGACCCTCAGCCGCGACGCCCGCGCCCGGGCGATCCAGCTGCCGGCCTGGAACGAGGCGCTCGGCCTGCCCCGCCCCTGGGACCAGCAGTGGAGCCTGCGGATCCAGCAGGTGCTGGCGAACGAGACCGACCTGCTCGAGTACCCGGACATCTTCGAGGGATCCGTCGTTATGGAGGGCCTGGTCGCCGAGCTGACCGAGGGGGCGCGGGCGGAGATGGCCGTGGTCGAGGAGCACGGCGGCGCCGTCAACGCCGTCCCCTACATGAAGGCGCGCCTGGTCGAGAGCCACCGCGAGCGGGTGGCGCGGATCGAGGCCGGCGAGCAGAAGGTGATCGGCCAGAACAGCTACACCGAGACCGAGGACTCGCCGCTGACCGCGGGCGCCGACGGCGGCATCCTCACCCCCGACCCCGAGGTCGAGCGCGAACGGGTCGAGGCGCTGCGGGAGTGGAAGACCGAGCGCGACGAGGACGCGGTCAAGGCCGCCCTCGAGGACCTCGCCAAGGCCGCCGCGGACGAGAGCGTCAACATCATGCCGGCGACGATCGCCGCCGCCAGGGCGGGCGCGACGACCGGCGAGTGGGCGCAGACGATGCGCGCCGTCTTCGGCCCCTACCGGGCGCCGACCGGCGTCGATGACGCCTCGGCGCCGTCCGATCGCGAGCAGCTGGAGGAGATCCGCCACCGGGTCGATGAGACCTCGGAGAAGATCGGGCACCGGATCAAGATCCTGGTCGGCAAGCCCGGCCTCGACGGTCACTCCAACGGCGCCGAGCAGGTGGCCCTGCGGGCCCGCGACGTCGGCATGGAGGTGATCTACCAGGGCATCCGCCTCACGCCCGAGGAGATCGCCGAGTCCGCGGTCCAGGAGGACGTCGACGTGGTCGGCCTCTCGATCCTCTCCGGCTCCCACCTGGAGCTGATCCCAGAGGTCGTGAGGCTGCTGCGGGAGGAGGGCCTAGAGGTGCCGGTGGTGGTCGGCGGGATCATCCCCGTCGCCGACGCCGAGCGCCTGCGCGAGGCCGGAGTCGCCGGCGTCTACACGCCGAAGGACTTCGACGTCAACCGGATCATGGGCGAGATCGTCGAGCTGGTCGGCCAGCGGACCGGGGCGGGTGCGGCTGCATAAAAGCGCCGATCCTGCGGGCGGGCAACGCCCTGGCGGCGCCCAGCCGCCGCTCTCGCAACAATGAGGCGATGAGCGGCGAGCTGAACGGGGAGCGGGCGGCCTGGCTGCGGTGCTACCGCTGCTGGTCCCAGAACCTCGAGATTCAGATCCACTACGACGCGATCCGCCGGGTCGACCCCGAGAGCGGGTCGCTGGCCGACGGGGTCGACGAGGTGCAGGAATCGGTCGTCCAGTGCCTCGACTGCATGCACGACCAGCCCCACCTGACCTTCGAAGGCGACCGCGTGGTGCCAATCGAAGACCGCTGGGAGCGGATGGTCGCCGGCACCCCATGGGTCGCCTCCTGCACCGTCACCGTCGACCAGGACCGGGTCGAGAGCTGCTCCGGCCCGGAGGCGATCGAGTTCCTCACCTACGGCGCCTTCGGCGACGCCGGCGTGCGCGAGTTCTTCACCCACGTCCGCTTCCACAAGCACGACGACGAGCAGATCGTCATCCACCTCCTGGTCGAGCTCTACGCCCGCTCCGCCCAGGAGGCGACCGACGTGCTCGAGGACGCCGCCCAGGGCCAGCTGGAGATCACCTCGCTGGCCGAGGAGTCAAGGCCCCCCGCCCACGCCAGCGGCGAGGCCCACTAACCCGAACTGCATCAACTCCGCTACCCGCTGGGTCGTCAAGTTGATGCAGTTCGATTGTGGAGGGCTCGGAGGACGTTCTCGAGGAACGGCTCGGGGTCTCGTTCGAGCATCTTCGCGGTCGTGCGATGAACGTCGTAACCGGCGGCGACAAGCTCAACGTCCCGCTGATGGTCCTTCTCAAAGGCAAGCGGATCCCCGTGGTAACTCCAACTGTCGGTTTCGACGATGACCTTCTGATCTGGCCAAAGGAAATCGACGAGATGGCCCTCGACGAGAACGTTCACCGCGGGTACCAACCGATGAACCTCGCGCCATAAGGCAAGGAAGTCGACCTCAGGAACCGATTTCGTCTCCAGCACCTCGGGATTAACTTCAGCGGCGATCCGGCGGAGCTTGCCCACCCCCTTGCAACCCCGTCGGCGGGTGATGATGTGCCCGAATCGGGACCAGGAAAAGTCATCCCGCTTGGAGGACTGGACGAACATGCGCTCCAGGCGCTTCGAGTCCGTCTTCGCCGCCAGATCAAGTAGGACCCGCTCAAGCGCCACGACAGGAATTCCCCTCTCCATCGTCACTTCCCAGGGATGAAGTCTCCGCGTCTGATGCAGTGTCACTCCTCGGTGGCCGCCAGGCTTGAAGCCTCCCGACTGCCGCAGCACATCGATCCGTCCCCGTTGCCCGCAAATACCCCAGAGGCAGCCGGCATGGAGATGCGACAGAACGGCGCCTGGCCCGCACGCGAGAACCGCTGCCATCCATCTTCCCTCCCGGGTTAGGCGCTGATGGCCTACGGCATAGACACCCTTATGGAGCGGAATCAGGAACCCCTCTCCGTGGCGCCGGAAGACCAACCTCCTTCCCAGGCCAAGGTCCATCAGCTGCCGGTGCGCAACCACGCCGTGTTGCCGCTCTGCCAGCCCACGGATCGCAGCAGTAGCTGCCCGATCCCGCACTACACAGCCCACCCAATCCGAACTGCATCAACCTGGCTACCTTCTGGGTCGCCAAGTTGATGCAGTTCGGGTCTGGGGCGTGGGGTTCCGGGCATGGCTGGAACCCTGGCGGGTCTGGGCGCACTTTTGGTGCGCGGATCGGGGCGATTCCGTGGCCGGAATCGCGCTTGATTGGGACTTCGGGGCCGCGGCCTCTCTTGGAGGCCGCGGCTTAGTCAGGCGGCTTCAGGGCCGCCTGAGCTACTCGACGTTGTCGGCGGCCGGTTCCGGGCTCTCGCCGGGGTTTTTCTTCGGGACGAGCACCAGGCGCTTGAACTCGGCGACGAGGACGCCGTCCTGGTTCAGCACGCGGGTGTGGACCTTGACGATGCCGCGGTCGGGCTTCGATTTCGACGGCTTCACGTCGAGGACTTCGGTCTCGCAGAAGAGGGTGTCGCCGTGGAAGACCGGGTTCGGGTGGCTGAGTTCTTCGGTCGCCAGGTTGGCGATCGCCTTGCCCGAGACGTCGGAGACCGACATCCCCAGCGCCAGCGAGTAGACCAGCGGCCCGACGACGACGTTCCTGCCCTGCTGGGAGCCGCTGGCGTAGACGTCGTTTATGTGCAGCGGGTGGTGGTTCATCGTGATCAGGCAGAAGAGGTGGTCGTCGGCCT
>CAMLHB010000194.1 GCA_946479725.1 uncultured Actinomycetes bacterium | reverse complement strand
CTCGCCCCCCGCACCAGTCGCCCCCGCAACCTCACCCGCCCCGCCCGCGTCACCGACATCCCAGCCACGGTCGCGTCCCTCTGCGACATACCGCTCGAAGGCCTCAGCGGCGAGCCCCTCCTCGACACCTAACGCCGAAACCGCAAACGAGGTCGATAGTCGGCCTCATTCGCGGTCTCGCGGATGGCACCGGCGATGGTGGCGAGTTGGGCGACGGTGACGAGGGTGCCGACGGCGACTCCAGCTCGGAAAGCAGAGGCAATGAGTCCCCGGTAGAACGAAGGCGCTCCGCGGCGTCGACCGGCCTCGGCGCTTCGGTAGCGGGCGGCTCCTCGGCCGTAGCGGTACTGCTGGCGGAGGAAGCCCCTGGCGCCCATGCCGCTGCGGTGGGTGACGATTGCGCCCGGGACGAACCGCGCGGCCGCGCCGGCCTGTGCCGCTCGCTCCCCCCAGTCGCGGTCCTCCCCTGCCGCGGCCGGGAAGGACTCGTCGAAGGGCAGGCGCTCCAGCAGCTCCCGCCTGGCGGCGAGGTTGGCGGTCACCACGAAGCCCGGGGAAGCCGTGCCGCGCAGGGCGGCCTGCTCCTGCAGGTAGCCGACGATGGCCTCCCAAGCCCGGTCCGCCGCCGTCGCCCCGCGTCTCATCAGCACAGGCCCGGTGCTCACCTCCCCTACCCCGCTGATCAGTGGCGCCGCCAGCGCCTCGGCCCACCCCGGCGTTGGCCGGCAGTCGTCGTCGGTGAAGCAGAGGATCTCCCCACTCGCCCGCCGCACCCCCTCGTTACGCGCCCAAGCCGGCCCTCGACCCACAGCGTCCTCGACGACCACGATCTCCACCTCCACCGTCTGCGCCTCCAGTGCCGTCACGCAGCGCCGCAGCAGCTCCGCCCGCCCCCGCGTCGGAACCACGACGGAGATCTTCGGCCGCTCCGCCCCCATCAGCGCCCGTAGCTGGCGAAGACGTCGTCGCGCGGCTGACTCCGGTCGCTTTCTTCGATGGCCTTGGCGACCTTGGTCACCGCCTCGCGCCCGGAGAGGCCGCCGAGCTCGGCGATCCCGGCGGCTTCGACGATCGGGCGCGACTGCTCGCGCGCCGCGGCCGCCGGCTCGCCGACGTAGGCGACCGCGGTCGAGTCCTCCGTCGCGGCGCGGGCGTTCGCCCCGACCTGTGCAAGCGTCCAGCGCCCCTCGCCCTCGGTCGCGTCGAGGCAGACCACCGCCAGCCTGAGCCCTTCGACCGCCTCCGTCCGCCGCGCCTCGGCCCGTGCCCCGTGGCAGAGCTGGCGCCCGGCCTTCATTTCCGGCCCGCTCATTGGAGCGCTGACGTAGACGGTCACCCGCGCTCCTTCCTCGGCGCCCCCTTCCCCGCATCCCCAAAGCGACGCCGCCCCAAGCAGGCAGGCGATCAGGATCGTCGGCAGGCGGACCACGGGCGACGATCCTAGGCGCTCCGCGACCTGCCTCCTAAACTCGCCGGATGCGAATCGGCGTCTTGACCGCAGGCGGGGACTGCCCGGGGCTGAACGCGGCGATCCGCGCCGTCGCCCGCTCGGCGATGCAGCGCGGCGACGAGCCGATCGGGATCCGCCGCGGCTTCCGCGGCCTCGCCGAGGACGACTACGTGCCGCTGGACATGCGCCGGGTCTCCGGGATCCTCCACCAGGGCGGGACGATCCTCAGCACCTCGAGCTTCGAGCCGATCCGCGAGAACGCGGTCGACAGGGTCGCCGCCGCCTTCGCCGAGCAGGGCTTCGACGCAGTCGTGGCGATCGGCGGCGAGCACACGATGGAGATCACCCGCCAGCTCCACGCCGACCGCGGCCTGCCTCTGGTCGGGGTCCCGAAGACGATCGACAACGACGTCGGCGGCACCGACTTCACCTTCGGCTTCGACACCGCGGTGCAGATCGTCACCGACGCGATCGACCGCCTCCACACCACCGCCCAGTCCCACGACCGGATCATGGTCGTCGAGGTGATGGGCCGCCACACCGGCTGGATCGCCGCCTATGCCGGCCTCGCCGGCGGCGCCGACTGCATCGTCATCCCCGAGCAGCCGACCACCGTCGAGGAGGTCTGCCGCGACGTCACCCGCCGCCACGATCGCGGCAAGGACTTCTCGATCATCGTCGTCGCCGAGGGGGCCAAGCTGGCCTTCGAGAGCGGCGAGGAACGGCTGATCCAGCCGGTCAAGGACAGCGATGAGTACGGCTACCCGCGGCTCGGCGGCATCGGCGCCGCCCTCGCCTCGGAGCTGGAGAAGCGGACCGGGTACGAATCCCGCGTCACCGTGCTCGGCCACGTCCAGCGCGGCGGCACCCCGACCTCGACCGACCGCGTCCTCGCCACCCGCTTCGGCGCCCACGCCTACGAGCTGGCGAAAGCCGGGGAGTTCGGGAAGATGGCGGCGATCCACGGCACGAAGATGACCGCGGTGCCGCTGGCCGAGGCGGTGAAGGTCAAGCAGGTCGACTTGGGAATGCTGGAGATAGCCAAACGCTTCTTCACGTGAGAGGGTTGCGCGCATGAACGACTCTCCGGACTTCCAGGCAGCGACCGCAGCTCAACAGGCGACCTGGGCTAAAGGCGACTTCGCCGAAGTGGCCCACCTCGTCGTCCCCGCCGCCGAGACCCTTGCAAGCGCCCTGCAGATCCTCCCCGACGAGCGCGTCCTCGACGTCGCCTGCGGCAGCGGCAACGGCGCCCTCGCGGCCGGCCGGCGGAACTTCGGCAATGCCGTCGGCGCCGACTTCGTGCCGGCCCTGCTCGAGCGGGCCCGCGAGCGCGCGGCGGCCGAGCGGCTCGAGATCGAGTTCGTCGAGGCCGACGCCCAGTATTTGCCCTTCGGCGATGGTGAGTTCGACGTGACGATGTCGATCTTCGGCGTCATGTTCGCCCCCGACCAGCAGCAGGGCGCGAACGAGCTGCTGCGGGTGACCAAATCGGGCGGCCGGGTCGGCGTCGCCAGCTGGTGCCCGGATGGCGGCCTACAGGACTTCTTCGCGACCGTCGTCAAGCACACCGGCGGGCCGCCGCCGGGGTTCACCCCGCCCGTGCTTTGGGGCGCCGAGGACCACGTCCGCGGGCTCTTCGGCGACTCCGTCACCGACTTCAAGGCCGAGCGCCTGAAGTCGCGCCAGGCATTTCGCTCGGCCGACCACTACCTGGAGTTCTTCCGCAACTTCTTCGGGCCGGTCAAATCGGCCTACGAAGCGGTCGGCGAGGAGGGAGAAGAGGCGCTCACGTCCGACCTCACGGGCGTTCTCGAGAACCTCAACGTCGGCGGCGACCGGGCTCTTGTGCTCGAGCCCGAATACCTCCAGGTAATCGCCACCCGGGCCTAGCCTGCGCATATCGGCGTCCTCGGTCGCTCGCGTGCAAAGCACGCCACGCTCCCTGCGTCCTTGATCTGCTTTGGCTAGCCCCGGCTGGAGGCCTAGGAGTCCTGCGGCTGCAAAATCTTGACGACGGCGCCGATCAGCAGGACGCCGAAGAAGACAATGCCAGCGACGCCGCCGCCCTGTCCGAAGGCGGCGTAGCCGATCACCATCGCGGCGATCGCCAGGAAGAGGGTTACGACCATTCCCATATCGCGCGGCATCCTATTGGATCGATCCGGCAGCAAGCGCGTCGCGCGTCTGGCCGAGGAACGCAGCGACGGCGTCGGCGGCGCCCGCAGGCGATCCGCCCTCGCCGGCGGCCCGGACGAGACGGCTGCCGATGATCACCCCGTCGGCGAACTCGCCGACCTGCGTGGCCTGCTCGGGGGTGCCGATGCCGAAGCCGACGGCGACCGGGGTGGCGGCGTCCCCCTTGGTCGCCGCGACCAGTTCGGTCAGCGCCGCCGGGATCTCGGCCCGCTCGCCGGTGGTGCCGACGGAGGAGACGACGTAGACGAAGCCGCCGGCCGACTCGCAGATACGGCGACGGCGCTCGGCCGGCGTCGTCGGCGCCAGCAGCGGCACCAGCGCCAGCCCCTCGGCGGCGAAGCTCTCGCGGACCTCCCCCGCCTCCTCCAGCGGTAGGTCGGGAACGATCACGCCAGCGGCGCCGGCCGCCCGCGCCAGCTCGGCGAACTCGCGCGATCCGCCGTGGGCGAGGACCATGTTCGCGTAGGCCATGAAGACGACCGGCACCCGCTCGCCGATCGCCCGGCAAACCTCAAGCGCCGTGGCCAGCGTCGCCCCCGCCTCCAGCGCCTCCGTCGCCGCCGCATGGATCGTCGGCCCGTCGGCAAGCGGATCGGAGAAGGGCACCCCGAGCTCGATTAGATCAGCACCCGCGTCCACATAGGCGGCAGCGACCGCCAACCCCGTCTCGCGGTCGGGGTACCCGGCCATCATGTACGGCATCAGCGCCGCGCGACCCTCATCTCGCGCGAGAGCAAAAGCCGCCGCAATCCGTTCCTCGCCGGAAGCGTCACGGGCAGCCGGGGGTGGGCCGCCGGCCCCCCCCCCCCGCCGCGGCCCCCCCCGCCCCCCCCGGGCCCCCCCCCCCGCGCCCCCCGACCCCCCCCCGCGGGGGACAACGAG
>CAMLHB010000193.1 GCA_946479725.1 uncultured Actinomycetes bacterium | reverse complement strand
CCCGCGCCCCCGTCCGTCGCCGCCGACGCGGCGCCGGCCTGGATGGTCAGCTCGGTGGCCGTCCCCACCGCCTTCGTCCGCGGCGATGAAAAATACTCCCGCTATGACCTGCGGGTGATGAACATCGGCGCGGCGGCCAGCGACGGCACCCCGGTGACGATCACCGACACCCTGCCGCCGGGGATCGAAGTCCTGGGGAGCCCGGAACTGAACATGCACGTGCTGAAACCGGGCGACGCCTACCCGACCTACCCGAAAGGGGTCGACATCGGCCCCAGCGTCTGCGGCGTCGCCGCCGCCAGCGGCGTCGAGACCGTGACCTGCACGCTGCCCAGCTCGCTTCCCGAAGACGAAGAAAGCCCGGCCGTGGTGCTGCCGAGCGACGAGGTGCAGATCCTGATCAAGGTGCTGGCGCCGGCGGGGACGACGAGCGAAGGCGAAACGCTGACCAACACGGTGGAGGTCGAAGGCGGGGGCGCCCCGGCTGCCTCGACCACTGGCGAAAACGTCGTCGCGACCCTCGACGGCGAAGGCGAACCGCTGCCCGTGCCGGCGGGGTTCTCCTTCTACCACCAGGTTCTCGCCGGGCTCGACGGCCAACCGGTGACCCAGGCGGGAGCCCACCCCTACCAGCTGATCACCAGCTATGCCTTCAACTCCGACAGGCTCTTTACGGAATCGGGCCCCCGGCTTGTGCCTGCTGGGGGCGCGGTCAAGGACACCCGGGTGCCGCTTCCCGCCGGCCTGGTCGGCAGCGCCACGGCCGTGCCCAGGTGCACGCCGCAGGAATTCCAAAACTCGCGTTTCCACAACATCGACCGCTCCGAACAGGTCTATCCCGACTGCCCCGACGCCGCCGCGGTGGGGTTCGTCGAGGTGCAGGAGGGCGATGATCCCGGCAGGGGGCCGGCGCCGATCTACAATCTCGTTCCCCCGCCAGGGGAGGCGGCACTGTTCGGCTTCACCTACGCGAACATCCCCGTCTTCATCGATGTGAACGTGCGCAGCGGCAGCGACTACAGCCTCGTCTCCACCCTCCGCAACCAGAGTCAGATCAAACGCTTTTTCGGGGCGACGGTGACGATCTGGGGGACGCCGGGCGACAAACGCCACGATCCGATCCGCGGTGTCTGCCTGGTGGAACATGTGGAGCGCTTCCCGCTCTCGATGGGGGACTGCGGCGGGCCGCCCACCGCTCGCCCCTCGCTGCGCCTGCCGACCTCGTGCCCGGCACCGCTCGGGGTCCCCTTCGAAGTCAGCAGCTGGCAGCAGCCGAACGTGTTCGCGGTCAGCTCGCCGCTGACGGCGCCGACCGGCGGCTGCGAGCAGCTCGGGTTCGAACCGACGCTGGAAGCGCGGCCCAGCACTGACGTCGCCGACTCCCCCAGCGGTCTCCACGTCGACCTGCGGGTACCGCAGAACGAGGACTTCGAAGGCCTGGCGACGGCCGATCTGCGGACCGCCACCGTGACCCTGCCCGAAGGGCTGGTGATCAACCCCTCCTCGGCCAACGGCCTGGGCTCCTGCGACCCGGCCGATATCGGCCTGCGCAGCGCCGCCGGCGCCCTCCCGGTCCAGTTCACGCCGGACCCCTCGAGCTGCCCCGCCGCGGCGAAGATCGGCTCCGTCGAGGTCGCCAGCCCGCTGCTCGACCACACCCTCAAGGGCGGGGTCTACGTCGCCACGCCCTACGCCAACCCGTTCGACTCGCTGCTGGCGATCTACATCGCCGTCAACGACCCGCAGACCGGAATCAACCTGAAGTTGGCCGGCGAGGTCCGTCCCGACCCGCAGACCGGGCGGCTGACGACGACCTTCGCCGAGAACCCGCAGCAGCCGGTCGAATCCTTCCAGCTCGACTTCTCCGGCGGCCCCCTTGCCTCGCTGCGCACGCCGCAGGCCTGCGGCACCTACACCACGACCTCGGTGCTGACGCCCTGGTCGGCGCCCTACTCGGGGCCGCCGAAGACGCCGTCGGACACCTACGCGATCGCCAAGAGCCCCGACGGGGGCGCCTGCCCGACCAGCCGCGAGGCGCTTCCCAACAACCCCTCCTTCGAAGCCGGCACCGTGGCGCCGCTCAGCGGCGCCTACAGCCCCCTGGTCCTGAACCTGCGCCGCGCCGACGGCTCCCAGGAACTGTCCGGGCTCAGCGTCACCACCCCCCCGGGGCTGACCGGGAGGCTCGCCGGCATCCCCTACTGCCCGGAGGACGCCCTGCGGGCGGCGGCGTCGAAGTCGGGCCGCGAAGAGCAGGCCCACCCCTCCTGCCCGGAGGCCTCGCGGATCGGCAGCGCGACGGTCGGGGCCGGCGCCGGGCCCTCCCCCTTCTACAGCCAGGGCACCGCCTACCTGACCGGCCCCTACGAGGGAGCGCCGCTCAGCCTCGCGATCGTCACCCCCGCGGTGGCCGGCCCCTTCGACCTCGGCACCGTGGTGGTGCGCACCGCCGTGCACATCGACTCGAAGACGGGCCAGATCGTCGCGACCTCGGATCCGATTCCGACGATCCTCAAGGGGATCCCGCTCGACCTGCGATCGATCGCGGTGAAGCTCGACCGCGAGCGGTTCATCCTCAACCCGACCAGCTGCGACCCCCTGCGGATGAGCGGGATCGCGACCGCGGTCTCCGGCCAGGGCGCCGCGCTCGCCGACCGCTTCCAGGTCGCCGAATGCCGCCGGCTCTCCTTCAAGCCGCGCCTCGGCCTGCGGCTCCGCGGCGGCACGAAACGAGCCCAGGACCCGGCGCTGCGGGCGGTGCTCTCGCTGCCCGAAGGCGGCGCCAACGTCTCGGCCGTGACCGTAGCGCTGCCGCACTCGGAGTTCCTCGACCAGGGACACATCAGGACCATCTGCACCCGCGTCCAGTTCGCCGCCAAGCAGTGCCCGGCGGGGTCGGTTTACGGCCACGTCAGGGTCTTCGCGCCGCTCTTCCTCGACACCCCGCTGGAAGGTCCGGTCTACCTCCGCTCCTCCGACCACCCGCTGCCCGACCTGGTGGCAAGCGTCAAGGGGCCCCCGAGCCTGCCGGTGGAAATCGAGGTGTCGGGGCGGATCGACTCGGTCCACGGCGGCATGATGCGGGTCAGCTTCGAATCCTTCCCCGACCTGCCGTTCGCCAAGGCGGTGATGGAGATGCAGGGTGGGAAGAAGGGCCTGCTCTCCAACTCGGTCGACGTCTGCGCCCGGACGCACCGGGCGAGCACCGAGATCGCAGGCCAGAACGGGAAGCTCGTCAGCCGCAAGGTCGCCCTGAAGGCAGATTGCCGGAAGACCCATGGGCCGCACCGACACCGCCACGGCAGCTAGCACCCGGGACCTCGAGGAAGCGCGGATCGCCGATCGCCTGCGAGCCAGGCGCTACGAGCTCGAGCAGGCGACGATCACGCGCGCCTACGCCGTCGCGGCGCCGAGCGAAACCGCCGATCCCGAGTACCGGGAAGGCCTGAAGGCCGCCGTCGGCGCGGCGCTCGACTACGGCCTGGCGGCGGTCGAGCTCGGCGAGCTGCGGGCGCCGCCGCCGCCGCCGATCCTGCTGGCGCAGGCCCGGCTGGCGGCGCGGAACGGGGTCAGCCTGGACACCGTATTCCGCCGTTACTTCGCCGGCTACACGCTGCTCGCCGATTTCCTGCTCGAGGAGGCGAAGGCGGACGGGGCGGTCGGCGGGCAGGCGCTGAAGCGGCTCCTGCGCTCCCAGGCGACGGTCTTCGATCACCTGCTCGACGCGGTGTCCGAGGAATACCGCCGCGAGGCTGCCTGCCGGCCGGGATCCTCCGACCAGCGTCGCGCGGCGCGGATCGAGCGGCTGCTGAACGGCGAGTTGCTCGACGCCTCCGAGTTCCGCTACGACTTCGATGCCCACCACCTCGGCGCAATCGCCACGGGCGCCGGAAGCAGGGACGCGATCCGGGAGCTGGCCTGCTCGCTCGAATACCGACTGCTGCTCGTCCAGCGCGATTCGGAGACGTTCTGGGCCTGGTTCGGGAGCCGGGAGGGAATCGACCCGGAGAAGATCTGGCGGGCGGCTCCGGTCGGGCGTTTCCCCCAGGCGGTCCTCGCCTTCGGAGAGCCCGCCCCCGGGCTGCCCGGCTGGCGGCTGAGCCATCGTCAGGCCGGCGCCGCCATGCCGGTCGCCCTGCGCGGCCCGCAGCCGATCGTGCGCTATGCCGACGTCGCCGTGCTGACCGCCTTCCTGCAGGACGAGGTTGGCGCGGCGTCGCTCCGCCAGCTGTACCTCGATCCGCTGTCCGGCGGCCGCGACGGAGGCGAGACGCTGCGGCAGACTCTCCACGCCTATTTCGAGGCGGACCGGAACATATCGTCAGCTGCCGCGGCGCTCGGCGTTAAGCGGCACACGGTTGCGAGCCGCCTGCGGACGATCGAAGAGCTGATCGGGCACCCGCTCAACAAATGCGCCGCAGAGATCAACAGCGCACTGCAGCTCGACGCCCTCGACGCTCCGGCAATACCAAAAGGGGCACTGTCGCGAACTTGAAAGTGTGGTCGTGTCGAGCGTCATGTCAGTAACAACTGGCCAAT
>CAMLHB010000192.1 GCA_946479725.1 uncultured Actinomycetes bacterium | reverse complement strand
TAAGGCCCTACCGCACGGAATAGGAGCCCAAGATCCGCACCGATGCGGCCTTCGTCCGCAGCGCCGCGATCGCCTCGGCGACGGCGGGATCGGCCTCCGCGCCCTCGAGGTCGCAGAAGAACATGTACTGCCCGAGGCCCTGGCGCAGCGGCCGCGACTCGATCCGGGTGAGGTTGATTCCGCGGTCGGAGAACTCGCTCAGGCACTCGACCAAAGCGCCCGGATGATCGGCTCCCACCTCGGAGAAGACGAGCGAGGTCTTCCACGGGCCCGAGCCCTCAACTGCGGTCCCGGCAGCGGCGATCCAGACGAACCGGGTGACGTTGTCGTCGGAGTCCTCGACCCCTTCCCGCAGCAGCTCGCAGCCGTACATCGCCGCCGCCGCCCGGGCGCCGAGCGCCGCCCACGGCCGCGAGGACTCGCTGACCATCCGCACCGCCGCCGCGGTGCTGCTGGCGCTCCGCAGTTCCACCTCGGGGAAGCTCTCGCGCAGGAAGCGCTGGCACTGGGCGAGCGGCTGCGGGTGCGAGAGCACCGCCTCGACGTCCTCGGCCCGCGTCCCCTCGCGGGCGATCAGGTGGACGCGGACGCGGTAGTCGTGCTCGCCGACGACAGTCACCCCGAGCGCCTCGAAGGCGAGGGTGTCGAGGGTCGGGCGGACCGAGCCCTCGAGCGAGTTCTCGATCGGGACCAGCGCCCGCTCGGCCTCGCCCCGCTCGACGGCGAGGATCGCGTCGTGGATCGTCGCCGTGCGCAACGGCTCGAAGCCGCCATCGGGGATCGCCTCGCCGAGGGCATCCTCGGTGAAGGTCCCGGCCGGGCCCAGGTAGGCGATCCGCATGCCCACAGCCTGCCCTATTCGATCTGCAGCGTGTAGGTCGCTTCGTTGTTTTCGGTCAGCGTCTCGCCCGCGACCGGTTCGACTTCGACTTGCAGCGTGACTTCGCCGGAGGGCGTCGGGGTCAGCAGGATCGAGGTCGTGCCGGTTTCGCCGACCGGGATTTCGTCGATTTCCCCCTTCACCGTGGTGCCTTCGAAGCTGACCGCGACGCCGACCCCGTTCTCGGTCGATTCGCCCTGGTTGGTAACGCTGACTTCGACTTCGACCCCTTCTTCGCCGGCGATCGTGGTCGGCGCGCCTTCGATCAGTTCGGTCCCGTTGACGAGGACGCCGGAGAGTTCGGTGCCGTGAACGCCGGAGACGCTTTCGCTGCCACCGCCGCCGAGCGCGGCGAGTGCGTCGCTGACAGTGCTTTCTTCGAGCCATTTTTCGCTGGGCAGGAAGCTGCTTTCCGGCAGGTCTGAGTCGGAGATCCCGTTGTCGGCGAGGACGCCGTCGACTTCGGGGCGGACGACCTGTTCGTAGATCACGTCGGAGGCGAGCAGCTTCTGCATCTGCTTGGCGATCGCCGTGGTCGCCTTGGCGGCACCGGCCTCGCCGAGCGCGGTGCTCATCTTGGCGGCGATTTGGTCCATCGCGCTGGCCCGCAGCTGGTAGCTCAACTCGAGATTCGACTGGGCGTGGGACATGTCGCCGGGGGTGCTGAGCCCGTCGATCCGCGAGGCCTGGCTGTCGACGGCGCTGCGGTCGGCTTCGACTTGGTCGACGAAGTCGGTGACCGAGGCGTTGCCCGGGCTTTCGAGCAGTTCGAAGAAGGATTTGCTGGTCTGCTTGGTCTCTTCGACGATCGAGGTGACGTTGCGGGAGTAGTCGCTGAGCTCGCGGTTGGCGCGGGCGTCGAGGCAGCCCTTGACGCCGAGGACGATGAGGATCAGGAGGACGAGGCCGCCGCCCAGGGCGAGCCCGCGCCGCAGCATGATCTGCTGGCGCTCGGGTCGACGTTTGGGCCGCTCGCGCCGAGGCGGTCGTCGTGAGGCGAAGTCCTCCACGGGGGCGAGAGTATGACCTCTGAGGCGGCTGGGCCGCGAGGAGATCCCGCAAACGGTGGGTTTTTCCCAGCCGGAGCACCAGCAGGAAGGCTTTCCTTTCCGGCGAAGTCAGGAGGCGATGGTCGGCTCGCTGGTGCTCAACCGCTTCTTGATCGAGCGCCGCATAGGCAGCGGCGGCTTCGGCGTCGTCTACGAGGCCTGGGACGGCCGCCTCGAGCGGCCGGTGGCGGTGAAGGCGATCGAGCAGCGGGGCGAGGCCGGCCGCCGCGTGTTGCGCGAGGCGCAGGCCGCCGCCCGGCTCAACCACCCCGGGATCGTCACCCTTTACGAGCTGGGGGAGGAGGACGGCAACGCGCTGCTGGTCACCGAGTTGGTCGAGGGCTCGACCCTGGCCCGGCTCGCCAACGCCGGCGAGCTCTCCGACCGCGAGATCGGCGAGATCGGGGCCGACCTCTGCGAGGCGCTCGACCACGCCCACTCGCGCGGCGTCGTCCACCGCGACATCAAGCCGCAGAACGTGCAGGTCGTCGACTCGGAGCCGCGAGCGAGGCTGATGGACTTCGGCGTCGCCCACCTCTCCGACGACGCCCCGCTGACCGCGGCCGGCGACGTCGTCGGAACCCTCGCCTACATGGCGCCCGAGCAGGCGGAGGGACGGCCGGCCGGGCCCGAGGCCGACGTCTACTCGCTCGCCCTGACCCTGTACGAGTGCTGGAGCGGGGAGAACCCGCACCGCCGAGCGACCCCGGCCGCGACGGCGCGGGCAATCGGCGCCCGGGTGCGCTCGCTGCGCCGCCTTCGCCCCGACCTGCCGCGCGAACTGACCGGGACGATCGACGCCTGCCTCTCGCCTCGACCGAACCACCGGCCCTCGCTGGAGGAGCTGGGGACGACGATCGAGGAGGCGCTCGACGAGCTCGGCGACCACCTTCCCGGCACCCACGTCTACGGGGTCGCCACCCGCTTCGGCGCGCTTGCCGCCGCGATTGCAGCCGGCGGCTTCCTGGCGCTGCACGGCGCGGTCCTTCCCTAGGATTTCCCCATCGGTGCGCTGAGTCGTTTGGAGTCGATGTTCGAAGGCCTCGTCGAGGGGGTCTTCAGCCGCGCCTTCAGCTCCGAGGTCCAGCCGGTCGAATTGGCGCGGAAACTGGCGAAGGAAATGGACGCCCACAAGACCGCCTCGGTCCAGCGGGTCTACGTCCCCAACGAGTACACGGTCTTCCTCGGCCGACAGGACCGCGGCAAGCTCGAAGGTTATGAGCGCTCGCTGGAGCAGGAGCTCTCCGGCTACCTGCTGGAGCACGCGCGGCGGCGCGGGTACGACCTGCTGACCCGGCCGGCGGTCGAGTTCAAGACCGACGAGCGGCTGCGGCTGGGGGAGTTCGGGATCCAGGCGCGATTGGTGAAGCCGCCGGCGCACGAGGGCCAGGCGCCCGAACAGGGCGAGGAAGGCCACACGATGGTCTACTCGGCGGTCCGCGAGCGCGACCGCAACCGGCCGAAGCGGCCCGAGCAGGCGGTCGGGGCGCTGGTCTCGACCCGGGCCGTGGTCTCGCTCGGCGACCGCCGCTACGTGCTCGACGGCCCGGTGGCGACGATCGGCCGCTCGAAGTCGGTCGAGTGCGTGCTCTCCGACCCCAACGTCTCCCGCCGCCACGCTGAGCTGCGGCGCGACGAGGGCGGCGACTGGCAGATCGTCGACCTCGGCTCCACCAACGGGATCAAGGTCAACGGACGCCGCGTCCCCTCCACCCGACTCAGTCCCGGAGACCAGGTCACCCTGGGCACCTCCACCTTCACCTTCGACATCGAGCAGTAGCGGCTTCTGCCGTCCTCATTAAGGTGCTGGTCGCGTGGAATACGACCCCATAAGCGTAGCCCTGAAGTTCGGCTTCCTCGCCGTCCTCTACCTGTTCGTGCTCGTGATCGCGCGGAGCGCCTTCAAGGACCTTCGGCGGACGCTCGCCCCGGCGCCCGATCAGACCGGCTTCCACGCCGCCCCGGCCTTCGCCGAGGCGCCCCGCGGGCCCGACGGCTGGCTGGTCGCCGAGCGCGGCGGCGGGCTCGAGCGCGAGCACCGCTTCGACCTGATCGGCGGCCTCTCGATCGGCCGCTCGAAGGAGGCCGATGTGCGGATCGACGACCGCTACGCCTCCAGCATCCACGCCCGCGTCTTCTCACGCCAGGGACGGTTCTTCGTGGAGGACATGAACTCGACCAACGGCACCCTGCTGAACGGCGCCACCCTGCAGGGGGAGGCGGAGCTGGTCGACGGCGACAAGGTCCAGATCGGCGACACGATCTTCCGCTTCGAGGTCGGCTGAGGTGGCGCTGCGGATCGCCGAGGAGGCCGTGCGCACCGACACCGGGCGGCAGCGCAACGCCAACGAGGACTCCTACTTCACGAAGGCGCCGCTGTTCGTCGTCGCCGACGGGATGGGCGGGGCGCAGGCCGGGGAGGTCGCCTCCAAGGCCGCGGTCGAGTCGTTCCCGCGCGAGCTGCCGGCGGCGGCCCCGGAGCGAGTGCTGGAGGAGACGATCGAGGGGGCGAACCGGACGATCCACGAACTCGCCCGCAAGGACCCGGGCCTGGCCGGGATGGGAACGACGACGACGGCGGCGATCGTCGACCTCGAGGGCGAAGCGGTGGCGATCGGCCACGTCGGCGACAGTCGCGCCTACCGTCTCCGCGGCGGCCGCTTCGAGCAGCTGACCCGCGACCACTCGCTGGTCGAGGAGATGCGGCGCAAAGGCCAGATCACCGACGCCCAGGCCGAGGACCACC
>CAMLHB010000191.1 GCA_946479725.1 uncultured Actinomycetes bacterium | reverse complement strand
GGCCGGCCACAACGTCCTCATCTGGGGCGCCGCCGGCGGCCTCGGCGTCTTCGCCGTGCAGCTCTGCAAGGCCGCCGGCGCCAACGCGGTCGGCGTCGTCTCCTCCGACGAGAAGGGCGAGCTGATCAAGAAGCTCGGCGCCGTCGACTACATCAACCGCAACGAGTTCCGCGAGATGATGCGGACCGATGACAATCTCACCGACCCCGCCGCTGACAAGGAGCGCTTCAAGGGCTCCCGCGCCTTCGCCAAGCGGGTCAAAGAGATCCTCGGCGACGCTCCCGACATCGTCTTCGAGCACGTCGGCCGGGCCACCTTCCCGACCTCGGTCTTCACGGTGAAGCCGTTCGGCAAGGTCGTAATCTGCGGCGCCACCTCGGGCTACCAGCTCGACTTCGACGTCCGCTACCTGTGGATGAAGCAGAAGCAGATCATCGGCTCCCACTTCGCCAACGCGTACGAGTGCATGCGGGCGAACCAGCTGATGGCGGAGGGCAAGGTGCGGCCGGTGCTGTCGGAAACGATGGGCTTCGAGGGCGTCCCCCACGCCCACCAGCTGATGCACGAAAACAAGCACCTCGGCAAGATCGCGATCCTCGTCGGCGCCGAGTCCGAGGACGAGGGCAAGTACGAGGACGGACCCGGCGCGATCCGGGCGGAGGTGGGTGCCTGATGGAGGTCTGCACGCTCGACTGGCACATCAACCCATTCCGGGCGGATCGCTTCCTCGACCTCTGGGAACCGTCGGCGGCGAAGGCGCCGGCCTACGGCGCCAAGAGCTGGTCGCTGACCCGCTCCACCGACGACCCGCTCGCCTTCCGCCAGACGATGGTCTGGGAGAGCCGCGCCGACTTCGAACGCTACTGGTACGCGGAGGAGATCGAGCACGCCCGCGCCGCGATCATCGATCTCTACGACATCCCGCTGCTGCCGGCCTGGCACATCCTCGTCGCCGCCGAATAGCGCGGCCGGCGCCTAGCGCAGGATCTTCCAGCTGTACTTGGCCGGCGTCGCGTCGGTCTTGCCGTTCGCGGTCGCCCAGACCTTGAAGAGGTGCTTGCCGGGCTTCAGCTTCTTGTAGGTCTTCGGTGACCTGCAGGCCGCTTTCGGCTTGCCGTCGAGCTTGCAGCTGAACTTGGCGCCTCCGACGCTGGCGCGGAAGCTGAACTTGGCGATCCGGCTGTGGGTGCTCTTCGGCGGGTGCTTGCCGAGGAGGGTCTGCGGCGCCTTCGCACCGCCGCCGCCTCCCCCACCAGCTTCGCCTTCCCCGGGCGTGGTGTAGACGGCGGTGTAGGTGGAGGATCCCTTGGCGAGGATCGAGTGGCTGATCGCTCCCCCGTCCGACCAACTCTGCCAGGTGTAGGTCTTCCCGTTCAAGGAGTAGGTGGCCGGAGCGTTGAGGACAAGTTGCGAACCTTCGACAGAAGGCACTTCGAAGGGCGCGGGGCCCGAGACCAGCCCTGCGGTGAGCGGGATCCCAGGCGGACTCGACGCGAACTGGACGACGAATTTCCGCGCCGGGAGTTTGATCGTCCTGCTCGCCGAGAGTCCCCGTTTGTCGGAGGCGGTCAGGGTGACTTCGATGAA
The DNA here is from genome assembly GCA_946479725.1 of uncultured Actinomycetes bacterium. Next base: position 3,118 of record CAMLHB010000191.1, on the reverse strand, counting down.
CGAGGGGTAATCGTGTTCGGGCGCGACCAGGGTGGCGCTGAGGACCCCGGGGAAGTCCTGCAGCGGATGCGAATGGCAGTTGTTCGGTTCGCTCAGAAACGGGCAATGGAGCACCCGCGTGCCCCAGGAGAGGAAGAGCGGTTCCAGCGGTTCTCCGTTCGAGTTTTTCGCCGAGCCCTGCAGCTTGATTTCGTCGCCCACCCCCCACTGGGTGCCTTCGGTGGGTTTGGCGATCGTCGGAACCGGCGGCGTGTCGCCGGGGTAGAGGGTCAGCTTCGCGGTGTTCGTCAAGCCCTGCCCGTCTTTCACCCGCAGCGCGACGACCACGTTCTTGGCTTCGGTGAATTTCACGGGCTGCGTTTGTTCGCTGCCTGATTTCTCGAAGCTGCCGTTGCCATCGAGGTCCCATTCGAAGGTCAGCGGTTCCGCGGTGGGGTCGCTCGAGGTGCTGCCATCGAGGTGGAATTCATGTTCGACATCGGCCGAGTACCGGGTATCGACGCTGAGCCTCGCCCGCGGCGCGTCGGGCGCGTAGGTGATGCGGTGGATCGCCCCTTTGCTGAAGCCTTCGCCGAACAGGCTGGCGTAATAGAGCGCTCCATCGGGTCCTTCCTGGATATCGACACCGGGGTAGAGGCTGCCGCCGGTCATGAAGGATTCGATCAAATCCGGATCGGGGCGTCCATCCGCGCCTGGCGGAATCACATAGAAGCAACCGCGGACCGAATCGGCGAAGAAGAGCGCACCTTTGTACCTGGCGGGGAACACGCTCCCCTCGTAGAAGGCGGGGCCGGTGATCGCCGAACCGGACGAATAGGAGCATTCGTCTCCGGGCGCGATCGCCGATTTGTGGCTGTAGTAGAAGAGCGGCACCGAGACCAGGCCCGGCTGCGCGTAGAGGCCTTCGCAGATCGGCAGGCCGAAGGTCTTGAACAGGTATTGCTTGTCGCCTCCCTCATAGCAGGGCCAACCGGAGTTGAAGAGCGTCCCCGAGGTGGGGTCGAAGCGGTCGAGCTCCTCGAACTCGGAAGAGCCGACGTTGGCCACGTACATTTCGTGGGTCTGGGGATCGACAGTGAAGCGGAACGGGTTGCGGAAGCCAAGGGCAACGATCCTCCGTTCGTTCGCGGAGGCGCTGGCGGCCAGCGGATTCCCCGGCCAGCCTTCGCCGGTTTCCGGGTCGATGCGGATGATCGTGCCGTTGAGGCCGGTCGGGTCGCTGCCCGTTTCCGGCGTCCGCAGGTCCTGAGAGCGGAGCGAGCCGCCCTCGTCGGGTGGGTCTCCGCAGGGATTGGGCGGGGTCCCCAGCTGCCCGTAGTCGGCGCTCGTGAAGCTGGCTCCATCGCCACCCCCTGCGTACAGCGCGCCTTCCGGGCCGAAGCGGAGGTCGCCGATCGAGTGGCTGGAGAACTGCTGGCACCAGTCTTCGGCGATCAGCACTTTTTCACCCGAGGCAACTGCCCCTTCGGAGTTGAGGGTGGCGGTATAGCGGACGAGGCGACCGCTGACCACGCAGTCGTCAGCGCCTTTGGTGTCCGGGCAGCTGTCGCCTTCCGGGCTCAGTTCCGATCCCCATTCCGGAACCGGTTCGCCCGAACCGATCACGTGGTCGTAAGTGAAGAGCGCGTAAACGTAGGGATGCGCCGAGAAGTTCGGATCGACGGCGAGGCCGAGAAGCCCGCGGTCACCATGGTCGTAGGTTTCGAGCGTCAGGTCTTTGAAGAGCTCCGGCGTTTCGTCTTCGAGGTCTTTGAAGACCTCGATTTTCCCGTTCTTCTCGGCGACGAAGACCATCCCGTTGGGGGCGAACCGGACGGCGGTCGGCTTCGACAGGTTCGGAAAGGCGACTTCGTCCTGAAATCCGGCCGGCAGAGCGGGGTCGGCAATCGCGGTCGCGGCGGTGCCGAAGCTCCCGCAGAGCGCGGCGATCAGGGCGCAAACGAGACTGAGCGCCTTGCGGTCGAGGCCGCTCACGCCCGCTCCAGCGGCGCCATCGTCAGTCCCGCGCCCTCGAGCTGCTCCCAGTAGTGCTCGGCCGGCTCGCGCGGACCCGACCAGACGATCGCCTGGCCGCCGTTGTGGATCGTGTCGGCGATCCGGTAGCCCTGGTCGAGGGAGACGCCGGGGATCACGCTGGCCAGCGTCTGGGCGACGTGGTCGAAGGTGTTGTGGTTGTCGTTGCGGACTATCACGCGCCAGTTACCCCCTAAACCGGAGCCGGGCCCGGAAGTTTTGGGGCGCTCGATCGTGCTCGTAGACATCGTCTGGATTATGCCCCTGGAAAGGTCTTCGACAGGGGCGGGCGGGGGCTAAAACGGGCTTGGGACCCTGACGACGACGTCGTCGATCGAGGCGACGATCCCGGTGCCGTTCTTGATCGTGCCGACGATCACGGTGGAGTTGCGGCCGCTGAGGTCGCCGGCGCCGTCGTCGGTCGCTTCGCCGACCAGGGTCTTGCCGACGTAGGCGAAGAGGCGCGCCTGGCCCTTTTCGGGGCCGCTGGTGACGTTGACCGCCCGCAGCCGCAGCTTGTTGGCTTCGTTGATCCCCAGCACGGCTTTCTCGTTCTTGGCGATCGCCAGGTACTTGGCGCCCTCGCCGGTGACCTTGACCAGCTGCGCCTTTTTCTGGCGCGGGAAAACGAGCAGCTGGTACTTGAAGCCGCCGCCCGCGCGCAGCTCGAGGCCGAGGAAGGCCTTGCGCTGGAGGTTGTCCGGGGTGCCGCTGAGCAGCCGCTCGGTGGCGGCGATCTCGAGGTCGCGGCCGAGCACCGGCGTGCGGAAGGAGCAGGCGGCGGTTTTCTTGCCCAGCGTCACCCGCATCGCGCCGTTGGCGCCGGCGCGGGCGCAGTTGGCGCCGGAGAGCTTGACCAGCTGGCTGCGCTGGGCGAGCGTCTCCATGCTGTTGCGGTAGACGCCGATCATCGTCGCGCCGGCAAGGGCGCTCGCGAGGAGGCCGGTGGCGAGCACGGCGAGGAGAACGGCTGGAAATCTGCCCTTCATCGAGTCGCCAGCCTAAACACAGCAGGGGTCGAAAGATGCGGCCCGCCACCCCCTGAAATCCGGCGTTGGGCCATTTACCCCGATTGATTGGGAAAAGTCGGACCCCCAAAACAAAT
>CAMLHB010000190.1 GCA_946479725.1 uncultured Actinomycetes bacterium | reverse complement strand
TGACGAACAGCTTGGTGGTATCCGCCTTCTTCTTGTCACCCCCCGCATCGCCGTTGGCCCCGGCGGCGGCCGTCTGCTTGCGCTCGCGCCGCTCCCCGTCCCTCTCCGGCTCGCGCTCGCGACGCCGGCGGCGCGGCGGCGGCGCGTGCTCGAGCCGCTCCTCGGGGGTCTCCCACTCGCCGATCTTGGTGTTGACGTCGCGCTCGATGCGGGCGATCTCGTCCTTCTGGTCGGGCGTCACGAAGGTGATCGCGCGGCCGGTCCGCCCGACCCTGCCGGTGCGGCCGATCCGGTGCACGTAGGTCTCCGAGGAGTTGGGGACGTCATAGTTGATGACGTGGGTGACGTCGTCGACGTCGAGCCCCCGGGCGGCGATGTCGGTCGCCACCAGCAGCCGCACGCGGTGGTCCTTGAAGGAGATCATCACCCCGTCGCGGACGCCCTGGCTGAGGTCGCCGTGCAGGGCCTTCACGTCGAGCCCTTTGTCCTTCAGCGTCTTCTCCAGCTTCGAGGCGCCGATTTTGGTCCTGGTGAAGATGATCGCCTGCTCGGGTTCTTCGGTCTTCAGCAGCTCGACCAGGCGCGCGGCCTTCTCCTTGGCCGGAACCTCGACGTAGGCCTGCTGGATCTTGTCGACGGTCAGCGTTTCCGGGGTGATGCTGATCGTCGTCGGGTCGTACATGTAGCCCTCGGCGAGCTTCTGGATTGGCGGCGGCATCGTCGCCGAGAAGAGCGCCGTCTGGCGCCCGCTCGGGCACATCCGCAGGATCTTCTCGACGTCTTCGATGAAGCCGAGGTCGAGCATCTCGTCGGCCTCGTCGAGGACGACGTAGCGGGCCGCGGTGAGGACCAGCGAGCGCCGCGACATCAGGTCCATCATCCGCCCGACGGTGGCGACGACGACGTGGGCGCCGGAGCGTAGCTGCGACTGCTGCGAGCGGATCGGGGCGCCGCCGAAGACGGCGACGATCTCGATCTCGAGGTGCTCGGCGTAGGAGCGCAGCGCCTGCGTCACCTGGATGCAGAGCTCCCGCGTCGGGGTGAGGACGATTGCCTGCACCTCGTTGTTGTTCGGATCGAGGTACTGCAGCAGCGGCAGCCCAAAGGCAGCGGTCTTGCCGGTACCGGTCTGGGCCTGGCCGATCACGTCGTGGCCGCCGAGCAGCTCCGGGATCGCCTGCTCCTGGATCGGCGTCGGGTCCTCGTAGCCGAGCTCGTCCAGCGCCTGCTGAATGTCGGGCGAGAGGCCTAGTTCTTTGAAGTTCACTTGATCTGCGTCATTGAGACGGGTCCAGGAGGAGCTTGCCGCTGGTGCGGCGGGCGATCAGGTCTTCGTGCGCCCGCTGCGCCTCCGACAGGGGGTAGACCTCTCCGATCGTAACCGTCAGCTCCCCGGCGGCGATCGCCGCCAGCAGATCGCGGATCATCGGGCCCAGGAGGTCCTGGCGGACCAGCAGGTGGGCGAGCCAGAAGCCGATCACCGATTTTGAGCCGCGCAGCAGCGAGGCGGTCGAGATCTGGCGCTGCTCGCGCGAGGCGATGCCGAAGACGACCATCCGCCCCAGCGGGGCCAGCACCTCCATCTCGGCGTCGAAGGCGTCGCCCCCGCTCATGTGGAGGAAGGCGTCGACCCGCTTGCCGCCGTTGGCCTCGCGGATCGCCGCGCCGAGGTCCTCGGCGCGGGAGTCGACGCAGGCGTCGGCGCCGAGCCCGCGCACCAGCTCGCGCTTCTCCTCGCTGGAGGCGAGGCCGATCACCTTGGCGCCAGCCCGCTTGGCGACCTGCACCGCCAGGGTGCCGGTGCCGCCGGCGGCGGCCTCGATGACGATCGTCTCCCCGGGCTCGACCCGGGCGCAGCGGTGGACCAGGGCCATCGCGGTCAGCCCCTGCAGCAGGCCGCCGGCCGCCTGGTCGTAGTCGACCCCGTCCGGCAGCTCGATCAGCTGCGATTTCGCCACCGCGACCTTCTCGGCATAGCCGCCGCTGCCCAGCAGGGCGACGACGCGGCGACCGTCGGAGAGCTGGCCGCTGACCTCGGCGCCGGGGATCAGCGGCAGGGTCTGCTCGGCGAGGTAATCGTTGCGGGAGGCGTGGGTATCGGCGAAGTTGACGCCGCTGCGTTTGACGTTGACCACGACCTCGGAGAGCTTGGGGCTGGGGTCCGGCAGCTCGACATGCCGCAGCACCCCCGGCCCGCCGAACTCCTCGATTTGGATCGCTTTCATTGGCCGATGAGTCTCGCAGGGCGGCGGCCGCTCGCGCGGTCACCCCGACTCGGAAGGGATTAGGCTGCCACGCCTATGGCACTTACGGTCGTCGGATCGATCGCCTTTGACGCGGTGAAGACCCCTTTCGGGGAGCGCGAGCGGATGCTCGGCGGCGCCGCCGTCCACTTCTCGCTGGCGGCCAGCTTCTTCACCGAGGTGCGCCCGGTCGGCCCCGTCGGCGACGACTTCGGCGCCGAGCAGTTCGAGGTCCTGGAAGGGCGCGGGATCCTCACCGAGGACATCGAGCGCGTCGAGGGCGGCCAGAGCTTCTTCTGGCGCGGCCGCTATGAGTACGACCTCAACGTGGCTCATACGGAGGAGACCCGGCTCGGCGTCTTCGCCGAGTTCGAGCCGAAGCTCTCGGCGGCCTCCCAGGCCGCCGACACCCTCTTCCTCGCCAACATCCAGCCCGACCTGCAGCGCCAGGTCCGCGCCCAGTGCGGCGCCGCGAAGCTGAGCGGGCTGGACTCGATGAACCTCTGGATCGAGACCGCCAAGGACTCGCTGAGGGCGGCGATCGCCGAGGTCGACTGCCTCGTCGTCAACGACGCCGAGATCCGCCAGCTGACCGGCGAGTCGAACCTCGCCCGGGCGAGCCGCGCGGTGATGGCGATGGGGCCGCGGGCGGTGATCGCCAAGCAGGGCGAGTACGGCGCCGCCCTCTTCACCGAGAGCGGATTCTTCGCCCTTCCCGGCTTCCCGCTCGAGGACGTCCGCGACCCGACCGGCGCCGGCGACAGCTTCGCCGGCGGCTTCTTCGGCTACCTCGACAGCTGCGGCGACCACTTCGACGAGGCGGAGCTGCGGCGGGCGATGGGCTACGGGACCGTTCTCGCCTCCTTCAACGTCGAGGAGTTCGGGACCGAGCGGGTCTCGCGCCTGACCCGCGAGGAGATCGACGCCCGCTTCGAGCAGCTGCGGGCGATGACCCAGTTCGAGGGTCCCTCAGCCTCTTAACAGCCGACGAGGGCGAAGTGACAGAATGGCCGCCGATGGCCGCCGACTCGCTCACCGTCACCGACAACCGCACCGGGAAGACGTACGAGCTGCCGATCTCCGATGGCACCGTGCGGGCGATGGACCTGCGGCAGATCAAAGTCGACGAGGACGAATTCGGGATGATGGCCTACGACCCGGCCTTCACCAACACCGCCTCCTGCCGCTCCTCGGTCACCTACATCGACGGCGCCGCCGGGATCCTCGAACACCGCGGCTACTCGATCGAGCAGCTCTGCGAGAAATCGACCTTCCTCGAGGTCGCCTACCTGCTGATCTTCGGCGAGCTGCCGACCGAGGCGCAGTTCGACCGCTGGGTGTTCGACATCACCCACCACACCTTCGTCCACGAGGACCTCAAGCACTTCTTCGAGGGCTTCCGCTACGACGCCCACCCGATGGGGATGCTGCTGGCCGGGGTCGGGGCGCTATCGACCTTCTACCCGGACGCGAAGCAGATCTCCGATCCCGAAGAGCGCTACATGGCCGCGGTGCGGCTGATCGCCAAGGTGCCCACCCTCGCCGCCTTCTCCTACCGGCACAACATGGGCCTGCCCTACGTCTACCCGGACAACGAGCTCAACTACGCCCAGAACTTCCTCTCGATGATGTTCAAGAAGACCGAAGACCGGCACGTCCCCAAGGACGCGCTGACCAAGGTCCTCGACGTCCTCTTCATCCTCCACGCCGACCACGAACAGAACTGCTCGACCAACGCGGTCCGCGGCGTCGGCTCCTCCGACGTCGACCCCTACTCGGCGGTCGCGGCCGGGGTGGCGGCCCTCTACGGGCCGCTGCACGGCGGCGCCAACGAGGCGGTGCTGCGGATGCTGCGGCGGATCGAGTCGCCGGAGAACATCCCCGACTTCCTCGAGCGGGTGAAGCAGCGCGAGGAGAAACTGATGGGCTTCGGCCACCGGGTCTACAAGAACTACGACCCGCGGGCGCGGATCATCCAGCAGCACCTCGATGAGGTCTTCGAGGCGACCGAGTACAACCCGCTGGTTGAGATCGCCCGCGAGCTGGAGAAACAGGCGCTCGACGACGAGTTCTTCACCGAGCGCAAGCTCTACCCGAACGTCGACTTCTACTCGGGGATCATCTACGAGGCGATGGACATCCCAACCGAGATGTTCACCGTCATCTTCGCGATCCCCCGGACCGCCGGCTGGGTCGCCCAGTGGATGGAGATGCAGGAAGACCCGGAGAAGAAAATCGCCCGGCCGCGGCAGATCTACACCGGTGAGCGGGAGCTGGAGTACGTGGGGGTCGAGCAGCGCGAGGGGCCGGAGAAAATCGTCGGCCCACCGGCGCGGCGGCCCAAACGGCCGAGGCGCGGGGCGTAAGTGGTTGGGGAGAGTCAGGCACCCCTCTCCCAAAGACCGTCGCGCAGCTGATCGAAGTGCTGGGTGCGGCTGTGGTCTCAGGAGCCTTTGTGAGAGGGGTG
>CAMLHB010000189.1 GCA_946479725.1 uncultured Actinomycetes bacterium | reverse complement strand
ACTACATGGGGATGCTGGCGACGGTGCTGAACGCGCTCACCCTGCAGGACGCGCTGGAGCGGGTCGACCAGCACACGCGGGTGATGTCGGCCATCGAAGTCCAGGAGGTCGCCGAGCCCTACATCCGCCGCCGGGCGATGCGCCACCTGGAGAAGGGCCGGATCGTGATCTTCGCCGCCGGCACCGGCAACCCGTTCTTCACCACCGACACCGCGGCGGCGCTGCGGGCGCTGGAGATCCACGCCGAGGCGATCCTGATGGCGAAGAACGGGGTCGAGGGGGTCTTCGACTCCGATCCGGCGAGCAACCCGGAGGCGAAGTTCATCCCGGCGATCACCCACAAGGAGGCGATCGAGCGCGGCCTCAAGGTGATGGACTCGACCGCGCTTTCGCTCTGTATGGACAACGACCTGCCGATCTACGTCTTCAACATGGGCGACGAGGGCAACATAGATAGGATCGTTTGCGGCGAAAAAGTGGGGACGCTGGTCTCGAGCTCCCCCGCCGGTTGACGAGGACGGGAACTGTGGAGTTGATCGACGAACTGCTTGCGGATGCCAAGGAGCGGATGGCCAAATCGGTCGACTCAAGCCGTGGCGAGCTCGCCACCGTCCGCACCGGCCGCGCCTCGCCGCACCTGCTCGACCGGATCATGGTCGACTACTACGGCAACCCGACGCCGCTGAAGCAGCTGGCCAACGTCGCCGCCTCCGACGCGCGGCTCTTGACCGTGACCCCGTTCGACAAGGGCGCCCTGGGGGCGATCGAGAAGTCGATTCAGGAGTCCGACGTCGGCCTCACCCCGAGCAACGACGGCAACGTGATCCGGCTGCAAATCCCGGAGATGACCGAGGAGCGGCGGCGGGAGATGGTCAAGGTCGTCCACGGCGTCGCCGAGGAAGGCCGGATCGCGATCCGCAACGTCCGCCGCGACATCATGAGCGACCTACGGGAGCTGAAGAAGGAAGGCGAAGCCGGCGAGGACGACGAGCGCCGGGCCGAGACCTCGCTGCAGAAACAGACCGACGAGGCAATCGCCGAGATCGATTCCCTGCTCAAAGGCAAGGAAGAAGAGATCCTCGAAGTCTGAGGGCGGGCCACCGCAGCGTGACCGCAGCCAAGTACGTAGCGATCATCACCGACGGCAACGGCCGCTGGGCCAGCCTGCGGGGGCTGCCGACGGTCGACGGGCACCGGGCCGGCGCCGACACCCTGAAGGCGCGGCTGCGCGACGCCGCCGAGCTGGGGATCGAGGAGCTGACCATCTATTCGTTTTCGACCGAGAACTGGACCCGGCCCGAGGAGGAGGTGCGGGGCCTGCTGGAGATGATGGGCCAGCGGATCGGCTCGGAAACGCCGGAGCTGAAGGCCGAAGGCGTCCGCATGCGCTACATCGGCCGCCGCGAGGGCCTCGATCCGGCGCTGGTCGAGCGGATGCGGTGGTCGGAAGAGGAAACCGCCGCCAACGACCGGATCGTCCTCTACGTCGCCTTCAACTACGGCGGCCGGGCCGAGATCGTCGACGCGGCGCGCCGGTTCCAGGGCGGGGACGAGAAAGAGTTCCAGCAGCTGCTCTACGCGCCGGAGATGCACGATCCCGACCTCCTGATCCGGACCAGCGGCGAGCAGCGCCTCTCCAACTACCTGCTCTGGCAGTGCGCTTACTCCGAGCTCGTCTTCCGCGACGAGCTCTGGCCGGACTTCGATCGGGCTGCGCTGGAGGCCTGCCTGCGCGAGTACGAGACGCGGCAGCGTCGTTTCGGGAGCCGCGCGTGAGCATCGACCTCTTCGACGACGACGAGCTGTTCGACGGCGAGCCGGCGAAACCGGTGCGCCGGCGGCCGCCGCGGGAGCCGCGCAAAAAGCGCCGGCGCGGCAGCGGCGAGACGGCGAAGCGGATGCTCGTCGCCCTGCCCTGGATCGTCTTCGCGATCGCGATCACGGTCGCCGGCGGGATCGTCTTCGCCCTGGCGATGATCGCGATCGGCGTCGTCGCCCTGCGCGAGTTCGCCGGGATCGCCGAGCGCTACCGGCTGCTGGTCGTCCCCGCCTACGTCAGCGTCGTCGCGCTCGTCGTCGCCGCCGAGCTCGGCACCGCCTTCAACGTCCTCTACGTCCTCGCCGGCGCCTTCGCCCTGCTCTTCGTCTTCGCTGCCCGCGCCCAACACGGCCAGGGAGCCACGGTCTCGATGGGGGTGACGCTGCTGGGGGTCGTCTGGATCGGGATCCCGCTCGCCCATGCGGTCCTGCTGCGGGAGCTGCCCGACCACGGCGCCGCGCTCCTGATCGACGTCCTCGTCGGCACCTTCGTCGCCGACACCGCCGCCTACGCCACCGGCCGCATGTTCGGCAGCCACAAAATCGCCCCCAACCTCTCGCCGAACAAGACCGTCGAGGGATTGATCGGCGGCTTCGTCATCGGCACGATGGGCTTCTGGTTCGCCGGCCTCTACCAGGACTGGCTCTCCGGAGTGGACGCCCTGATGATCGGCGCCGCTGTCGCCGCCGGCGCCCCTCTCGGCGACCTCTTCGAGTCGATGCTGAAGCGCGACCTCGGCACCAAGGACACCGGCACCCTCTTCGGCCCCCACGGCGGCCTCCTCGATCGCCTCGACGCCGTCTTCTTCACCGTCGTCGTCGGCTACTACCTCTCGGTCGCGGTCGTTTACTGACTCACCCGACGCCGAGACCGCAGAAATACGTCCACACGACGCCTTCTTGCGGTTTCGCGGTTCAGGTGGCCGCCTCCGTATCCTCTGGCAGGCATGAAGAAGGTCCTCGTGCTCGGGTCGACCGGGTCAATTGGAACGCAGGCGCTGGAGGTGATCGGGCGCTCGGATGAGCTGCAGGCCGTGGGCCTGGCGGCCGGTTCCGCCTGGGAGGCGACGGTCGGGCAGGCGCGGGAGCACGGGGTACCGGTGGTCGCGCTCTCCGACCCGGACGCGGCCCAGCGGGCTCGCGGCGCCTGGAGCGGGCGGGTGCTGGCTGGCGAGGAGGGGGTTCGGGAGCTGATCGCCACCAGCGAGCCCGACCTCGTCCTCAACGCGATCGTCGGCGCCGCCGGGCTGGGTTCGACGATCGTCGCCCTCAGCGAGGGGATCGACGTCGCCCTCGCCAACAAGGAGAGCCTCGTCCTCGGCGGCGAGCTGGTGATGGCCCTGGCCGAGGCGACCGGGGCGCGGCTGCTGCCGGTCGACTCCGAGCACTCGGCGCTGTACCAGCTGATCGGCGCCGAGGCGCCGGGGACCGTAACCCGCCTGGTCCTGACCGCTTCCGGCGGGCCTTTCCGCGGCCGCGATGACCTCTCCGGCGTCAGCGTCGCCGACGCCCTCGACCATCCCACCTGGCGGATGGGAGGGCGGATCACGATCGACTCGGCGACGCTGATGAACAAGGGCTTCGAGGCGATCGAGGCCCACCACCTCTTCGCCGTCCCCTACGAGCGGATCGACGTCGTCGTCCACCCGCAGTCGCTGATCCACTCGCTGATCCACCTCGTCGACGGCTCCTCGCTGGCCCACCTCGGCTATCCCGACATGCGGGTGCCGATCTCCTACGCGCTCAACCATCCGGAACGCGTCGACGTCGACGTGCCGCAGCTCGACCTCGCCGCGGTCGGCTCGTTCACCTTCGAGCAGCCCGACCTCGAGACCTTCGCCTGCCTGCGGCTGGCGCTGGAGGCGGGCAGGGCGGGGGGGACCGCGCCCACCGTGCTCAACGCCGCCGACGAGGTGGCCGTCGCCGCCTTCCTCGCTGGGAGGATCCCCTTCACTGGGATACCGGCGGTGATCGAGCGGGTTCTGGAAGAGATGCCGGCGCGGCCGGTGACCCACTTCGACGACCTCTTCGCCGCTGACGCCGAGGCGCGGGAGCGGAGCGAGGAGCAGGTCAGGGGGTTGATGCCCGCGTGAGCTGGCTCTGGGTCTTCGTCGGCTTCTGCCTGCTGATCGTCCTTCACGAGGCGGGCCACTTCTTCGCCGCCAAGGCGACGGGGATGCGGGTCGAGCGCTTCTTCCTCTTCTTCGGTCCGACGATCTGGTCGGTCCGGCGTGGAGAGACCGAGTACGGGGTGAAATCGATTCCGATCGGCGGCTACGTGAAGATCACCGGCATGAACCCGGAGGAGGACGTTCCTCCGGAGCACGAAGCCAACGCCTACTTCCGCAAACCGGTCTGGAAGCGGATCGTCGTCGTCGCCGCAGGGCCCGCGGTGAACATCGTCCTCGCCTTCGCGATCCTCTTCGGCGTCAACTGGGTCAACGGCCACGAAGAAGTCCTGCCGCGCGTCAGTTCGATCAGCAAGGACACCGCTGCGGCTGGCGTCCTCAAGCCGGGAGACGAGATCGTCGCGATTGACGGCAGCCGATACCCCGCGAAGAGCGGCGAAGAACGGCTGCAGAGATTCATCGAGGAAGTCGCCTCCCATGAATGCAGGGGCAAACAGGTCGACGGCTGCGTCGCCGCCACGCCGGTGACGATCGAGGTCCGGCGTCACGGACAGCTGAAGACGCTGAAGGTGCGACCGCGCTACTCCGAGGAAGCCGAACGGATGCTGGTCGGCTTCAGCTACGGCTCTCGGCAGGTCGACGTCGGGCCGGGCGCCGCGGCGAGGGAAGCCGGAAATGCGGTCTGGGAAGTCGCCTCCGGCACCTTCCACGTCTTCACCCATCTCTTCGAATCCGAACAGCGCCAGCAGGTCTCCGGCGTCGTCGGGGTCAGCGACGTCGGCCATCAGGTGATCGAACAGGGGCTGGAAAAGGCGCTGTT
>CAMLHB010000188.1 GCA_946479725.1 uncultured Actinomycetes bacterium | reverse complement strand
GTCATGATCGCCATGTGCAGCGGGAACGCGAGCATGTGCGGGTAGGTCGGGGGCAGGGTGTCGCGGAGGGCGAAGCCGCAGACCTTGGCGTAGGCGGCGACGTCCTCGGGCTTGGCAGTGACGCCCGCCAGCTCGAGGTCGAGGCCCTCGGGGATCTCGCCGCCGCCGCCCGGGACGAACGGCAGCAGCGAGGCGCCGGGGATCATCGGCAGCGCCGCGCGCGCGTAGAGCGGCAGGATGCTGGGGGAGCTGTCGAGGGTCTTCGCCATGCGGCTAGGCCCCCAGCAGGCTCTGGCCGCAGACGCGGACGACGTTGCCGTTGACGCCGGTCGAGCCGGGGCTGGCGAACCAGGCGATCGTCTCGGCGACGTCGACCGGGAGCCCCCCCTGCGAGAGGCTGGAGAGCCGGCGGCCGGCTTCGCGCGGGCCGATCGGCATCGCCGCGGTCATCTGGGTCTCGATGAAGCCCGGGGCGACCGCGTTGATCGTCGCTTTGCGTTTCGCCAGCTCCGGCGCCATCGCTTCGACCATCCCGATCACGCCTGCCTTCGAGGCCGCGTAATTGGTCTGACCGTTGTTGCCGGCGATCCCAGCCATCGAGGAGACGCCGACGATGCGCCCGTTCGGCCGCAGCAGTTTCTTCGCCAGCAGCGCCTCGTTGATCCGCTCCTCGCTGGAGAGGTTGATCTCCATCAGCTGGGTCCAGCGCTCCTCCGGCATCTTCGCCAGCGTCCGGTCTTTGGTCACGCCGGCGTTGTGGACGACGACGTCGACGCCGTCTTTGAGCTCGGCGGCGATCTTCTCCGGCGCGTCCTCGGCGGTGATGTCGACCGCGATCGAGCGGCCGCCGATCGCCTCGGTGACGGCCTTCAGGTCGGCGGCCATCGGCGGGATGTCGAGGCCGACGACTTCGGCCCCGTCGCGGGCGAGGGTGTTGGCAATCGCGGCGCCGATGCCGCGCGAGGCGCCGGTGACCAGCGCCACCCTGCCGGCGAGCGGCTTGTCCCAGTCGAGCTTCGGGCTCGGGGCGACGCCCTTGCCGATGCGGATCACCTGGCCGCTGACGTAGGCCGATTTCGGCGAGAGGAGGAAGCGCAGCGTCGACTCCAGCTGGTCCTCGGCCCCCGGCTCGACGTAGACGAGCTGGACGGTCGAGCCCTTGCCGCCGACCTCCTTGGCGAGCGAGCGGGTGAAGCCCTCGAGCGCCCGCTGGGCGATGTGGGCCTCGGGCGAGCCGGCTTCCTCGGGCGGCGTGCCGAGGACGACGACGCGGCCGCTGCGCTGCAGGCGGGGGACGGCGGGGTAGAAGAAGCGCTGCAGCTCGACCAGCTCGGTCGAGCCGGCGATCCCGGTGGCGTCGAAGACGAGCGCCTTCGCCTTGCCCTCGGCGCCGGCCCGTTCGGCCTTGACGCTGTCGAGGACGCCGGCGATCGCCTTTCCGAGCCGGCCTGCCGGGGCCCCGCCGGAGAGGACCGGCCCGGCGATGACCGGCTGGCCCTCCTCGTAGCGGTCGAGCGCGACCGGCTGGGGCAGCCCCAGCTGCTTGGCGATCGTGCCGACCAGCGGCGCGTTGACAACCTGTGAGTAGCGGTCAGCCATCGAAGAGAACACCTTTCTCGGGTCCCAATCGACCCGGACTCGAATAACCGGAGATCACCGTGCCGATTGGCACCCTCATTGGGCACCTCCCGGGGCCTCGAGGATCGCGACGACACCCTGGCCGGCGGCGGCGCAGATGCTGATCACGCCGCGGCCTTTGCCGTCTTCGTTCAGTTGCTTGGCGAGGCTGGCGACGATCCGGCCGCCGGTCGCGGCGAACGGGTGGGCGGCCGCCAGCGAGCCGCCGTTGACGTTGAGCTTCTTGCGGTCGATCGCGCCGAGCGGTTTGTCGCGCCCGAGCTTCTCGGAGCAGAACTCTTTGTCTTCCCAGGCCTTCAGCGTGCAGAGCACCTGCGCGGCGAAGGCCTCGTGGATCTCGTAGTAGTCGAAGTCCTGCAGTTTCAGGCCGGCGCGGTCGAGCATCCGCGGCATCGCGTAGGCCGGCGCCATCAGCAGGCCTTCGCGCTTGTGGACGTGGTCGACGGCGGCCGTCTGCGCCTCGGTGACGTAGGCGAGGATCGGCAGGCCGCGCTCTTTCGCCCATGCCTCGGAGGCGAGGAGGACGGTCGAGGCGCCGTCGGAGAGCGGCGTCGAGTTGGCCGCGGTCATCGTTCCCTCGGGGCCGCCGAAGACGGGCTTCAGCTTCGCCAGCTTCTCCAGGTTGGAGTCGGGGCGCAGGTTCTGGTCACGGTCGAGCCCGATGTAGGGGGTGATCAGGTCGTCGAAGAAGCCGCGGTCGTAGGCGGCGGCGAGGCTCTTGTGGCTTTTCACCGCCAGCTCGTCCTGCTCCTTGCGGCCGATCTCCCATTCGGTCGCCATGATCGCGCAGTGCTCGCCCATCGAGAGGCCGGTGCGCGGCTCCTCGTTGCGGGGGATCGCCGGGACGATGTGGCCGGGGCGGACCTTGGTCAGCTGTTTCAGCTTGCCGACCGTCGAGCGCTCGCGGTTGGCTTCCAGCAGGGTCTCGCGCAGGTCCTCGTTGAGGGCGATCGGCGCATCAGAGGTCGTGTCGGCGCCGCAGGCGATCCCGGAGTCGATCTGGCCGAGGGCGATCTTGTTGGCGACGAGGATCGTCGTCTCCAGCCCGGTCCCGCAGGCCTGCTGGACGTCGTAGGCGGGTGTCTCGGGGGCGAGGCGGGTGCTGAGCACGCTCTCGCGGGTGAGGTCGCGGTCGCGGGAGTGCGTGAGGACGGCGCCGCCGGCGACCTCGCCGAGCGTCTCGCCCTGGAGGCCGTAGCGGTCGATCAGGCCGTCGAGCGCGGCGGTCAGCATGTCCTGGTTGCTGGCGTGCGAGTAGACGCTGTTGGAGCGCGCGAAGGGGATCCGGTTGCCGCCGACGACGGCCACTTTGCGGGTTTTGGCGTTCATTTGGGGGAGGGTCCTCCTTGGGGTGAGTTGGAAGTGGGGGTGGGCGCCGTGCGCTCGCGCAGGCCGGGCTCGACGGTGGAGATGAGGAGCGCGGCGGCGTCCTCGGCGGTCATCGCCTCGGTCCGCAGCCACCAGCGCGCCAGCGCCTCGGAGGCGCCGAGCAGGGCGGTCGAGAGGGCTTCGACTTCGACCTTGGCCGCTTCCCGACGCCGCAGCGGCAGCTGCGCCAGCAGCGAGGCGGAGACGAGGTCGAGGATCTGGCCGCGGTAGGCCGCGACCCGCTCGAAGACCACCCCGGCCTGGGGGAGCGTCTCGTCGAAGAGCACCGTCCAAGCGGAGCGGTCGGTGTCGAGGAAGGAGAAGAAGGCGCGGACGCCGGCCCCGAGCGCGTCGCCGGGATTTTCCGTCTCCCGCACCGCCTCGGCGATCGTCTGGATCAGAGCGTCCCCGGATCGCTCCATGCAGGCGATGTAGAGCCGCTCCTTGTTACCGAAGTAGTTGTAGAGCAGCGGCTTCGTGACCCCGACCGCCGCAGCGATCTCGTCCATCGTCACCGCCGCGTAGCCACGCTCCGCAAACAGCGTGTGCGCCGCCTCCAGCGTCTGCTCCATCCGGTCGTCCCGCGAGAGCCGAGTGCGAACCGATGCATCCATCGATGTAAACGTTACCGGACTATAAATTTATATGGGCGTAACGTGATCGACCTCACGGGATCAAGCCGAGGGCCGAGCGGCACGGACTCTCCCCCGTTGACCTAGGAATTTGGAAGAAGTACCCTCCGTAGCCACGCGTATCAAGCGGTTCGGGGGTAGCTCCCCCGCACGAAAAAGACCCGCTTCGGCGGGTCTTCGTGATTCAGGGGCAGACGGCTGTGGCTAAGTGAGCCCGGTGCCGTCGTAGAGCTTCTTGACGTGCACGGTGCCCGCTGGGGCGGCTTCGATGCAGAGCTTGCAGAGCACGCACTCGTCGCAGTTCTCGTCGACGATCTCGACGCTGCCGTTGGCGTCCTTGTAGATGTCGACGGGGCAGACTTCTTCGAGCTTGGCGGCGAGGGCGGCGTCGTCGCGGATCGAGTCGTCGACCTCGACGTCGATGAAGACCTTGTTCATGGATTCGGGGGTCAGCTGCTCGGCCATCAGGCGGTCGCTCCGATCTTCTCCTTGACGACGTCCGGGATCTCGTCGATGCGCTCGACGACGCGGATGCCGGCGGCTTCGAGGCGGGCGATCTTCTCGGTCGCGGTGTCCTCTTTGCCCTCGACGATCGTGCCGGCGTGCCCGAAGGACATCCCTTTCATCTCGTCGTCGTCCATGAATTTGCCGGCCATGAAGGCGACGATCGGGAGGCGGGAGTTGTTGTCCTTGACCCATTCGGCGAGCTGGGCCTCCATTCGGCCGCCCGGCTCGGTGTAGATGACGATCGCCTCGGTCTGCTCGTCGGCCTCGAAGTGGGGCATCAGCTCGGCGTAGGTCGAGCCAATGATCGCGTCGCCGCCGATCGAGACGGCGGTGGAGACGCCGAGGCCGGCGGCGGTCAGCGAGGAGGAGATCTCGGTGGTCATCCCGCCGGAGCGGCTCATCACGCCGACGCGGCCGGGCTGGTAGGCCTTCGCCGCGTCTTTGGCGGGGCCGCCGATGCCGCCCATCTTGCAGACCTCGGGGACGATCAGGCCGAGGCAGTTGGGGCCGATGATGCGGGCACCGCGCATGTTCGCCAGCTCGACCATCTCGGCGACGTCGCCGCGCGGGATCCGCTCCGTGACGACGACGATCAGCTTGATCCCGTTCTCGATCGCCTCGAAGACGGCGTCCTTGGTGAACGCGGGCGGGACGGTGA
>CAMLHB010000187.1 GCA_946479725.1 uncultured Actinomycetes bacterium | reverse complement strand
GCCAGCGCATCTCCCTCGGTCTCAAGCAGACCCAGGAGGACCCGTGGCAGCGGGTGATCAGCACCCACCGCTCCGGCGACGTTCTCGAGGGCACGGTGACCAAGGTCGTCGCCTTTGGCGCCTTCGTCGAAATCCTCCCCGGCGTCGAGGGCCTGGTTCACATCTCCGAGCTCGCCGACCACCACGTCGAGAACCCGAGCGAAGTCGTCGAGCCCGGCTCGAAGCTGAACGTGAAGATCCTCGAGATCGATGAAGAGCGCCGCCGCCTCTCGCTCAGCATCAAGCGGGTCGAGGGCCAGAACATGGCGATGGCCGGCCTCGGCGAGCAGATCGCGCAGGCCGAAGGTGCCCAGGGCGAGGTGACCGAGGCTCCGGCGGAGGCGGATCCGCCGACCGGCCAGATGGCAGACGCGTTTGCGGATGCGACCACCGCCGCCGAGGCTGAGACTCCGCCCGAGGTCGAGGCTTCCGAGGACGCCGAGCCCGCTCCGGTCGCCGAGGAGAACGGGACCACCGAGAACGGCGAGGAGGACCCCGGCGAGCACCACGAGGGCGAATCGATGCAGGAGCGCCCCGACTCTCCGGACGACCTCGACGAGGCGGCCGGCGAGAAGTCCTCGGACGACGACGCGCAGACGGGCGAGTCCGAGCAGTCCTGATCGGCGCCGTTCGATGGCGCCGCTGAAGATCGGCCTCACCGGTGGCATCGCCGCCGGTAAGTCGGAGGCCCTGAAGGCGTTCGGGCGGCTCGGCGCGGCGACGCTCTCCAGCGACGCGGTTGTCCACGAACTGCTGGAAGGGGAACCGCTGCGCGGGCGCATGGTCGAGCGCTGGGGCCCCGATGTCGTCTCCGCAGAGGGGGTCGATCGGGCGAAGATCGGGGAGATCGTCTTCGCCGACCCCGAGCAACTGACCTGGCTCGAGCAGCAGATCCACCCCCTGGTGCAACGGCGGACGGCGGAATGGCTGGCCTCGTTGCCGGCGGAGACCGAGGTGGCGGTGGTCGAGGTGCCGCTCCTCTTCGAGGCGGGCAGCGATAAGGCCTTCGACACAACCGTCTCGGTGATCACCGCTGACGGCGTGCGGCGCGAACGCGCCGCCGCCCGCGGCCACGCCCTGGTCGACGAGCGCGAGGCGCGCCAATTGACGCAGATGGAAAAGGCCGAGCTGGCCGACCACATGGTCGAGAACGACGGCAGCGTGGAGGAGCTCGAGCAGAGGCTGTCCGCGCTGCTCGAAAAGCTGCGGCGATGAAGCGCAGGAAGGCGCTCCGCCGACGCCGGTTCCTCGCCTTCGGCGCGGTCGCCGCGCTGGTCGGGGTGTTCGTCGGCGCCCTCGCCGTCAGCGGCGTCTTCGACCACGCGCTGAAGGAGCTGACGCTGCCGCTGCGCCACGAGGACGTGATCCGCCAGCAGGCCGACGAAAAGGGAGTCGACGCGGCGCTGATCGCCGCCGTGATCTACTCCGAGTCCAAGTTCAGCGACCAGACTTCAAGCGCGGGGGCGCGCGGGCTGATGCAGATCACTCCCGAAGCAGCCGAATTCATCGAGAAGCAGAGCGGGGGGACGACCTTCGAACTCTCCGACCTCTCCGATCCCGAACTGAACATCCGCTACGGGACCTTCCTCCTGCGCGAACTGCTCGACCGCTACGACGGCGACGAGGCGGCGGCGCTGGCCGCCTACAACGCCGGGCCCGGCAACGCCGACAAGTGGGGCGGCTCCTCGCTGACGGTCGACTCGATCCCCTTCCCGGAAACCCGCGCCTATGTCGAAGAGGTGCTGGAGAAGCGCCAGGAGTACCGCCGCGAGTACGCAACGGAGCTGGGCTATGCCGGAATCCCGTAGGGCGGCGGCGCTGGCGCTGGCGGTCGGCCTCGTCCTCGCCGACTCCTCGATCGTCGTCCTGGCGCTGCCGGAGATCTACCGCGAACTGAACACCAGTGTCTCCGGGGTCACCTGGGTGCTGGTCTCCTTCAACCTGGTGATCGCTCTGGCGGCGGTGCCGGCGGCGCTGGTCGCGCGGCGGGCCGGGCCGGCGCGGACGGCGGCGGTGGGGCTGGCGATCTTCGCCGGCGCCGGGCTCGCCTGCGGGCTCGCCGACAGCCTCTCGACCCTGATCGTCGCCCGCTGCGTGCAGGCGGTCGGCGGCGCCGCCGCGGTGACCGCGGCGCTGGAGCTGCTGCCGGCGACGGTCGGCTCCGAGCGGCGGGCGGCGACCGTGTGGGCGGCGGCGGGCGCGACCGGGGCGGCGCTGGGCCCGGCGGCCGGCGGCCTGCTCACCGAGCTCGTTTCCTGGCAGTCGATCTTCTTCCTCCAGGTCCCCCTGGCGCTGGTCGCGGCGGTGCCGATCCTCGCGGTCGCCAAGGACGAGGCGGCGACCCGGGTGATCGAAGAGGAGGTGCGCAGCACCGGCCGGCCGCACCTCTGGGCGAACCTCGCCCTGGCGATGGTCTCGGCAGCGATCGCCGCCGCCCTCTTCCTGCTGGTGCTGCTGCTGATCGAAGGCTGGCGCCTGAGCCCGATCGAAGCGGCGGTCGTCGTCTCGGTGATGCCGCTGGCGGCGATTCTCGGCAGCCGCCTCGTCGACCTGGTCGGGGACTCGCGCTCGCGGGCGGCGGCGGGGGCGATCCTCGTCTCCGGCGGGCTCGCCGGTCTTGCCTTCCTGCCGAAGGCGACGATCGCGCTGACCGTACCGCCGCAGATCCTGGTCGGAGTCGGCCTGGCGCTGGTTCTCTCGGCTCTGACCGAGACCGCGCTGGGGGGGAGGGCGCCGCAGGCGATCCACGGCGGCTGGACGATCTCCTCCCGCCACGCCGGCGTCGTCATCGGCCTGCTGCTTCTGACCCCGATCTTCACCGCTGACATCGAGCAGCAGCGCCACGACGCGATCAATGCCGGCACTGCGGTGATCCTCGACTCGTCGGTCAACCCGCTGCTGAAGATCGATCTGGCGGAGAAGGTGAGCGAAAGGCTCGACGAAGAGCGGGGAAAGGTGCCGACGATCGGACCGGCTTTCGAGCCGAAGCCGAGCGACCCGGGCCAGCGGGCCGAAGTCGAGCAGTTGCAGTCCGAACTGCAGGACCAGCTCGACCGCGGCGCCACCCACGCCTTCAGCACCTCCTTCCTGCTGGCGGCGCTGCTCGGCCTGATTGCCCTGTTCCCGATCGCGCTCTCGCGGAGGGTCGACCTGTGAGCGGGCGAGCCGGGAGGCTCAGCGGCACGGCGCTGGTGGTCGGCTCGATCGTCGTCGCGCTGGTCCTGGTCGGCGCTTACCTCGCCGCCGGCGGCTCCAGCTACGAGCCGGAGAAGGTGCAGAACCCCTGCAAGCCGCGCCCCTGGAGCAACCCGCAGTCGCTGGGCCAGATCGCCAACCAGTTCACGATCTCGGCCCTCGACGGCGCCGCCTGCCAGCTCGGGGTCTCCCGCGAGACCCTGGCGCTGGCGCTGACCACCAAGGAGCGGCGGGAACGGTTTGAAAAGCGCTACGGCATCGACGACGAAAAGCTCGCCAAGGCGATCCGCGCCGGCCTAGTCCGCGCCGTCGACGACGCCGAAGAAGCGGGTGCCCTGAGCCCGCTGATCGCGGGCCCGCTGCGGCAGACCCTGCAGCGGATCCCGCTCGAACAGGCGATCGAAATCATCAACGACGCGCAGGGCTTCCTCGGCGACGCCGAAGGCTTCCTCGGGCCGGCCCAGGGGCTTCTCGAACAGTTCCTCCCAGGTGGGCTCGAAGGGCTCGGCCTGCCCTGAGCGTTGGTAGTGGCGGCGCGAAGCCGCGTTTTTAACGAGGGTCTTCTACCTTGAACTCGCGCGCCTGCGGGTTCCAGCTGATTCCGGAGCAGAGGGCTTCCGGGGTGGTGCCGAGGGCAGTGGCGAGCTTGACCATCGTCCCCAGTCGCGGTTCGCGGCCGCCGCGCTCGAGCAGCGAGACCTCGGTGCGGTGGATTTCGCAGCGTTCGGCCAGCTCTTCCTGGGAGATGGCGGCGGCCAGGCGGGCCTGGCGCAGGTTCACGGAGAAGCGGGAGCGGTGGTCCACGTCACTAATTGTATTCAGCGCCGGGTCGCACGCCAAACCCAGGCCATCGCCAGCGGCTGCAGCGGCAGGCGCGCCCAGAGCGCCCAGCGCGGGAACCTGCGCATGTCGAGGCCGCGAATCTGCTCCGGGTTGACCGCCATGTGGACGTTGGCGGGGAAGACGGCGACCAGCAGCGCCAGCAGCCACCAGCGGCCGAGCCGGCGGGTGACAGGAGGCAGGACGAGGGCGGCGCCGGCGATCTCGGCGGCGCCGCTGATCGCCACCACCTCGGCCTTCTGGGGCTCGATCGCCGGGGGGACGATCGCTTCGAAGAAGCGCGGCCGCAGGAAGTGCATGACCCCGGTAAAGGTGAAAAAAGCCGCAAGCGCGGCGCGCGAGAGCCTCATCGAAGGCCCAGCATATGCGCCAGCTATGTTCTCTTCGTGCCCGAGTTCAAGCTGAACCCCGCCTACTCTCCGACGGCGGACCAACCGAAAGCGATCGCGGGGCTGGCCGAGGGCCTGCGCGAGGGCGACCGCTTCCAGACCCTGCTCGGCGCCACCGGCACCGGCAAGACCTTCACGATGGCGGCGACGATCGCCGAGGTGCAGCGGCCGAGCCTGGTGATCGCCCACAACAAGACGCTGGCCGCCCAGCTCTGCAACGAGTTCCGCGAGTTCTTCCCGGACAACGCGGTCGAGTACTTCGTCTCCTACTACGACTACTACCAGCCCGAGGCCTACGTCCCGGCCCAGGACCTCTACATCGAGAAGGACTCCTCGATCAACG
>CAMLHB010000186.1 GCA_946479725.1 uncultured Actinomycetes bacterium | reverse complement strand
GGCCGCTTCGATCGCCTCCTGCAGGCGCTGGCCGACGGTCGCGTTCGAGCGCCCGGCCGCGGTCGAGGCGCTGGCGGTGCTGGTGAAGCGGACGCTGCCTTTGTCGGGCAGCGCCAGCCCCTTCTTGGCGAAGGCGCTGCGGGTCTCGTAGGGGAAGCGCTGGGAGACCGTCGTCGGCGCTTCGGGGTCGTTCTTGGAGCGGAAGTTGGCCCAGGCCTTGCGGCCGGCCTTCTTGCCCATCCGCTGGACGAAGGACTGCATCGTCAGCGCCGAGTTCAGCTCGTTGCCGCCGCCCTGGCCGAAGATGCCGCCGACCAGGGAGGCGATCGCGATCACGTCGGTCGGCTTCCACGGTTCCATCGACTTGTTCAGCAGCGTGTACTCGCCCGGCTTCAGTTTCGGGTCGAGGTTGGCGGCGGCGATGTAGGCGTTGATCCCTTCGACGTAGGCGTTGATGTCGTCGACCGCCTGCTGCCCGAGCGACCCGTACAGCTGCGGCACTTCGGCGAGCTGCCGTTCGAGATCGGCTTCGGTGTAGGGGGCGAACTGCCACTGGCTGGCGTCGGCGCCGGCGTTGGAGCCGCCGAGGAAGGAGGCGAGTTCGGCGCGGCCGGTGTGGCGGAGCACGTCCATCAGGAAGAGGCGGTCGGTCGCCCCGGCGTAGCCGGCGCCGAACATCGTGTCGGCGCGGGTGACGCCGTAGACGTGGGGCACGCCGAAGGCTTTGTCGCGGACGATCGTCGCCCCCGGGCGCGGTTCGATTTCCGATTCGGCTTCGCCGGGCGCGACGCCGAAGGTGGCGTCCTTGAAGTAGTTGGGGATCTGGTCTTCGGTCAGCGTCGGGGCGCCGTAGAGGAGGTTTTCGTAGAGCGGCTGCTGGTCGGCGAAGTGCGGCGGCAGCAGGCCGGGGCCGCGAAAGGCGAGGATCTCGTTGAAGCTGGCGGTGCCGTTCTCCCCCGGCGGCAGCACGTTGCGAAAGCCGCCGGCGTCGTTGGTCCCGTAGGGGGCCGGGGCGGCCAGGGCGAGCGGGGCCGCGGCGGCGCAGACGAGCAGCGCGACCAGCAGCGAGAGCACGGGGCGAGCACAGCTTCGAACCAGCAAGAGACCTCTCCTTCCGTCGCGGCGCCCCACCGCAAGGGAGAGACTACCCGCCTGGCTCTGCGGCTAGTCGGACTGCTCGTGCCAGGGGGTGAGGATCCGCGGTCCGTCCGGGGTCACCGCGACGGTGAACTCAAAGTGGGCGGCCAGCGAGCCGTCTTCGGAGTAGACCGACCAACCGTCGTCGCCCATCGCCACCAGCGGACCGCCGGCGTTGACCATCGGCTCGATCGCCAGCACCATCCCCTCCTCCAGCTCCGGCCCCTTGCCGGGGTCGCCGAAGTTGGGGACCTGCGGTTCCTCGTGCATGTCGCGGCCGATCCCGTGGCCGACCAGGGTGCGGATGACCGAGAGGCCCTCGATCTCCACCGTGCGCTGGATCGCGTTGGAGACGTCGCCGAGGTGGTTGCCGGGCCGCATCTGGTCGACCCCGGCGAAGAGCGAGGCTTTGGTGACGTCGAGCAGCTTCTGGGCCTCGGGGCTGACCGAGCCGATCGGCAGCGTCATCGCCGCGTCGGAAACCCAGCCGTCCTTGACCACGCCGACGTCGACGGAGATCACGTCGCCGCGCTTCAGCTCGTAGGCGCCGGGGATGCCGTGGACGACCATCGAGTTCGGCGAGGCGCAGATCGAACCGGGGAAGCCCCGGTAGCCCTTGAAGGCCGGGGTGGCGCCCTGCGAGCGGATGAACTTCTCCGCCGCCGCGTCGAGTTCCCCGGTGGTGATCCCGGGCCGCGCCTTGGAGGCGAGCATGCGCAGGCAGCGGATGAGGATCTCGCCGGAGGCTGCCATCTTCTCGACCTCGGCTGGGGTCTTCTTGATGATCATTCGGTACACGCTAATGGTCGCTGCCGGTAAGCCGGCGAACCCGATTCAGACGGCCTCGTCCTGCTCCATCCGCATCGTCGCGAGGGTGCGGCGAACCTGGTCGGCTACCTCGTCGGGCGCCGCCTCGCCGGCGATCCGGCGCAGGACGCCGCGGTCGTCGTAGTAGGTGACCAGCGGCTCGGTCTTCTCGTGGTAGGTCTCGAGGCGCTTGCGGATGACCTCGGGCTTGTCGTCGTCGCGGACGATCAGCGGCGACCCGTCGATGTCACAGACGCCCTCCTGCTCGGGGGGTTCGAACTCGACGTGGAAGACGTGCCCGTTGGCCTCACAGGTGCGGCGGCCGCCGAGCCGGCGCACGACCTCGTCGTCGGAGACGTCGATCAGCAGCACCGCCGTCACCGCCCGCCCCAGCTCGGAGAGCTTCGCGTCGAGCGCCTCCGCCTGGGGCGTGGTGCGGGGGAAGCCGTCGAGGATGAAGCCGTCGAGCGCCTCGCTGGAGTCGATCCGTTCGGCGATCACGCCGACGATCACCTCGTCCGGCACGAGGTCGCCGCGGTCCATGTACTCCTTCGCGGTCTTCCCCAGCTCGGTCTCCTCCCGCACCGCGCCGCGGAGGATGTCCCCGGTCGCGTAGTACGGCAACCGCAGGTCTTCATTCAGACGCTCCCCCTGCGTCCCCTTGCCGGACCCGGGAGGGCCGAGCAGGACGAGATTCAGCTCAGGCATCCGGAGAGCCTATTTCAAAAAGCCCTCGTAGTTGCGCATCATGAGTTGGGCCTCGAGCTGCTTGACCGTATCTAGAGCTACTCCGATCACGATCAGGATCGAGGTGCCGCCAAAGTAGAAGTTGGCCGCCGTCTGGCTGATCAGGATCGTCGGCAGCGCCGCCACCGCGCCCAGGTAAAGGGCGCCGGGGAAGGTGAGCCGGGAGAGGATCCGGTCGAGGTATTCGGCGGTCGGCCGGCCCGGGCGCACGCCGGGGATGAAGCCGCCGTATTTCTTCAAGTTGTCGGCCTGGTCGACCGGGTTGAAGGTGACCGCCGTGTAGAAGTAGGTGAAGATGATGATGAAGAAGATCTCGCCGACCACGTAGGGCCAGCTGTTGGGGCTGAAGAAGGCGGCGAAGTTGAGCGCGGTCGGGGTGTTGATCATCTGCCCGAGCGTCGCCGGGAAGGCCATGATCGAGGCGGCGAAGATGACCGGGATGACGCCGGCCATGTTGACCCGCAGCGGCAGGTAGGTGGAGCCGCCGGAGGTCATCTTGCGGCCGACGACCCGTTTCGCGTACTGGACGGGGATCCGCCGCTGACCCTCCTGGACGAAGACGATCGCGACGATCACCGCGAGGGCGATGAAGGGCATCATCACGATGAAGACCTGGTCGGGGTTGTTCCACCACTTGGTGAGGCCCGGGACGATCGACGAGGCGATCGAGGCGAAGATCATCAGCGAGATGCCGTTGCCGATCCCGCGCTGGGTGATCAGCTCGCCCAGCCACATCAGCAGGGTGCAGCCGGCGGTGAGGCAGGTGACGATCAGGAACAGGCGCGGGAAGGTGAGGTTCCCGACGACGCTGGTGCGGCCACTGCTGAATGAGTCGAAGAGGAAGACGTAGCCGATCGACTGGCCGAAGGCGAGGCCGACGGTGAGGTAGCGCGTGTACTGGGTGATCTTCTGCTGCCCGACTTCGCCCTCTTTCTGCAGGCGCTCCAGCGACGGCACGACGACCGTCAGCAGCTGCAGGATGATCGAGGCGGTGATGTAGGGCATGATCCCCAGCGCGAATAGGCTGAAGCGCGAGAGGCTGCCGCCGGAGAAGAGGTTGAGGAAGGGAAGAACTCCCGAGCCGGAGAAGTTTTCGGAGATTTCCTTGACGGCATCGGAATTGACGCCGGGAGCAGGAATGTAGGACCCGAGCCGGTACAGCGCCAGCATCGCCGCCGTGAAGGCCAGCTTCTTGCGGATGTCCGCAACGCTGAAGGCGTTGAGAATGGTTTTGAGCATTACGGCTCCAGAGTGTGACAGGAACCGCCGGCCGCTTCTATCTTCTCCTTGGCGGCCGCACTGAACGCATGCGCGTGGACCACGAGCTTCTTCTTGATCTCGCCACGGGCGAGGACCTTGACCGGGTCCTTCCGCTTCGCCAGACCCTTTTCGCGCAGACTCGCCGGAGTGACCTCAGCGCCGCTGTCGAAGCGGTCCTCGAGGTCGGAGAGGTTGACCGGCTGGGTCTTGGTGCGGAAGTTCTCGAAGGGCATCGACTGCTTTTTGTGCGGGCCGCGAAGCTTTCGCATCCGCATGTGGATCGGGTTCTGCCCACCCTCGTAGCCGGCCTTGCTCTTGGCGCCCGAGCGGGAGCCGGCGCCCTTGTGGCCGCGGCCCGAGGTCTTGCCGAGACCGCTGCCCTCACCGCGACCGATCCGCTTGCGCGGACGTTTCGAGCCAGGCTTCGGCTTCAGGTTGTGGAGGCCGATCTGCTCGCTGCGCGGGGTGCCTTTCTCAGCTTTTTTGTCGGCTTTCTCAGCCACCGTCGACCTCGACGAGATGGGAGACGACCCGCAGCTGCCCCTGCAGCTGCTCGGAGTCTTTGAGCTCCACCGATTTACCGATCCGCCCCAGCTTCAGCGCCTTCAAAGTCGCTTTCTGGTTGGGATTCGTCTTCGCCGCGGAGCGAACCTGCCGAACCTTCACCTTGCTCACGACTGCTCACCCTCCGCCGGCTGCACCGGTGCCTCTTTCTCGGCCTCCGCACCAGCCGAGGCGGCTACCTCAGCCGCCTCCTCGGAGGACTCGGCGTCAGCTTTCTCCGTCTCTGCCGCGGGTGGCGACGATTCCGAGGACTCTCCCGCTAGGGAGAGTCCGGAATCGGAGACAGGACCCGCGGCCCCGTTGCCTCCG
>CAMLHB010000185.1 GCA_946479725.1 uncultured Actinomycetes bacterium | reverse complement strand
CGCCGAATTCGGTTCCTCGCCGGATGCGGCCGGGGCCGCGGGGTGGGGGGCGCCGCCCCCTCCCCGGTTTTGTCCGCCGGCCCTCACCCGGCTGCCCCACCGCCGCTCAAGGCAAGACCTCCCCAGGCGGCTTCAAACGAGCCGTGGCCTCAGCCATGTCCTTGTCGCCTCGGCCCGAGAGACAGAGGACGTCGAAGCCGTCGCCCTCAAGGGCGTTCTCCATCAGCCAGGCGATCGCATGCGAGGACTCAAGCGCCGGGATGATCCCCTCCAGGCGCGCCAGCTCCTGGAACGCGCCTAGCGCCTGCTCGTCGGTCACCGCCACGTACCTGGCGCGGCCGCTGTCGCGCAGCTGGGCATGCTCGGGTCCCACGCCCGGGTAGTCGAGCCCGGCCGAGATCGAGTGAGCCTCGAGGATCTGGCCCTCCTCGTCGGCGATCACGGAGGAGAGCGAGCCATGTAGGACGCCCTTGACGCCGCCCTGCAGGGAGGCGCCGTGCCGGGGCGTGTCGAGACCCTCGCCCGCAGCCTCGACCCCGACCAGCGCCACCTCGGCGTCGTCGACGAAGGGCGTGAAGATGCCAATCGCGTTGGAGCCGCCGCCGACGCAGGCGATCACTCGGGCCGGCAGCGCATCCTCGGCCGCCAGCGCCTGCTCCCGGGCCTCCTCGCCGATCACCCGCTGCAGGTCGCGCACCAGCGCCGGATACGGCGCCGGGCCGACGGCCGAGCCGATCACGTAGTGAGTGGTGGCGACGTTGGCGACCCAGTCGCGAATCGCGGCGCTGACCGCCTCCTTCAGGGTCCGGGCCCCGGCCTCGACCGGCGCCACCTCGGCCCCCAGCAGCTTCATCCGCTCGACATTCGGCGCCTGGCGGCGGATGTCCTCGGTTCCCATGTAGACGACGCATTCGAGCCCGAGCAGGGCGCAGGCGGTCGCCGTCGCCACGCCGTGCTGGCCGGCACCGGTCTCGGCGATCACCCGCGGCTTGCCCATCCGCTTGGCCAGCAGCGCCTGGCCGACGGCGTTGTTGATCTTGTGGGCGCCGGTGTGGGCGAGGTCCTCGCGCTTCAGGTAGACCCGCGAGCCGACCCGCTCGGAGAGCCGCTCGGCCAGGTAGAGCGGCGTCGGCCGGCCGATGAAGTCCCGCCGCAGCTGCCGCAACCGACCCATGAACTCCTCGTCCGCGCGCGCCTCCGCCCAGGCGGCGGTGAGCTCGTCGAGCGCCGGGATCAGCGTCTCAGGAACGTAGCGGCCCCCGTAGGGCCCGAACCTCTCCTCGATCGCGCTCATGCGCTGGCGCCGACCGAGTTCGCGGCCTCGAAGAAGGCCTCCATCGCGGCATGGTCCTTGCGCCCGGGCTCGAGCTCGACCCCACTGGCGACGTCGACCGCGTAGGGATGGGTGACGTCGATCGCGCGCGCCACGTTCTCCGGCCGCAGCCCGCCGGCCAGGATCGCCGGGACTTCCGAGCGATGGCCCCGCAGCAGCTCCCAATCGAAGCTCTCCCCGGTCCCGCCCCACATCCCCTTGCCCCTGCGGTCGAAGAGGTGAAAGTCGGTCCGAAAAGCCTCCGCGGCATGAATGTCGGCGGCACTGGCGACATGCACCGCCTTGGCAACCTTCAACCCCGTCCGCCGCTTCACCTCAGCACAGAACGAAGCCCCCTCCGCCCCGTTCAACTGCACCATCGTCAACCCCTCGTCCTCCACGGCCTTCGCCACCTCATCCAGCGTGGGATTCACAAAGACCCCCACCACCTCGCACTTGCGCCGAAAAGCAGCAGCAATCTCCGCCGCCACACCCCGATCCACATCCCGAGGACTGCCATGGAAATGAATCAACCCAACAGCCCAAGCCCCAAGCCGCACAGCCTCAGCCGCGTCATCGAGATTCGTTATGCCACAGAACTTGACCCGCACAACCCCAGCGTACGCGAAGGACGGTCCCCACCCCCTCCGAACGGCTTGTACTTCTCGGGCAGAAACGATCTCGGACGGCCCACCCACGCCTCACCCGAGCAAGTTGAGTGAGGAGGGGGTGGGGACCGTCCCAACCCCTACCGCTACCCGCCGTTGTTTTCCGCCGGCTGAGTCCCCAGCGTCACGTGCGCCGTCTTCTCGTTCCCGTCCCGGATGATCTTCAGTTCGAGTTCGTCTCCAGGCTGATGTTCCTGGATGATTTCGACGAGCTGTTCCATCGACTTCAGCTTCGTCCCGTCCACTTCGGTGATGATGTCGCCGCCAAGCCGGACTTCCTGCCCGTTAATGGTCGCCGAGGTCCCGCCCGCTTCGAGCCCGGCCTTGTCAGCCGGCCCGTCCTTGACGACGGATTGGACGATCACCCCTTCGTCGACCGGCAGGTTCAGCGCCTTGGCGAGTTCGGAGGTGACGGTGCCGCCACTGATCCCGATGAAGGCGTGTTCGACTTCGCCCTTGGTCTTCAGCTGCTCGATCTCGGCGCGGACGGTGTCGATCGGGATCGCGAAGCCGATGCCGACGTTGCCGCCCCCACCGCCACCGGTGGCGATCTGGGCGTTGATCCCGATCACTTCGCCGCTGGCGTTGATCAGCGGCCCGCCGGAGTTGCCGGGGTTGATCGCCGCGTCGGTCTGGATCACGTGGGAGATCGAGAACCCGTTCGGGGCTTCGATCTGCCGCTGCAGGGCGGAGACGATGCCGCTGGTGACCGTGCGGTCGAGCCCGAAGGGGTTGCCGATCGCCACCACCGGGTCGCCGACTTCCGCCTGAGCCGACTTGCCGAGCGTCAGCGGGTGCAGCTGGTCGGCCGGGGCGTGAACCTCGAGCAGGGCGATGTCGGTGCCGGGATCGGCGCCGACGACTTCGGCCTGGTAGGTCTTTTCGGAGTCGCCGAGTTTGACCGTGACCTTGCTGGCGCCTTCGATCACGTGGTTGTTGGTGAGGAGGTGCCCTTCGTCGTCGATCACGAAGCCCGAGCCGGTGGCGACGCCGCCGGATTCGGGTTCGACTTCGCCGAAGGGGTTCAAGCTTTCGGTTTCAGTCGGTTCGAGCTGGGATTCGATGAAGGCGACCCCGTCGCCGTCGGACTTGTAGATCTGGTTGACGACATTGGCCGACCCTTCTTCGGACTTGTTGTCTACCGGTGCCGTGATCGGCGTCGCGACGGTCGTGGTCGTGCCGCCGTCGGAGTGGATCGCGCCGGCGGCGATCGCGATCCAGCCGAGGACGGCGACGACGAGGCCGCCGAGCAGAGCGGAGGCGAACGGGCTGCGAAGCTTCTGGCTGAAGTTGGACATAGGGCAAGAGGATGACGGCCGCGGCTCTTCCGTCCCTAAATGCTCTTCAAATTTTTCCTAAACGAGGTGTTCCCGGGTGCTCTCGTCGGGCCCGGTCAGCTCGCGGACCTTGTGCTCGGGGTCGGGCGCGGCCATCAGGGCGCCGCCGATCAACACCGCGTCGACCCCGACCCGGTCGAGCTCCTCCAGCTCCTGGCGTCCGGAGATGCCGCTCTCGGCGACCACCGTCTTCCCGGCCGGGACGTTCGGCATCAGCTCGAAGGTAGTGGCGACGTCGACGTTCATGTCGTCGAGGTTGCGGTTGTTGATCCCGATCACCTCGGCTCCGGCCTCAAGCGCCCGCTCCAGCTCCTCGCCGTCGTGGACCTCGACCAGGCAGTCGAGGTCGATCGCCCGGGCCTCCTCGTAGAGCGAGCGAAGGTCGTCGTCGCCCAGCGCGGCGACGATCAGCAGCACGGCGTCGGCGCCGTTCACCGCCGCCTCGTAGAGCTGGTAGCGGTCGACGACGAAGTCCTTGCGGATGATTGGCAGGCTGGAAGCGGCGCGGGCGGCTCGCAGGTCGGCGAGCGAGCCGCCGAAGTGCGGCTCGTCGGTGAGGACCGAGAGCGCGGCGGCGCCGCCGCGCTCGTAGGCGGCGACCTGGGCGGCGACCTCGACCTCGTCGCGGGCGATCTGCCCGGCGCTGGGCGAGCGGCGCTTGAACTCGGCGATCACCGAAAGCCCGGGTCGGACCAGGGCCTCGTTGAAGGGACGGTCCTCGCCCCGCGCCGAAAGGCGCGATTCGAGATCGGCTTGAGAGAGGTCGCGGCGACGCGCCTCCACCCCCTCCCGGGCCCCGGCGATGAGCTGCTCCATCATTCCCACTTGACCCGGAAAGCCTAAAGAGCCGGAGCGGCCGTTGCCGCGATCAGGCGCTCGAGCACGTTCGCGGCCGCTCCGGAGTCAATTGACTCGGCGGCTTTGCCGACCCCCTCCGAGAGGTCGGCGGCGAGCCCGCCGACGTAGAGGGCGGCGGCGGCGTTGAGCAGGACGAGGTCGCGATGAGGCCCGGGCTCGCCTGCGAGGACGCGGCGGGTGACCGCGGCGTTCTCCTCGGGGGTGCCGCCGGAGACCCGCTCCAGCTCCGCCGGCGCCAGGCCGAGCTGGCCCGGCTCGACGAACCACTCCGAGGTGCGCCCGTCGGCGACCTCGATCACCCGCGTCCGGGCGGAGAGCGAGAGCTCGTCGAGCCCGTCCTCGGCGGAGACGACCAGGGCCCGCTCGCTGCCGAGGCCGATCAGCGCCTCGGCGATCGTCTCCTGGAAGTGGCGGTCGGCGACCCCGAGCAGCTGCCGGTCGGCGCCGGCCGGGTTGGTCAGCGGGCCGAGGAAGTTGAAGACCGTCCGCACCCCGAGCGCTTTGCGGGCGGGAACGACGTGCTTCATCGCCGCGTGGTGCTTGGGCGCGAACATGAAGCCGAAGCCGACCTCGTCGATGCAGCTGCCGACCTGCGCCGGCTCGATTTCAACGTTGACCCCGAGCGCCTCCAGCAGGTCGGCCGAGCCGCAC